>DATEPX010000397.1:0-4044 GCA_035272945.1 Terriglobales bacterium
TGTGCCAAGCCCTGAATCTCTCAGGCGGCCAGGACTTGGACGACAGATTCATTCGCGGATTCCCGGAGGATCAGGTCGATGAGCATCATGGTCTGGAAGATTCTGCGCAAGCTGCCGAAGCCCCTGTTGCTCTTGTTGTCCTTACTTCTGTTGGCAGCTACTGTGCGCGCGTAACCGAACTGCTCGCAACGGCACTTTCCACCAGGGCGTGCTCGATTGATCATGGAAGCGGCGAGCTACGCTCGCTGGACAGAGGGCGGCTGTCCCTACGTGGTTGGTGCAGGCTGTTCACTACGTGATGGTGCGCGGGCGGGGCTCCCGCGCAACAATGGCCATCTATTAAAGGCAACATTCCTGCTTGTGTAGGTGTCTAAACAATCTGAGTTCCTTAAAATCGGCCCCTCGGACGTTCTGCGATGCGGCCACCATTCTTTAGACTCGCGTTTTCGTCCAAGCTGATCGCGTTGCTGCTCTTGCCTCTGCTGGGAGCGTGTCAGGTCTTCTCGCAAATCCAAGAATCATCTGCTAAGTCTGAGACCAAGTACTCGCTCAGCGGCACAGTGGTGAATGTGCTCACAGGTGAACCGATCCGGCGGGCACTGGTTCAGATCTACATGGGACCCGGGCAGGCCAGCCTGACTGATGATAGCGGCCATTTCGAATTCAACGGGCTTCCACCAGGGCAGGCCAGTGTAACCGTCCAGAAGCCGGGATTTTTTTCGGAAGGCGAAGCCGCGCGCAAAGGATCCAGTCCGGCCCTCGTGACGGTGGGTCCGGAGGCAGACGCGATTGTCCTCAAACTCATTCCCGAAGCGGCGATTCAGGGGAAAATCCAGTCTGAAGACGGCGAGCCGATCGAAGCTGCACCGGTGATGGCTTTCGCACTTTACATCAACAATGGGCACAAAATCTGGGACCAAGCTGGGAGTGCACGCACAGATGAGTATGGGGAGTTTCGGATTGCGAATCTGACACCAGACACTTATTACCTGAAGGCCGGTCCGAAGCTGCGCAGCAGTTTTCCCAACGCACGCTCTGCCACCCGGCAACTCGGTTTCGCCGCCGCTTATTATGCCGGCACGCCTGCGCGGGAATCGGCGACAGCGATCGAACTGGTACCCGGCCAGCAGTTTGAGGCCAGGTTGTTACTTAAACCGGAACCTCTATTTCATATCACCGGCGCCATAAGCGGGCTATCGGACTCGCAGGGGACAAGCGTGCAAGTGGTGAACCAGTACGGCGAAGCTGTTCGTCCCGTGAGGTTGGATCAAGAAACTGGCCAATTTCAAGCGAATGTTCCTGCAGGCAGTTATCTTCTCAGGGCCACTACCTGGAGTGAACGTGGGCGGTCTTCCAGCGCGGAGGTTCCTCTTGTAGTTCATTCCGATGTAGACAGATTGCAGATCGCTCTGTCCCCGCCGCATTCAATACCTGTGATCGTCAAACTTGAGCCGGTACATAGACATGAGCGATCAGAACTACAATCCGTCCGGTTGGTGAGCGTCCGTTTTCGAGTGACGGACCCCGCACGGGCAGCACCGGAATATTCATCGAACGTCGAAAAAACTCAAAATAGGCTGGCGCTGGTGATTCATGATTTGGCTGCGGGGAAATATTCGGTGGAAGTTCAGCCGGTCGGGGATTGGTATGTACGGCAAGCACAGTGTGGCGACACAGACCTGTTGAGCGATGAACTCACAGTGCTGCCAGGGGTGGAGACACCGCCAATTGAAATTGTGCTGCGAGATGATGGGGCCAGCGTCAACGGGAAGGTGGCGATCGGCGAGGGGCGGAAGCGAGCAGCGGTTGTTGTGCTTCCCGCACGCGCAGCCGAAAAGGCAAAGATGGTCTGGACGTCTCCGCGGGGAGATTTTGCCGAGAGTGGCTTAGCGCCGGGCGAATATGACGTGATTGCTCTTGATCGCGGCGATGCACTCGAGTACGCCAACCCCGAAGTCATGAGCAAATATCTGACGAGAGGGACGCACATAGCCTTGCAAGCGGACGAAAGTCGTAGCATCTCGCTTGATCTGGTGAGAGTGGAGAAATGAGCGCGCATAGAGCAGCTTTCCGGCTGACGATTGTGCTCGCCGTCACGGCTGCGCTGGGACAGCCGCCTGCAGGACAGAATTCCCGGATTAGTGGAACCGTTGTGAATGCATTGAGCGGGCAACCGTTGTCGCACACGCAAGTTGCCGTCGGGCTTCCGCAAAATGACGCCGCACAGGCGATGATGACGGCAGAAGATGGCCGCTTCGCGTTCGAAAATCTTCGAGCAGGAAAATACTGGCTTGCGGCAGAACACAAGGGGTTCGCGCGGCAAGCTTTTGACGAACACGAAGGTTTTTCAACGGCCATTGCTGTTGGGTCGAATCTGATCTCGGAGAACTTGATTTTCCGCTTGCGTCCGGATGCTGTGATTTCAGGCACGATCTTCGACGAGCAGAATGAGCCAGTTCGTGGCGCGCAAGTCATGCTCTTTCGCAGAGCAATTGATAATGGCCATCAAGGGACCTACTTGCAGGCACAGGAGGGAAGCGATGATTTGGGTCGTTACTTATTCAGCCGATTGCGTCCGGGAACTTATTTTGTGGTCGTGTCCGCACAGCCCTGGTACGCGCAGCATGGACGCACAGTAAAGAATGTTAAGTGTGAAGGCTGTGACGCGGCGACCACGGCTGCGCCCGACCAGGCTCGTTCTGCATTGGATGTGGTTTACGCCATCACTTACTATCCCGGCGCAACTGACGCAAATGATGCCAAGCCGATCATTGTTAAGCCGGGTGAGCGAGTCACGGCAGATATCACTTTGACGCCGGTGCCTGCCCTGAACGTTCGGATCAAGCTGGCGGGTGCGCTATCACAGGGCGTAACGGTGACGCAGCGCGTCTTCGATGGAGACCCTATCAATGTGCCCAACGAAGGTCTCGTAATGGGCAAAGGTGAAATAACAATTGGGGGGTTGCCTCCTGGCCACTTCGTTCTCGCTTTTACCTCGGCTGGCAAGGAACGGAGCAGCCGCGAAGTGGAAGTCGATATCTCCGGCGATGCGGATATTAGTGAATCAGAAGGCACTCGGGCGAGCGCTGTGACCGGAGTCGTGAAACTTGATGGAAGCCGAGTGTTGCCACAACGGGCGTATGTCCTATTACGAAGCCGCACTTCTGGCGCGGCGTTCGGATCAAGAATCTCGGCGAAAGGCGAATTCGACCTTCAGAATCAGCCGTTGCCGCCGGGAACGTACGAAGTTTCTGTATTTACCACCCAACGCGCTACCGTGAAGACCATCGAAGCCACAGGTGCGAAGGTGACAGGCCACAATATTGAAATCGCGAATGCAATGCCTGTCCGGCTGATAGTGACCTTGTCGCAAGGCTTAGGGCAGGTCGCCGGCACCGCGCGGCGCGAAGGCCAGCCGCTGCCAGGAGCAATGATTGTCCTGATCCCCGAGCACCCGGAGAATAATATCCCTCTGTTCCGGAGAGACCAGAGCGATAGTGACGGAACATTTAGCCTGCCGAACGTGCTGCCGGGAAAGTACACAATAGTTGCCATTGAGAACGGGTGGGATTTGGAGTGGTCGAACGCGGATACCCTCGATCGCTACATTAAAAATGGAACGGTGGTGAATGTTATCGCCAATGGCAGATATAACGTAGAGGCTGTGGCGCAGCAATGAATGCTGCGTGTTCAGGGAATAATGAGCCCAAGGGGCCTGCCCCTCCATAGTGCTTGCGACGAAGCTCCCGGTGCCCAAGGTAATCGGTCGTACACTCCCTTTCGGTAACCCTTGGTAACCATACGATTCTGGGCCGTGCGCCTTACAATGGCCCTGTCCGAAAGACCATCCGCGACTGATCCTCAGGTTCATCGCAGGGTGGGAATCCGCCGGTGAACTCCCGAACGACGCTGTTTCTGGCGGGGGAACCGGAACCGGAGTCCGCACTCATATGGCATTTGGTTTTGGGTTCAACAAGCAGAAGGCTCTCAGCTCTGCGGAGAAGTTTGTCCAGCAGGGGAAACTGCAGAATGCCATCGCTGAGT
>DATEPX010000398.1:0-4432 GCA_035272945.1 Terriglobales bacterium
GGGCAAGACCTGGCAGCGGATTCTTTACGTGGACGACAAGACCGGCGGCATCGACATCCAGTTCGACCTGTCAAATCCCAACATTCTGTTTGCCGGCATGTGGCAGGCAGTGCGCAAACCGTGGACGATGGAATCGGGCGGTCCCGGCGGCGGTCTCTATCGCTCGGCCGACGGCGGCGACACGTGGACGAAACTGACAGGCAAAGGCCTGCCCGAAAGCACTCTCGGACGCATCGGCGTGGCCACGACGTCGAACCCGAGCCGCGTGTACGCCTTGATTGAGGCTGAGAAGGGCGGCCTGTTCCGCTCCGACGATGGGGGCGAGAAATGGCAACTCACGAATGGTGACCGTCAGTACCGCCAGCGCGCATGGTACTACACCCACGTCTTCGCCGACCCCAAAAATCCTGACGTCGTTTACATCCTGAACACCAGAACTTACCGTTCGATCGATGCGGGCAAAACGTTCACTCCACTGCGCACGCCGCATGGCGACAACCACGGGCTGTGGATCGATCCCGACAATCCCCAGCGCCTGATCAACGGCAACGATGGGGGCGCGACCATTTCTACCGACGGCGGCTCCAGTTGGTCCAGCATGATGAACGAGCCGACCGCGCAGTTCTACCATGTCGCTGCCGACAACCGGTTCCCATACTGGCTCTACGGGGCGCAGCAGGACAATTCCACCGTGGCCATCGCCAGCGCAAGCGCAAATGGAGGTATCGATCGCTCCGACTTCTATGCTGTCGGCGGTGGGGAGAGTGGGTACATCGCTCCTGATCCCGAGAATGCTGACATCGTCTACGCCGGCTCCTACGGCGGCGAGATCACGCGCTACGACCATCACACCGAGCAAACTCAGATGGTGAATCCGTGGCCGCGCAATCCGATTGGCTGGGGAATGGCAGACTTGAAGCATCGCTTCCAGTGGACCGAGCCTATCGTGTTTTCGCCGCACCAACCACACACGCTCTACTACGCCGGCGAAGTCCTGTTTAAGACCACGGACGAAGGCAAGAGTTGGACCATCATCTCGCCCGATCTCACGCGCAACGACAAAACGAAGCAGGAGTCGTCCGGCGGCCCGATCACCAAGGACAACACTGGCGTCGAGGTGTACGACACCATCTTCTCGGTGGTTGAGTCGCCCGTGCAGAAGGACCTGATTTGGGACGGCAGCGATGACGGACTTGTTCACATGACACGAAATGGCGGTGGTAACTGGGACAATGTTACGCCCAAGGCCATGCCCGAATGGGGCACGGTCAGCATGATCGAAGCCTCTCCAAACGACGCAGGCACCGCGTACGTGGCGGTCGAGCGGCACAAGATGGACGATTTCGCTCCCTACATTTTCAAGACCGCTGATTTCGGAAAAAGCTGGACGGCCATCGTGAACGGCATCCCGAAGGACGTCTATGTTCACGCGGTGCGCGTCGATCCCAAGCGCAAAGGCTTGCTCTACGCGGGCACCGAGCGCGGCGTGTATGCCAGCTTCGACGACGGAGCGAACTGGCAGCCCCTGCAGCTCAACCTGCCAATGGCGCCCGTAAATGACTTGATCGTAAAGAACGACGACCTGGCGGTCGCCACGCACGGACGTTCGTTTTGGATCCTCGACGACCTCTCGCCGCTGCGGCAATGGAAGGACTCACTCAAAACGGTCGATGTGCATTTGTTCGCGCCTGCTGAGGCGAGCCACACCTCATTCCCGGCCTCGTTTTTCGGTGGCGGCAATGCGGGACAGAACCCGCCGGCCGGCGCGGTCATCTACTACTACCTGAAGACCGAGATCAAGAAACCGGAAGAAAAGAAGGGCGAAGGCGAGGCCGGCGCGTCACCTTCAGCTCCGGCAAGCGGCCCTGCGACTTCAACCGAGGCGGCTTCAACCTCGTCGGGCGCCACGCCGGAGTCTCCGGCTGGGGAAGAAAAGAAAACCGAGTCGCGCGTCAAGATTGAAATTTTGGATTCAGCGGGCAAGGTCATTCGGACCTATCCGCCCAAACACCCGCCAGCGCCGGAAGGCGAAGAAAATTTCTTTGCGCGCACGCGGCCGGCGGAGATCGCGACCGAAGCGGGCATCAACCGCTTTGTCTGGGACCTGCATTATGAGGGAGCGCCGCGCATTCCGAACTCGCCGCTCTGGGGCGGCTCGACTGACGGACCAACGGCCCTGCCCGGTGACTATCAGGTACGGCTGACCGTAGACGGCAAATCGCAGACGCAGCCGTTTAAGATCGTCCCTGATCCGCGACTGAAGATTACAGCCGAAGACCTGAAGCGGCAGTTCGACCTGATGCAGGCTATTGTCGGCAAAGTCACGCAAGTGCACGACGCCGTCCGGCAGATGCGCGACCTCCGTGCCCAAATGACCGCGCTCAACAAGCGCCTAAAGGACGAGAAGAATCCGAACGCCAAGGCGCTGGCCGACGCGGGCGCCGCCCTGGACAAGAAGATGACCGTCGTTGAGGAAGCGCTCATCCAGACTAAGGCCAAAAGTGGACAGGACGTCCTCAACTATCCGATCCGGCTCAACAACCTGCTGGTCGCTCTCGGCGGCATCGTGTCGAGCGCCGATGCTGCTCCGACCAAGCAGGATTACGAGATGTTCGACGACCTCGGCAGACAAGCCGACGAACAGCTGGCGAAGTGGAAGGAAATCGTGAACACCGACCTCGCTGCTTACAACCAGTTGGCGCGGGAGAAGACCATTCCTCTGGTCGGGCTGAGTCCGGGGAGCGAGCCGTAAATTCCGCTGCCACGGACGGAGGGAGGGTTTCTCATTGCTGATTGCTGATTTGCTGATTGCTAATTTCAGATTTTCGGAATCGAAATGAGGGGTCCAGGAAATCGCACTCAGAAATTCTTCTCCCTGCATACGTGCCTTGAGAGAGCCGAGGCATAGGACGTTAAAGTCCGCCCTGGAAGGTTAGGGCAGCACTTGTCATAAACCCCAATTCCGGTAAGTGGAAAAGTAGTAGCCTCCCTATGAGCCATCTTGCATTTGCGCTCAACAGCAGGTGCTGGCCTGGCTTCGTGATTCAGCTCTATGCTATTGATAAATATAGGATAACTACTCCTTTCAGGAAGCGAACAAAGGCCATCCAATTGCACAAAGAAAGGAGCTAGATCCTAAACCAGCGGTACTCCCCTTAAGAAACTCACCCAAGAATATGGAAACGCGTGGGCCACATGAAATTCTCAGGTTTAAGACTCGCATTAAAGAAGCAGGCAGGTCTCTTCTTAGCGCTAATCATAATGTTCTGTACCGTCTCCCTCGCGGTTTTTGCCGACGATGACAACCATGGGATCGATCACTCCAAGGGCCACAGCAACGACTCGAAGCAAGGTAAGAAGGTCCCCAAGGGGAATGCTTGGGGCCACGATAACCACAACCACGATGGACGTGGTGGTGGCCGCGGCGGTAATGGCGGCAACGGCGGTAGTGGCGGCCAGGGCGGAAATGGGGGCAGCGGCGGGAACGGAGGCGGGGGTGGCAACAGCGATTCTACTTCTGGCTCAAGTTCGAGCAGCAATAGCAGTGCCACTTCCAACTCGAGTTCCAGCAGCAACAGCAGTGTCACGGCCACGAGCGGCAATGCAACGAATGGCGGTCAGTCAAACTCTCAGACCACGGTGTACAAGCAAGTACGCCAGGCTCCCTTCGCATACTCGCCTGATGCAATCCCATCCGCACCTTGCCGCGTGGGTGGCTCTGCGGGCGTATCCGGCCCCGTCGGTGGCATCTCGCTCGGCGGCTCCAAGCTAGATACTGAGTGCGACTTGCGCGAGAGTGCCCGCGCCTTTTCGCTTATTGGCAATCGCGGAGCGGCCGCAAAGATTCTCTGCCAGACCAAGGCGGCGAAGAAGGCGCACCTGACTGAAGCCGACTGCCAAACCCTAGAAGTAGCTCAGGCAGAACCACCAGCCCCATCGCCGGTTCAAATCGTGATGCCGAGCAACCAACCCGCTGCTCCGATTGCGGCAGTCTCCGAGGCCCCAGCACCCACTCAGGTTTCCGCGCCCGCCCGGCAAGCGGAGTCTCACCTCATCGGCATCTGTACCTTCGCCAAGGCGATAACCTGCAAGCCCGAGACGGGGCCAGCTGTGATCACCGTGTCCAGCATTTGCAAGCAGATGCTCGACGCGGCCCGCAAGGCCCTCCGCGAGAGCCCGAACTCGGTGCTGCTCGTGCGCGGCAACCGCAACCCTTCGGAAGAGGGTTTGACGGCGACGGCCCGCGCCAACAACGTGAAACGACAACTGACTGCGTCGGGTGTAGACCCAGATCGAGTCAAGGTCGAAACCGGGAACGGGGGAACGCGTACAGTCGAGCTTGTCCTCGTCCCAGAAGGCAGCTAAGAGGCGACATACAGCAGTCGAGTGCGGTGTCCCCATTCCCCTGCTGCTTCCTGCGTCCTGCCCCCCG
>DATEPX010000399.1:0-71507 GCA_035272945.1 Terriglobales bacterium
GTCGAAGACGACTGGAGGACGGAGTGCCTCTAGGAAGGCGCGGGGATCACTCCGCACCCGTGCCTGAACATCAGGATCTTCGAGCAGTACAAACTGGGTTTTAGGAAAAAGCTTGCGCAGAAGAGTGGTCTTGCCAGCACGACGTGGACCAGTCACAACCACAGCGGGGAAGCGTCGAGCCGCGTCCAGCAGCACGCCGGCCAATCTCCTTTGGATATATTGCATGTGAGAAATATAAACTAGTACTTTAGATTACTCAATACTAGAAATTAGTGTTTGTGAGGCAGATGCAAAGATGTTGTTGGAGGCAGGCTCCCCCGCGCCAAGCTCCCTAAGAACGCTGCTTGACAAGCGTTAAGTTACAGGCTACAGTCGGGTCAGTGAAAATACGGAACTTCGCCCATAAAGGTCTGAAGAGGCTCTACCTGGAAGACGGCGCGAAAGGCGTTCCGCCCGATACGGTGGACAAGGTCCGTAAAGTGTTGGCGTTTCTTGATGACATGCAAGACCCTGAGGAATTACGTTCGCTTCCAGCATGGAAGGTGCACACGCTGACCGGCGACCGCAAGGGCACATGGTCCCTCAGTGCCACTGGGAACCGCCGCCTGACGTTCCGCATCGACACCGTAGAGCGCGAAATCTGTGACGTAAACTTGGAAGACTACCACTAGGAGACAAGGAGCAAACGCCTATGCCTATGAAGAACCCCCCTCATCCCGGAGATTTCATCCGCACAGAGATTATCCAACCCGCGGGTCTCTCCGTGACGGCTGCCGCGGCGGCGCTTGACGTGTCCCGGCCAGCATTGTCCAGCCTGCTCAACGGCAAGGCCGATCTTTCCGGGGACATGGCTCTCCGCATTGAAAAGGCGTTTGGGGTGAAGATGGACACGCTCATGCGCATGCAGGCCTCCTACGATATCGCCCAAACGCGAAAGCGCGAAAAGCAAATCCGTGTGCGCCGGATCCAGCAACTAGCTGACATCCACGCATGAAGTATTCTTCATTTCTTCGCAATCGTCCCGCCTGAACACTGGCAAGGGACCAACCTATTTCATGTGCTCCGGGACATTCATGATGCAGCCCGACCATGAGTTTCGGGACGTTCCTCGATTTGAGAAGAGGGATCGGTTGGTGCAGGGCCGCCCCACCCAAAGAAGATCCGGAAAGCAGCTCGCGGCACGGCTGCAGCCGTAATGATTTCGGCGAACATCAAGACGTATATCAGCCAGCCATGGTGAAAATCTGCCGCTGCATCGGAAATCATGCTCTTGCCCAACAGCGGGCCGAAGGCCGGAGTTCCAGCCAGGCCCCACGCTCCAAGAATGAATAATGCGGTAAACGACATTCCCCGGCCGCATCCGTGAAGATGACTTTCGCCGATTTTCTGCAGGCGATGCAGCACGATTCCCGCGCAGAGGAAGAGTCCACCTTTGATTGCGCCGTGCGAAAGCACGTAGATAACGAGTCCTCCCAGCGCTTTCGGGATGAACCGGCCAATGCCAGCGAGCAACGAGTCCAGCGTGGGAGACAGTGGTAGTTCATCCCGTCTGCATCACATTCGGGAACACCCAATGGAAGAACGACCCGATCAGGATCAGGTAAGCAGGTATGATCAGCGTCCATGACATGTTATGGCGGATCACCTGACCCTCACTACGCACGAAGCGGCTGGTGGCCACGCCGACGCTCGCAGTCTGCGGCGCAATCGGCTTCCCAACCTCCGCGCCCACCGAGTTCATAGTCGGCAATAGAAGAACCGGCAAGTGCAACAGTCAAGGCAGCTTCTCCGAGAATGAGACAATACTGCTTACCGACTAGATGGCTCACACTCCTCGCGATGTGCTGGCAAAGAATTTCGGCATCTCCGGTAAGACTCTGGAAAACTTACCGAGGGAAGAGCTGTTTATTTTTCAGGCTGATCCCCCTGGCCCGCTTGCGGAGCACCAACGCGCAGCGGCAGGGTCGCTGGGCATCACGCAATATGATTTTGCGTTTCGCGCCAATCAGCCGGCCGTTACCAAGCGCACCCAGGGTTGGCGAAGTGCGGATTGCAGACTCCACCACCTGCAAAGTATCGACGACCGTAGCCGCGGCCATCGTGACCGTCCATCCGGGTGGGCTGCGCGAAGTCCACTGGCATGCCAACGCGGATGAATGGCAGTAGTACATGGCCAGGGAAGGATGACCGGGTTTGCGACCGGCGGCCGAGCCCGGAACCTGGATTTTGAAACCGGAGACGTGGGCTACGTTCAGAAAACTCTGCCGCACGATATTGAAAACACGGGCAAGACGGACCTGAAATTCCTCGAGATGTTCAGGAGCAGCCGTTTCCAGGATCTCTCGCTTTCGGAATGGCTGACGCACCCGCCCCCGGAACTGATCCGGGCGCACCTCAACTTCGACAAGGCAACACTGGACGCGATCCCCAGGGAATCACATCCCCTGGTGCCCGCGTGAGATCTGTGCTGCGGGTCAGATCGGTAGCTGCTTCTCAAAATTAACGACCGGGGGCTCATTACCAGCATCACATCGTACTGGGGTAACGCAAGCCTCTATTCTCAGCTCGGAAAACAGACGATTGACCGAGAGCAGGAGACAGGCTCTGCCACAGAGTCGCAGGAGATGCATGATGAAGGTAGGGTTCATAGGCCTGGGTAATATGGGATCAGCCATGGCGCGCAACCTGATCAAGGCTGGCCATACGCTGACCGTTTACAACCGAACCAAGAAGCGCGCCGAGGAGTTTCGCTCGCTTGGTGCAAAGGTTGCCGAAGGTCCCGGTGCAGCAGCCGCCAATGCCGAGGTGATCATTACGATGTTGGCTGACGATCCCGCGGTGGAAGACTTGGTCCTGGGGGCCGGCAATGTCCTTCAGTCGCTTCCTGCTGGTGCTGTTCATATTTCCATGAGCACCATCAGCGTGGCCTTGTCTCGCCGGCTCGCCAAGGTCCATGAGGAAAAACATCAACACTATGTCGCCGCTCCCGTGTTCGGACGTCCGGACGCAGCGGCCTCTGCGAAACTTTTCATCGTGGCCGCTGGTCGTGGCGAGGAAATCGAGCGCTGCCGAAGCCTCTTCGGCACAATGGGACAGAAGACGTTCGTTGCCGGCGAAGAAGCGCCGGCAGCCAACCTGATCAAGCTGGCAGGCAATTTCTTGATCACGACTGTGATCGAGAGTTTGGCGGAATCCGTTGCGCTCATCCGAAAATCCGGGCTCGATGCCGCCCAGTTCGTGGAATTTCTCACAACTTCTCTGTTTGCGGCGCCCATTTACAAGACTTATGGCAGCATCATCGCCGCGGACAAATTTCAGCAGGGAGGCTTCAGACTGCCACTCGGATTAAAGGACAATCGGCTAGTCCTTGCCGCGGCCGAGGAGGCCGCAGTTCCCATGCCGATAGCCAGTCTGGTTCACGACCGATTTGTTGAAGCCATGGCGCGGGGTCTGGGAGATGCCGACTGGTCCGCAATTGCCCGGATTTCCTATCTAAACGCAGGACTGGAAGACAGTAGACCCATGAGTGCAGCTACCGCTACTTCGAGGTTAAAAAATGCCAGTTGAATGCCGGCACCTGAACGAAATCAAAGTGACCAGCACGACCAAGCACGTCTGCGAAGACTGCGTGAAGCTAGGCGACACCTGGGTTCACCTGCGTTTGTGCCTGACGTGCGGCCATGTTGGATGCTGTGATTCATCCAAGAACAAACATGCCACCAAGCATTTTCACGAGACCTCTCACCCTCTGATACGGTCCAATGAACCCGGTGAGGATTGGGTCTGGTGTTATGTGGACGAAGCTATGGTGGGTGAAATACCAGTGTAAGAAGGTCAGTCTCACCCGGCTCGATCGAGCTATACCGCATCCGACGGCAACGTTCTACCTGTTATGGGAATCGGATCAACAACAAAACATAATTTCAATGACATGCAGGGCCACGGATGACACCAAAGGCTATAGAAGTTCACGCTGGACCAACTAACGGAGCGCAAATGGAGCGCAGAGGATTGATCGGTTTCCAGAGGACAGGAGCACCTGTTCGTTTTGAACCTCGATCACAGTGGTCGGTTCCCTACCAGTCCAACGAAACCCTGACACAGCACAACGGGTCATTGAAGTGCTGAGCAAAGACTCGCCAAAACGTAACAAAGAAGCACAGACCAAGGTGTTTTGGTACGATCTTCGTCAAGCCGTGGGTTCTTGGAAAGACGCGGTGTGTACTGGCCCGTCAGGAATCTTGGGGTGAAGGTTCCCACGATGTCACTGCGCAGAGGCTCAGCGAGAATGCTCTCCGCGATGCCATGCTGTTCAAGAAGGCGATAATCCAAGACGCCGGCGAGAGCATCGCGGTTTATGAGCGCGAGCTTCGTTACAAAGTCTTCAATCCCTACATGGAGCGTTTGACGGGCACCTGACGACTGGCAGCAGGCCGGTATCCGTCAGGCGCTCTTCAGCACGACACTCTCAAGGACGTTGGCGGCATCTTCAGCTTTGTCGCTGGCGGTTTCCAGAACCTCGAACAATTCCGTGAGCTTGATCAGGGTAATGGGATCGGGTTCCTGATCGAAGAGGCGCCCGATAGCGCGCCGACTGACGCTATCGGCCTCATCCTCCAGGCGGTTGATCTCCATGCAGTGGTCCAGCACATAGTCGTGCTTATTCAGGTTCTTCACCGCTTTGTGGAGCTCTTCGCACTGTAGCGTCACCAGTTCGGCCAGCTTCTCCGCGTCCGAAGGCACGCTCTGGATTTTATAGAGCACCAGGCGGTCGCCCGCCGAGTTCAGATAATCGAGCACGTCATCGATCGAGGAGGCAAGCTTGTGGATATCCTCGCGGTCAAAGGGCGTAATGAAGGTCTGGTTGAGTTTAGTGATGATGTTGTGGGTCATGATGTCGCCGAGGTCCTCGATGTCCTTGAGTTTCTGCACGCGGACGGGGACATCGCGAAAGTCGCGCAGGATCTCGACCAATAGGCGCGCGCCCTGAATAAGATTGTCGGACATCTCCCCAAACATCTCATAGAACTTGTTCTCGCGGGGGGCAAGATGAACCATCTGGCTCTTAAGCAAGGGAAGAAGTCGTGCCATATCTCACCTCGTGTGGGAAAGCGTCACCAACTTACTTGCTGCCCCACCTCTGCGGACTCTTCTAAAAAACCGATCAGCGTTCCTGGATTATTCCGATCAGGATTCCTGCCCCGTTGCGGATCAGCAGTCCTGCACAAAAGGGATCACCATTGCCGGACTCGTCGGTCAGTGATCGGCGAACCCGGGACCATGGATCAGGGATAGGAGTATCCGCGGCTAAAGAGAAAACCCTCAGCTCGCCCGCAGAACACAACTTGGGTTCTAAGACCAGGGAATCCCCAGCAATCGTGACCTTCATAAGTAAGTCCGGTCAGAAACGTAATCTCGCGGATAGCTGCATTTCCCGTGGTACATGAGCATCGTTTGCACGCCCAAAGAATGCCGAGGTGAGCGTGCCGACATAATTCGTGTAGTTAACATGGTTCATCACATTGAACGCGTCGGCTCGAAGCTCAATGTACCGTGACCCCTTGCTCCTTTCTCGTAATCTGAACATCTTTGCAAGGCGCAGGTCCGCGTTGGCGAAGCCGGGTCCGGCGCCACTATTGCGCCCAACATTTCCTGGCCCAGGGAGAATCAACCAGCGAACACTCGTCGCATTGATAGGAACGAAGCTGCCCCCGAACAACGCGTGTGCGCCGTCGTACAGCACGCCATTAGTCCCGCCGATGAAACGTCCGTCGACCGCAAAAGAGTTGAAGGGCGCCTTGGGATTTCCCAGGCTTGGGCGGTCGTTGAATACTGTATCGCGGTCATCGTCAAAGCCGGTCGTAATGTTGAAAGGAATGCCTGAGTAGAGGGAAACAACACAACCTAAGTTGAAATCCCAGGGCAGCTTGAAGAGACCGGTAAAATTGAGCCGATGTCGCTGGTCGAAATCCGACCGCCCGCGCTCGCCTCTCAAGTCGTAATTGTTTGCCGGAAGAAAAGACAGCCCCGAGGTGTCATCGATCGAGTGGGAGAAGGTGTACTGCGACAGGAGCTGTAATCTGCCGCCCAGCGTGGTTCGCAGACCCAGAGTGAGACTGTGCGAATGAGAACTGCCTGAAGTCTCGAACTGATCAACATTCAGGAAATTCGGATCAGGACGCACACCAGTCGTCGGCAACGGCGCATTGACGTCGGGCATGCGGTACAGCTTCAGTCCGCGCAGCATGATGTACTCCGCCGTGAGGGTAGTCTTTCGGCCCAGTTTTCGCTCCACGTCCAAGCTGGCTTGGATGGCATAGGGAGTACGGAGGCGAGGATCAATCTGCAGCACACTGGGAGGTGAAGTGGAAACAAGACTAGAGGGGCTCCCCACTAGAGGGAAGCTTGGATTGCTAACGACAATCTGGTGCAAGTGGGAGCCGTTGAGAAGCAGGAACTGCTCTTCTAGAGTGACTGGCTGCCGTTGGTAGAAAGTGCCGATACCCGCGCGCAGGATGGTCTGACCATCCGGTGAGGTGGAGAGCGCGATGCGCGGTGCCAGATTTTTGTGGTCGTTGAGATTCGACTGGAGTTCGTGACGAAGCCCAACCAGCAAGCTCAGCTGCGGCCGAAGGCGGATTTCATCCTGAAAGAAATATGCGACTTCATATTGGGAGAATGCCACGCGCGGATCGCCCACGTTAACCGTATACTGAAGCGGTTTTTTGTTCACGAAGCTCGCCAGGTCAGAAAACGTGAATGTCCCACCGAAATTGGAAGAATCCGAATAGTCAATTAGTCTTGATTTCAGAACTGCTCCGAACCGCAACGAATGCTTGCCATGCAAATAAGATGTAAGATCCTGGAACTCCACATCCTTCTCTAAGTTGCTCCGCGAGATCTGAGCGCCGCCGCTGCTGAATGAGCCGTTCACCAGGATCGCCGGCCTGCTGTTTGAGCTGCTAGCCAGTTTTGGCCGGTACTTGAAGTCGAAGCGGAACTCATTCAGGAAAGCCGAGGTAGGGGTCGCGATCTCCGATATTCGAAGTTCGTGGGCCTGATTATTCGAATTCCAGGCGCGCTCGGAGAGATCGAATGCTCCGACCCCTTGGTTGGGCAGTCGAGTCTCGCTCCAGTTGTATCGCAGCGAGAGGATATGGAGTGGTGTAAGCCGAATTTCGGTTCGGCCCATCGAATGAGCGGCGCGCCCCGGAATGGGAAAGGCTTCCGATAGCGGGCCGCTTGGTGTTACCGCTGCTACGAAGCTGTTGTTATTGTCTCTGAGGTAATCGCCGCCAACGAAAAAGGTCGCCTTGTCGGCGAAGAGCGGCCCATTGAGCTCGCCCGCGATCCACTCGCGCCGCCTGGGCGGGCGAACCGCGTCGTAGGGGTTGTGAGCATCCAGTCCAGCATCCCGGAAAGCGAATTCGAAACGCCGATGGAAGCGACGAAGGGAGCCACCTTTGGTCGTAACTTCGATGCGGCCCTTTCCTGGCCTGCCAAATTCGGCGGAATAGGGATTGCTGTTTACGGCGACAGTCTTGATACTCGAGCTCGGAACATCGAGCGTAGCGTCCTCTACCCCGTCAACTACGATCTTAGTTCCCTCCGCATCATTGGCAGCGCTGTTCACAAAGAGGGAGGCAACCGCCAAGGGATTCTCGTTTTTCGCTGGCAGGCTCCGCAAGAAGTCTCCGTCCAGATAAACCGCACTCGCATTCTCTTCAGGAGATATGGGATCGTCGGACCGAGCCGACACAGTAATCTCCTCACTCACCTTAGCTGGCTGGAGGCGCACTCGCTGGGCAGGCGTGGGTTGTGCACCAACCTCAAGGGGTAATTCCAGCGCCTTAAAGCCTTGTGTTTCTGCTCGCAAATGATATTTACCGGGTGCGACTTCCCTAAATACGAAGTGGCCTGCCTCGTCCGTGACTGTGTTCAGTGCTCTGCCGGTCGCCTGCCCGACCAGTGTTACGTCCGCCTCCGGAATCACCGCGCCGCTCCGGTCTTCGACGAGTCCAGTAACAGTGGAAGTGGGCGGCGCCGGTGCCGTCCGAACAGACTCCCCGTCGCGGGGCTGCGCGGAGACACTCGGCGAGACAAGAACTTCGGTCGCCGTGTGGCTTGTCTCGTTGCGCTGATCAGCCGCCTGGAGAAGGCCGGAATTGTTTGCGGGAATAGCCCGCGGAGGGAGAATCGAGTCATTGTTGCCGCCAGTGGCGCCGTCAACGACTCTAGTACCGGACGCAGCGGCCGGCCTGGGCGCGGTCGGAGCAGTCTGTTCCTCTGCGGATGGTGACATAGCTCTCGGCAACACAGAAACTTCGGTTGCCGGGTGGGCGGCCTCGCGACGTGGATCGGCAAGCTGGATCGAGCTGGTGTCGTTTGCCGCAACAGAGTACAGCCGAAGAATCCAGTTGTTGTCGCTGCCTGGAACGATCTCGTACGCAAGCGGACGCGCCAAGTCCACAACCACCCGTGTAGTAGGCGGAACTTGTCCGTTCATGCCCACACGCACCTCGTTCGCGCCGCCACTCTCCACGGTAAGGCGACGCTGGGGTGTTACCGCCACTGTCTTGGGTAGATCCATTATCACTCGAGCAGGCGAATCCAGTCTGCTCAGGTGGGGTGTAACCGGGCCACTGAGCTGCAACTCAATCCTGAGCACTCCGGATTCTTGTCGAACCAGTACTCGGCGTAGTTCCACGGGTACCTTTATCGGCTGCTGAGCCGTGAGGACTCGTAGGAGCAAAGAAACGCAAGCAACGAGGAATAGCATTCGAATTGCTTTTTTCATTAGCCGCTCCTCTCTACCGGTAAAAGCTCAAGAGCAAGCGCTAAGATATCCAGCGATGCCGAGCTACGCTTCTCCATCCTTTGCCGCCAAATTGGGCAGAACCGGGG
Organism: Terriglobales bacterium; assembly: GCA_035272945.1. Lineage (GTDB taxonomy): Bacteria > Acidobacteriota > Terriglobia > Terriglobales > Acidobacteriaceae > Gp1-AA122. The sequence continues at coordinate 8,905 of DATEPX010000399.1, forward strand.
CCCCAGATTTTTCTTGGTCTAGTCGTTGCCGGATAAGCACACGCTCTTCTCCCGGAGTGCGAGCGACAAGAAAGGCGTACACCTCGGTAGTAATGGCGAGCAGAACTCGCACGCCCATCAAGGCGGCGATGCCCCACGTGCCCCACAAGAAACCCGCTAGAATCGGGGAGAGTACTCCCCCCGCATCCTCGCCCATGCTCATCCAGCTCATGGTGCGCGCGCGATTGCGCTTGTCGAAACCAGAGATCTCGGCCATCAGCGCGCCCCAGGCCGGGCGGAAAGCGGCCTTCCCCATGTCATCGGCTGTCTTCGCTACCGCGACCCCACCGAAACTGGGATTGACTACATAGAGGATCGAAGAGAGCGTGTTGGCAGCCGCCCTCACCGCCAACACAAGTTTGCGGCTGACATTGTCGGAGACCCAACCAAAGAGCGGGCCGGAGAAAATCGTGGCGAGCGTTGAAACTGTGTAGACGATTCCGGCCTGCGCTTTGCTCAAACCGGCGTATTCAGTCGCCAAGACGGGGAAGAGGCCGTTAAGCATTTCCGCAGTACTGGCGATTAAAAATCCCAGTCCAACGAACGGCAGGACCTTCGGTCGGACCTGTGTTGTGCGGGCTGGGATTTCGCTTTCCTGAGCTGGGGCCACGTGAGATGGTTCCCGGCTGTCGTTCGCGCTGGTTGTGTCACTGTTCTCCTTGACATAGCGTGCGACGACCAGCAGTGGCAGGACCGAAAGGGCAAACGCTATGAAGAATACCAGTGGGTAATTGGCAGCAGTGACTGTCAGGAGGATACCGGCCACGGCCTTGCTTACCGAGCTCGCCACGCTCCTGGCCGTCTGGTACCACGCGTAAGCGGAAGCCACGGATTTTTCTCCCCCGTGCTCGGCAATGAGCGCATTCGCGGAAGGATCGCGCAGTGACATGGACAATCCATGCACACTCCGAATTGCGAAGAGCTCCCATGGCAGACTGGCGAAGCCCAGGGACAGCGACACTAGGCTGCGCAGACTGATCGCAGCTAGGTAGGTACGTTTCAAACCAACGCGATCAGCTGCCCAACCCATCACCGGTTTTAATCCCACGGCTACCGCGCTGTTGAGAGCCGCAAGCACGCCGACTTCGGTGAGACTCAGTCCCAGATGGCGAGCGTAGAGAGGCAGACTGAAGCTGATCAAGCCAAAGCTGAGGCGTGAGAGTAAACCTTCGCCCACGATTGCAATTAGCGAAAAATTGACGCGCCGTTTCATCTGAGTTCGTGAGCTATTCATTGGCAGGGTGGATCGAGTGCGTTAACGCGCATTTCTCGACAGGGGCAGAATGCCTCCCGAGCTGGGCTCGGTCGAACTTTGCTCCTACGCAGTAGGGTGCTGAGCGGCCAAGACGAGGCTTCGGCGCGCCCCGGAGTTCCCACAGCAACTTGTGCCGAAGGCATCCTTCTATCTGCAGAGTTATCTCGGGCGTCATGAGACCCTCGCGGGACTGGCTTCTGTTGCAACGACGATCCCCGGCAGGTCGCACACTCCCTCCGCGCAACGCTGCACGTAATCGGCGACCACCTCGGACGCACCCTTTACGCCTTTAAAGCCGGGAAAATAATTGACGTCGATCACCTTGGGGCCACTCTCCGTTTCGATGAGATCCACTCCGTAGAGGCCGAGCCCGAAAGCGGCGCCACAGCTGAGGCCGATTCTGCGGAGTTCTGTGGTCACCGGAACGGGGCGCCCTGGGCGGGCAAAGCTGTCACCAGAAAATGGCTTCGCCACAGCGAAAACTTCTTCGCCGGCAATGTACAGGCGCAGGTCTTCGCCGCTTCCGGGCAAATACTCTTGAACCAGCACAGGCGACTGGGGAAAAGGCAGAGTGGCGAGCTCCGCCTGATTGCGAACCACATGAACGCCCTCCCCCCGCCAGCCCATATAAGGCTTGACAATAATCGGGGCTTCATTGAGCAGATTGCCCAACAGGGTAAAGTCGCTGGTCACCCAGCAACGCGGAGCCGGGATAGCCGCTGCCGCGAGAACCTGCGACGCAATGATTTTGTTGCGTGCTGCGTAACACCCCGGGTACGGATTTAAAAGACGTGCTCCCTGGCGGTGTAGAACTCCGGCCAAGCTGAGCGAAAGCTCGGTATAGGACTTCAATAAGTAAAGATCGACCTTAGGAAACGGCCGATCGGGACGCAACAAAGTCTCTTCCGCGATGCCGCATGCCACTTTCACTCCGCGCTGCCGCAGGATTTCGCAGACCTCTAGGACAAGTTGGCTGGGAACATCCGGTCTCCGGCGCGCCAGCATGAAATAAAGTTTCAATCGCTGCTCCTCCTCAGAATTCTCGGAAATATGCTCGGGCTGCTAACCCCAGGCCCACATCCGGCGCTCGAGGCTCACCAGTTGATTGCCTGGTTGCCAGCCTGGTGCCAGTTGTCCCCAGCTTTTGAGAACAGAAGACGCAAGTTCACTTTTCTGATCTAGTCCGCAGACTTTCTCCAAAACGGCCCCTGCCCCGGAATTTCTGATCAGGGTATTCAGCTCCGTGCACGAGGGATCTTCCGGGTCGCAGAAGCAGAGGGCGGCGGCAGTCGCCAACACCAGGCTTTCCGGAACGACACCGGCTCTTTCCGCAAGCCTTGCGGCGCCGACCAGGCGTTCCTTCGGACCAAGCTTCCGGCGTGGATCGCGCCCCACTCGCTGGATCGGATCACTCAGCAACGCGTTTTCGAAGCGGGCCATGATTTCTTCCAGTTCTTTGTCGCCGTTGCAGGTCTCCCATCCAAACTTGGCTTCCAACCCGCGCTGCCCTTCCCTCATAGCTGCCAGGACTGCGGCGCGGATTTCGGGATCGCGGACCGCACTGTGGATATAGTGGTATCCCTTCAAGGATCCCAAGTACGCCGCAGTCGCGTGCCCGGCGCTGAAGACATAAAGCTTGCGTAACGCCCAGGCGGTGAAGTGTTTCGTAGTCACCATGCCCTTGATTTTCGGAAATGGCTTCTTCAGGGAGGTGGCGTCAACGACAAAACTGCTCGGTGTATCGCCGATGAATTCGAGAGGCTCATCGCTTGCGATAGAACCCCGTTTCTGCGTAACTGCACGCTTTACCAGAGCTCCCGAGAAACCGTGATCTTCTGCCATGTTGGCGCCGTGGACTGCATTCCGTACCAGCCGGCGCAGCCACGACCCAGCATTGATGAGATTTTCGAAGGCGAGGACGTTGGCCGGAGACCGCCGCCGTTCAAGCCCCGCAGCCAGAATTGGGGCAACCAAAGCTAAGTTCTGTGGACCCACGGCGGTTGCAATCACGTTGGCTTCGGCAATAGCGCCACTTACAGCCGATGTGTCTTGAGTCCATAGAGCTCGCACTGGCCCGATTACCTGCTCGCGCTGCTCGGTTGTGCTAGTCAACTTCACGCGATAGCGCCCGACGCGGTTTAGGTGTCGGACCACCTCGGGTTTGCGGGCCACAAACGTCAGGTCGTAGCCGGACGAGTGCAGCAGTTCGCCCGCGAATCCGCAGCCGATGCGTCCCGGTCCAATCACGACGGCTTTCATGCTGCGACCTCCTTCGGCATCGGAAGCACGGCCGAGTGCCCCTCCAAGACCCGTTGCAACGCGGCGTAGATGTAGTCCGCGATGCGCAGCGCCGCATCGGGCACACCTTTGAATCCAGGGAAACTCGCGATATCGACGACGTAGGGCTTGCCCTCGCTTATGATCACGTCCAGCCCGTACAACTCGATCCCTAGGGCTTGACCGCAACGCAACGCCACTGTCTTCAATTCTGGTGTAATCGTGAAAGGCTCTCCTAGCTTTTCAGCATAGGTCTTGGCGGGCCAAGCTCGAAGCACGCCGAACAGTTGTCCACCCACGCAATAGATCTTGCGATCAACGCCCTCAGGTTTGTGATAACGCTGGGCAAACACCGGACCACAGTCGGCAGTGATGTCATCGAGTTCATCGGCATCCCACACCACATGTACGCCGCGGCCCTGTGAACCACGGTAGGGTTTGACGACAAGCGGCCCGGCGTCGAGCAGGGTGGCGAACAGTTTGGGATTCGAGGTGACATACGTGTTGGGACAGGGAACGCCCGCAGCCAGAAGTATGCGCGTCGCCGCCACCTTGTCTCGCAGAGCGGCCGCGACCGGGTATGGGTTGAGAATGTTGGCCCCCGTCGCATGCAAGGCCGCAGACAGGCTCAGAGCCAGCTCGCTACCCGACTTCAGCACGTACAGATCGTGCTCCGGTTTTACATTGGCAAGATCCGTGACTCTTTCTTCCGGATAGATCACCTCCACAGTAACTCCCCAGTCGACCAGCAGACGCACGACCTCCGGCATGATCGGGCTCTTGCGCGTTGGAGGATGACGAAGCATTACCATGCCAATTTTCATGCCAAGCCTCTCTGTCCGATTTTGCGCGATACGTAGTCCGCCAACTTTTCACTGGCCTCCGGTACCGCCGAATAGTTGGGGAAATCGTTGACTTCAATTACCACCAGACCGGTTGGTGTCTCAATGCAATCCACTCCATACAGTTCAAGCCCAAAGAGCTCGCCGCAGTGGCGCGCGAGACTGCGAAGCTGAGCAGTAGTCTGGACTCTCTCGGCCACGCCGTTCGCCGCTCCCTTGCTGATCGGTGCGGAAGGTTTCCGCACCACCCATACCTCTTCTCCAATGCAGTACAGCTTGACGTCGTAGCCGTCGTTCGGTTCGAACTTTTGGGCCAGCACCACGCTATCGGGCCACGGCATGCTCTCCAGTTCCGCTGCATCCTGCACTACGCGCAGCCCGTTCCCGTTGTCGCCAAAGACTGGCTTAAGAATGAGTGGGAAATTCGGCCTCGGCAGCCTGCGCGCGAGCTCGCGCGGAGATCCAAATCGCGTGACTGGCGTCGGAATCCCGGCCATCTTCAAGGCAACCGCCATGTCGGCCTTGTTATGGACCCTTGCAATTGCCGCTCGGGTATTGAGGGTGGGAACACCCCGGGCTTCGGCCCACGACAGCAAGGAGAGAACTGACCAGCTGCGACCCCGCGCCACCACTACGTCAAAGCCTTGCAGCCAGGAGTCGTTGCCCGGTTCGTGGCAGCCTGCCTCCGGATCCACAACGACTGTGGTGCAACCGATACTGCTCAGCGCTGCGATCATCCCGCGCGGCTGAGCCTGCGCAAGATAACGCCTTTCTGCAATTACACCGATGCACTTTGCGCGACGAGGACGAGAACCCTGATCAGCCACGACACTTGACCCCGTTGAGAGTTCGCTTTCGGCGGCCTGGAGACGTTTCCGAATTCTGATGCTTTGTCTGCGATCACTTCACAGATCTTCTCCACCTCGCCCCGACTCGTTTAGACGGCCATTCTGCCTTGCATACTTTGGTGGCGTGTACTCACAGCTCCGCTCCCTCAGGCACAGCTCTCGACTGTGGTGCAGAGTCATCTCCTCGTTGTGACCCAGGAATTTTGAAGACTCACCCAAAAATGGATCCTGGAGCTTACCCGGCGAAGGGGGGATGGACATTGGAGTCCCGGTGCGGGCGCAGCCAGATCCAGTTGGCAAACCTACTTCACACTAGAACTTCAGCATACAACCACGCTGAATGCAATTCTCCCAGGCGGTTAAGGCAAATGACTAATTCAATCGAATTAGTACGACCGGACGAGGACTTTCACCGATTTTTCGTTTTGCTGTAACAAATCGTTAACAAAAGAGGTGTGCAATGAATACATGACTAGACGAATAAATGGGGCTCAAAAACTCCGCCACCACCAGGGCTGCAAGTGCGGGTGTGGAAAAAGCCTCCTGGCTTGCGCTTGCTCGCAATGCTGCGTGACGCAGACCAGTGCCGGTATCTTCCTTCTATGCGATCGGGCCCGTGTGCTCAAGTATTTCGAGAACGCGCTTAGAGCAGACCAACTTCTACGAGTGCCAGACCTCCTTGAGGATTGCACGACACCGGTGCTCCGGGTTGCCATCAAGCGTCGCGATGCTGCTGCCCGCAAACAAGGAACTGCCGGCCGACAACACGTCTTCGACCAGAGCAGCGCTGCCTGCTCTCGCGAACCATCGCCAGCGTGGGTGAGGCAATCGCGAAAGAGGGAAAGAAAGTCCTACATTTCACGAGCGCAGAAACCCGCAGCGCACAATCTGCAACAAAGCTCACGCCACCACAGCTGATTTTTTCAATGCGAGCGGGCACAGTCATGATGGGTGCACTAAGAAGAAGCGTAGGGGCTGAGTGCTGGTGCGGTTGCTTTCAGCAGAGGAACCGGGCATCAGGGCGCCGTGCCTTGGTGCGAGTCGTACACGTATCATGCCCTATTCCCGGATGAACTTTCCGTTGTCCCGAGGGGCTGCTTCGACTCCAAGATACGGTGAGGACAACACCATGCGCAGGACCTTGCCGACAATTGCGGAGCGGCTTGCTACAGCCATCTTAATCATGACCAGCCGCAGAAAGGCCTTAACGGTGTTCGGGCTGACCCTCATGCGGTCCGCCATCTCTCTGCTGCTGAGTCCTTGCAGCAGCAGTGCGAGGGTTTCCTGCTCTCGTTGTGTCAGGCCGAACTTCTGCGAGACTTGGGACAATGCCAGCGATGCAGACATCCCTCGCTCCAACACGATCAGCATCATCGCTTCCTTCGAGGCTCGTCCTTCGTTCAGAAGAAATGCGCGGCAAAAATATTTTCGCCTCCCCGACTTGCACTGAATGACGGGAGGAGCCCAATTCGCATTTGACAGCGAGCCCTCAGCACGCAGAAGACTGCGCCGGACTTTCTTGTCAAATTCGGCCGCGAGGCTTTGTGGCGACCCCGGGTAGGTTAGAATCGTGATCGCTTCGTGGTTGGCCGAAACAGGCCTTAACGAAGCATCAGCCAGCACAAAGCCCAGTGTGTGTGCCCTGGTGACGAGCTGAGGAAGATTACTACCGCTTTCTTCGGGAACTAACCCGCGCTCACCAGATATTGGACCAATCACTGCCACCCGGTCGCGATGGCGCTCCGCGACTTGGGGGATTGGGTCCTTTTGCGCTGGGCGCGGCAGCGGGTCTCGTAATGTTGTCATATTCTCGGCGGGCCCGCTTGTCCCTCCGCCACAGGCGGGAAAGTAACGTTGCCGGGGGCACAGGGGTTCGAAGCGGCTAGCTCTCTCACCCCTTTTTAGCGGCGAGTACTGTCCCACTATGCAGAGGGGCCTCTAAAAATCAGTTTAAATGGGGGGTGTCGTCCAGTTGCCTATGTAAAACGCCCGAGGACGCCTGCTTTTCCACTCCGAATGTGAATCTCGGAAGATAGAATAAGGACTCTCTCCGTATCTGGCCAAGTCGTGGGCACTATAGGATTCGGGCAAATTCCAAGTCAATATCAGCGTAGAAAAATTAACAATTTTTACAAGACGTCTTAGGACAGGTTTTGTGCCCTACCTGATTCATCTCTGGGACTCTGGAAGAACAGGAATAGATCGCACGGGGAACCTGTTGACAACCTGCCCGAAAGGTCGCAAGCTTTGCACGGATGTTGGCCAGGAGGCCGGAAAGAACTGTCGACGGTTCATGTCTTCGCCCGCTCTGGCTTTGTGCTGTGCGTCGTCGTTGATCGTGACGCGATGCCGCCGCGCCCCCGCGAGAAACGTGGCACAGTTACATCCATGGCCGCGGAAATGACGGCCTGCTCGGACGATTGTTCCTCCCCCGCAAGAGGGTCACAAAGGATTCCTCATTCTGCCTGCAATCTGAAGAACCAGTCGTAGGAATCCTCGACCCTAAGGCCACACGCGCTGCCACTTGTGTTTCGTGCGCCGTCAATGGCGAGTCGTTTGGGCCCATTTGTGACGGCTATGCTTTGAGGAGACCACAATGAGATTCCACATTCTCGGGACCGAAACCTCTCCCATTTCCCGCACCGACTGGGCGATCGTAAAGCGAATTTTTGCAGTGCTGCTTGGGATTCTGGTGAGCACCACCATTCTCGATGGGCAACAAACCGAAACCGGCACTGACGCGGATACGCAAACCATAAAGGCGCTTATGCGGAGAATCGAGCAATTGGAGGCCGCAGATAAACAACTGCAGGCCAGGGTCGAACAACTCGAAAAAGTCCAGCAGGCGCTTGCCCAGCCTTCCATAACACAGTTGCCAACTCATCTCAGCGTTTCCTCTGAAGCGCCCGCCAACGAGCAGAGCGCAGCGCTGGAGCCGGAGAAAAGCGATGCTGACGAGACTCTGCTCAACATACGTGGTTTTGGCGATTACAGTTTTCATGGTGACACCCAGAAAGGGACGTCGACCTCATTTACCTTTGGACAGATTGATCTCTTCATCACGTCGCACCTCTCTGACCGGTTTAGGTTCCTGACCGACCTGGTCTTTGAGAGGGGTAGAGGCAACAGCTACGAGGAGGATCTTGAACGCGTGCTCCTCGAATACAGGTATAACGATCATTTAAAACTGGCGGTGGGCCGCTACCATACCGCGATCGGTTATTACAACCTTGCCTTCCGCCACAGCGGTTGGTTCCAGACTGCTACGGGGCGCCCTTTCCTGTTCCTGTTTGAAGACGAAGGAGGGATTCTGCCTACTCACAATGTGGGAGTGTCAGCATCTGGGCTAATACCCTCAGGGAACGTGGGGCTACACTACATTGCCGAGATCGGAAACGGACGTGCCTCGAGGCCGGGGTTTCAGTCAGTGCAAAATTTTGTGGATGAGAACCACCATAAATCCCTCAACCTGGCCCTTTTCGCGCGACCGGATGCAGTTCCGGGATTGCAGGTCGGCTTCTCTGTTTACCGTGATGTCCTTGCTCCGGCCGAGTTGGCTCGAATCGGCGAGACCATTCTTGCTGGCTACGCCGCCCTCGCCCGCCCCAGATTCGAATGGCTCAACGAGGCCTTGGTGATTCGTCACGCGCCGCGGGGACTTCCTCACGTCTTCGATACGCCCGGTTTCTATACTCAGATTTCGCGTCGGTTTGGCTCGTACCGTCCCTACCTTCGTTACCAGTACGTGAACGCCTCTGACGACGAGCCAGTTTTCCTCTCTGTCTACAACACACCGGTCGGCCTGCAGCATGGCCCCTCAGTAGGTCTGCGTTACGATGCTACCGAGTCGGTGGCGATTAAGCTGCAGTACGATTACACGGCTTTGCGGCACCAGCAAGCGATCAGTGGACTGGCGCTCCAACTGGGATTTGCCTTCTAGAGGGTTACAAGCTATGCCACCGATGCCCGCTCTGCTCGTTTCACTGGCGGTGATTTTGCTGTCGGAGTTGTCGCCGCCTGGAATCGTCCACGCTGCCGCAAGACCGCCGCGGACGCGGAATACACCGCGTCAGGCGCTAACAATCATCGTAAACAAATCCAACCCTGTCGAAAATCTCTCGTTTGCAGAGCTGCGCAAGATCTTCCTGGGAGAACGAAGCCGCTGGCCGAACGGGCATCGAGTCATCGTGGCCATGATGGAGCCTGGATATGCAGAACGCAAAACCATCCTTCGGGACGTATATCGCATGACCGAAACTGAATATCGAGACTACTTTCTTCAGGGAACATACACCGGCGACATTCCTGCGTCGCCCAAGACACTGTCGTCACCGGCCATTTTGCGCAAGTTTGTCTTCAACGCGCCAGGCGCAATCGGCTACCTGCTCGCTTCCGATGTCGACGCATCGGTCAGGGTGGTTCGTATTGATGGACGTCTTCCCAGTGATGTGGAATACAAGCTTCAGATTGATTCAGATTGATGAGGGCTTTACCAGGTGAACAAGCAAAGGACCGAGCCAACCACTGCTGGTGTTCTCAAAATCCGAGCTTCTTTGTCGCGCATCCTCCGTACCCCTAATTCTGCACTGCTTCTCCTCGTAGTGCTTGGCGTTGAGGCGGGACTGGGGCTGCTCGTGATAGGCGACCTTCTCACCGCTTACGGCCAGGTGCGGCAAATCTATGCTGGTTCGATGCAGGGACTGCGGAGGATCGGAGAGCTACAGTATGACGCCCAGGAAACCCGTCGCAGCACACTCTACGCCCTAACCACGGAAGATGGCAATTTGCAGGTCGAATATGCCGATCAATCGCGCGAAGCTGACCATCGGGTAAGCGAAGGCATTGCTGAATACCTGGTGCAAGCCCGAAGGCCCCGAGATATCGAGGTCGGGAAGCGACTAGCGAATGACTGGAGTGCCTACCTAAGGGTTCGTGACGATGTATTAGGGTTAATCCTCGAAAGCAGCCTTAAAGAAGCAGTGCACGTTGATCTCACGTCGGGTGTGTCACTGTTCGACCGGGTCCGTCGGGACCTTGAGGAGGTCAATCGACTTTATGACGAGCAGGCATCGCAACAACTCATCCTGGTGACTGACACTTCTCGACGCTCGGTGCTCAAACTCATCGGCGGCTTCGCCTTTGCTTTGCTCTTCGGAAGCGCTGCTGTCTGGGCCATCCAAAGAAACAAGATGCACAGTGAGATGCAACTGGCCAGGTTGCAAATGGATTTTGTCGCATCAGTTTCCCATGAACTAAGGACGCCAATTGCAGCCATTCTTTGTGCTGGCGAAAATGTCAAGGATGGTTTCGCGCGGGCCAGAGAAGATCTGGTGGAACAAGGCTCGATCATTGTCGATCAGGCTGAGCAACTGGCAGAACTCGTTGACCAGGTACTGCTCTTTGCGGCAACAACAGCGAAGCCACGGTACGCTTTGGGGCCGGTGCAAGTTTCAGAAATTATTGCCATGGCACTCAGAAATACCGCCGCCCTGCTTGAGAAATCCGGATTCACAGTCGAGCAGCAGACTCAGCAAGGACTGCCGCAAGCGTTGGGCGATCTGTCAGCGATTTCCCGTTGTTTACAGAACTTGATCGTAAATGCAGTTAAGTACGACGCGGGGAAACACCGGATCGGTGTCGCCGCAAAACTCGCCGACTCCGTGACTCACAGAAAAGAGATCCGAATCAGCGTTCAGGATAGTGGCCCCGGTATTAGTAGTTCAGACTTGCCGCGGATTTTTGAACCCTTCTATCGTAGTCCGCGGGTGGTCGCGGCTCAGATTCACGGGACCGGTTTGGGACTGTCAATTGCAAAGAGCATCATCGAGGCGGTGGGAGGGAGATTGTCAGTGGTTAGTGAAGCAGGTGTCGGGAGTACCTTCACGGTGCATCTGCCAGTTGCGGAGGAGGATCGGCACGCGGGTGCCGTGAGGTCTACCGCCAATCTAGAGGACTTGCAGCGCGAAGGAGAGTACACGCTGGTTGATCATGAGCAGCCCTGAGGTTTTTTTAAGGGTTCGGCGTGATATTGGAGGCTAGGCCCCTAACCCTGAATGTGGCAGGAAGCATCCCCAAGTCGACTAGTACAACTTCCCCCTTACAGAAGCCGCCGGATGAATTCTGAGTGAAAAGCCGTATGATATGCTCGCGTTCGACACACCGGAGAAGACAGGGGCAGAGTTGGAGACTGGTCCCGGACCAGAGAAGTCGGAATGGCCTGGGGCTAGCCCTTGCATTCGGTAGCGATCCGAGGCTGAGTGCAGCCACTTCGTTCTGCTTTCCCCCCACCTGCCTGCCACTCGCCCCAGATAACCGAGAACCTTGCCAGGCACTCTCAGAAGTTAAGGTAAAACGGGATCAGTCTACCAGGCCGCCTGGCAACTCAGGGAGTGAGCCCTCTCCTGCGGCTAACTTTGGGAGCTCGCATGAAGGAGAATGTACTGCTGGTAGATGATGAGAAGGCGTTGAGGTCTTCTTTGGGTGTTCGGCTTCGCGGTGAAGGTTACCTGGTCGACACCGCAGCGAATGCGACGGAGGGTTTCCAGAAAGCAACGTCTCTTCCGTTCGACGTGATTATCCTTGACCTTATGCTGCCGGATCGCAGTGGGTTGGATCTCTGCCGCGAGATTCGGGAAGCGGGGATTGCGACGCCACTTATAGTCCTGAGTGCTCGGCAGCGGACGACGGATAAGGTAGTCGCCCTCAATTCCGGGGCTGACGATTACGTTACCAAGCCGTTCAAGGCAGCCGAACTCGTTGCTCGTATCCAAGCGTTGCTGCGACGCGTACCCATCCGGTCAGGCCACAGTGTTCATCAGTTCGGTTTGATCCGAGTGGACTTTCGACGAGCTGAGGTGACCCGGGATGACAAACCTGTTCATCTTTCAGTTCGCGAGTTCCAACTTCTACGCTACCTGATAGAACGGTCGGGGAATAGTGTTTCACGGGTCGAACTCTTAAGCTCGGTCTGGGGGTATGACGCCGCCGCACTTACTCGGACGGTCGATGTGCACGTAGCGAGCTTGCGCAACAAATTGGAGGAGAATCCCAGTTATCCCGAGTTGATTGTGACTGTATCGAGAGTTGGCTACAAATTCGTGGGATCAAGGCGTAGCTAAACCAGCGGCCAGTTGATCCAGTGAGATCGATACGGCTTCAGGGCATTAGGTGCTCCGGGCCGAGCATTCGGATTCGTCGATGGACAGCAGACGCCTATAGGGCCATTGGCGCTGCTGGCTGCCGGTCACGATGAGCACCTCCAGTTCTCCTGGCACGTGCCGGAGCGCCGGTTGGAACTGCCGCAGGAATTGCTTCACTTGCGAGAAGGCCCTCAGTTGTGGCTGATCGACCATGGCCACGCCGATGCGACCGTCAGGCAGCCGGAGCACAAACTGCTCCCGCAGGTACGGCTTGCCGCGCTACGGTAAGGCGTTCAGGGGGTAGCCACACTCTGTGAACGGAGATTTTGTAAGGGGGGCTTCGATGGCGCACTATTTTGGTGATCGGCTTTGCTCGACTGAAGCTCAAGGGAGTTCCTGACCCGGCTGGTTGCGCTCGGTGGATATTGCACAGTGTCGCAGGCGAGAAGCCCATATTCTTCCCAGCTGGGGGGTGATCGCCCGTTAGGTGAAGTGCCGGCGCGTCCCGCGGAGCTGTGGCTGGGAACCACCCGCCGAGCTACAGGTTGGGAATCGAATCCGACACCCAATGTAAGACAACATACAGAGCAGTGGACGGCAATTAGAGCAGCGGATCGGGAGGTGTGCACATGGGCTTCGGCGCCTATTGCGTATCGTCCAGACGTTCGGGCGCGGCGGCCGGTACCGCAAGTCCGGTGGTATGCGATCAACGCACTCGCCCAAATTCCATCAGCGTTGTGCTGTCCGTGTGACCTATTCAATCAACAAGACTCCCGGCCAGTTCAAGTTGCCACGGTGACATGACAGGAGTTCTCGCTGAAGAACGGGCGTGACATTGGGGACAATAATAATGATGCCCGGATGCAATGGCTCCTTGCCAAAGGGCGCAAGAAAATCGGCACCATTGTTGGTGACAATTGTAAACCCCCTCTCCCGGATGACCGGCAACAGCTGCCAGTCTTTTAGACCTCCAAGGCTAAGGTAGTTGACATGATCGGCCACGTAACCTGCGGCGTGCGCCACTTGCACGAGGGATGTGTGCAGACATTCATCGATCAAGAATTTCAATGTCGCCCCGCAAGTGAACGGCGATGACGGGTTGCCCGAATTGGCTTTGCTTTTGCCCAGGGCCACGGCCAGCGGGCGGCCGCGAGGAAACGCCTGAACATAAAACGGGGCGAGTGCGACCTTCTCCTTGTCGAGAGATGGGTAGCCTTCCCAAGCCTTGCTATTGAGACCTTCTGAGATCCTAAGTCCGAGCAGTCTTGAAATGCTCCTCGGATTCTGGAGAGCCTCCATCCACGCCGCTAGCATTGTGCCGAGTTTTGTCAACTGCCGCAATGTTCGGTGGAAGCTGCGCTGGGCTACTTCAACTTTCCCCGCCAGAACTACATCTCCAATGCAAAACTGAAGTGAAAGTCCAAACCCCGCCACTTACTTCACGTGAGGAGCTTACGAAGTTTGCGAACGGCGGCAGGAATCTCTTCAACTGAGGCGCTTCCGAAACCCAGGATGAAGCCCGGACGGGCTCCGCCCAGATACGAAGGAGAAAGTGGCCAGATCCGAAGATTCTGGCGAGCGGCTCGCTCCGCAATTTCCGTATCAAGGCTCTGGTTCGGCAACGTCACGGCCAGGTGCATACCTGCCTCGTCGCCAAGCACGTTGACCCTGGACCCCAGTTCCTTGTCGATGGTGTCCACCAGCACCCGCCGTCGCTCGCCGTAGAGAACCCGCATTCTGCGGATGTGGCGCGCAAAATGTCCTTCGGCAATAAAGTCCGCAAGCACTTCCTGATAGAAGGTGGGCGGGCCAAGATCCATGGCACGGCGGATGGCCAGGAAATGGTCAACGAGGTCGGGTGGGATGACGCCATAGCCGAGGCGCAACGAAGGAAACAGAACTTTGCTGAAGGTACCGATGTAGATCACACGACCGTTGGCATCGAGCCCTTGCAAGGACGCAATCGGTAAGCTCTCGTAGCGATACTCTGCGTCATAGTCATCCTCAATGATCCAAGATCCCGCGCGTTGGGCCCAGTCCAGCAGTTGGAAGCGCCGCGAGGCACTCATGGTCACCCCGAGCGGAAATTGATGAGAAGGGGTAACAAACACAGTCCGCGCCTTGTGACAGCGCTTGATGCCAGCTGCAACATCCAAACCCTCCTGGTCGACAGGAACGGGAACAAGATGACAGCCCGTCAGCGCGAACACCTCTCGCGCCAAGCGGTAGCATGGCTCTTCGATCCAGACAGAATTTCTGGAGTCCAGGAGAACGCGAGCGGAAATCTCAAGTGCCTGCTGGGAGCCGCTCGTGATCATCACTTGCTCCGCTTCGCAACGCAGCGAACGCGCGGCTCTCAGATAGCTGGCAAGTGTTTCCCGGAGAGCCTTGGAACCCATCTGATCGCCGTAGTGAAACGACTTGGCGTCCATGCTTCTGCACCGGCGCGCAACCAGGCTCGACCAGATATGGACTGGGAATTGATCGACAGCAACCTGCCCGACACCGAATGCTCCCCAACCGTGCAGCCAGGGCGCCGACGACTCCGCCCGGGGAAGGAACGAGCGTCGCACGACCGGCCGAGGCCCGGATCGGCTTGTCGCAAATTGCCCTCCGGCTGGCGCGCACGAAGTCAGTTGTTCGGGAAGCGAGCTAGAGACCACTGTTCCCGCGCCCACGCGACTCTCTAAGTAGCCTTCGGCCAAAAGCTGGGCGTAGGCGTTCAGGACGGGGAATCGCGAAACGCAAAGTTCGGAGGCAAGACCTCGCGAAGAGGGGATTCGCTGCCCCGGGCGCAGCCTGCCCTCAATAATCGCCCCGCGATAGGCGTCATAGATCTGCCGATGCAGAGCCTTCCGGGCCCTGCGGTCGACCGGGATGAAGGGGAGAATCCCGGAAGCAACTCGTTTCATTGGGGCCCGATCATAATGGTCATGCTGAAAACCCGTCAAGTGGCTATTGTTTCCGACCACTTTATCTTTCACGATCAGCGTATTCAGCGGGCTCGGTGACCGAATAGTTCCATCCGGCTGATTTGTGCCATGGCAGCGCGTATTCGTCATTGCGTTGAGTGTCCGAGATGCCTTACTCGATATCTGATCGGGTTCAGTCCCTACCCGAACGGATCTTACCTGGTGCCGCTGGTGGAGGGGTCCTCGGAAGAATGGACCCTGTATTGTTCGTGCGACCGACCGCCCAGTTCCAGCCGATGGTCCTGGAGCGAGTTGAAGATGTACGCGGTTTCCAGTCCTGCTCACAATCGTGGCTATGGTCGCCCCGAGGAAATCGTGCCCGTAGACCGAAGGTCGCGGCCTGCGGGTTAGACGTCTTCGACTGAAATGCGATTGGGCTAGGGGCGCTGAAGAGGAATCGTCGTGAGCGGCAGCTTGGTGAATTCGTCGGCAGTCATGGCTCTCCTGGTAATTCCCAGCGAGGTGACTTGGTCATATTTCAGCGGTGGAGTGGTCCTTGCAATCGGGCTGGTCGCGATTTTTGTTCGTGGCGATTGGCAAAAGGCGCGCGGATTCGACAAGCTGATTCTGTTCGGGCCGCTTTTCTACGCGGCGCCGCTCGCGGCCTTCGGCACCGAACATTTCACGCTGACGAAGGCCATCGCGTCGCTCATTCCGGCGTGGATTCCGTGGCCTCTGTTCTGGGCTTACTTCGTAGGCACTTGCTTTATCCTAGCCACGCTGAGCATGGTGACGGGGATTCAGGCGCGTCTCTCCGCGAGTTTGCTCGCCTTGACGTTTTTCCTTTTCGTGGCGCTGATGGACGCCCCAGGTTGGGCACAACATCCGCGAAATCGGTTTGCCCTGACGTTCGCGCTGCGGGAATTATCCTTCAGTGGCGGCCCTCTGGCGCTGGCAGCCAGCCTTACCGGGCAGTGGCGCGAGCGCGGCACGCACATCCGTGCGACGATTGCACGCTATTTCGTTGCCATTCCCGTGCTGTTTTTCGGCTTCGAGCAGTTCATGCACGGCAATCACGTTCCCGGCGTTCCGCTGGAACCGGTGACTCCCGAATGGATCTACGGACACGCCATCTGGACGTACCTGGCAGCCGTGGTTTATGCAGTCGCGGGTGCCCTATTGCTAGTTGGCAAGAAATCCCGCGCAGCAGCGACGTGGGTGGGCTTGACCGTGCTCTTCGTGGAGTTGGTCGTCTATGTGCCGATCGGAGTAGTGGAACGCGCCAGCCTCGACAAGGGCCTTAATTACTTGGCGGATACACTGATGTTTTGCGGCACCGTTCTTCTGCTCGCGGGCGCCATGCCGCGCGAAACATCGGCTGATCAGTGCTCCCGCGAAAACCGCCGTCGAGCTTCAAATGCATTAGCAAGCGGGAATCGAATAGGTTTGATTTGATGACATTAAGAATAGCTACGTAATGGTTGTAAACAGGCGTGGGTGTTGAAAAACTCCCTCTCAAAAAAGGTTACGACGCCGGCGTCCACAAGATTTGCGTGTCCCAACATCCAATTAGGTTCTAACGAAATGGTTCGCCGCGCGGGAACCCTGGGAGACTATGCGGCACTAGGGGAGCGATGATCCGATTTCAGACCTTTTCTTATCATGTGCACAATCGACAACGGAATCCGCAATCTCCTTGCATCCCCGGACTTGCGGGATTTTGCCTCAATTGAGACTCCATGTTCATCTGAAATCGGATTAGAGAGCAGGTCGAACTCTTCTCCATAGATCCGTATCCGATTGCGATCTGCGTATCCGAGCGCCTTGAGTTTTTCGCAGAGTTCAGCGTTACTTCGATCTGCGCCTGTCATAGACCTTTCTCCAAACCTTCATTGGGCGAATGTTGGTTTCAGAGCAGTTGCAGGTTCGTTCTGGATTGCAGACTGACAGGTGGATTATACAAGGGAGCGAAGCCATCGCAAAACTGCGGTTCGGAATATTCCATTCGTGGTCCTCGCTGCACGTGAAATGCCACCCAGCTATGAAAACTTGGCTCACAGAATCTTCCTGGACCGTCTCGGCAAGTCGTTCTTGCGAGAAATATTGCCCCGAGGTAGGTGAGAAGCTCGTGTGGCGGGGGCGTCCCAAACGAAATTGACGGTGAGCATGCTGGCGTGGTGGTTCTGGCACGTTTAATGTCAGGTTCAAAAACGCGGCGGCCCGCCAGGTTCTGGACCGTGTTATAATCCGCGCTGCTTAGCCAGTCGGCAAGAAATTTCCACCAGCGAGTCTTCAGAAAATGTGAGGATTAGAGACATGAACCGTCGCTCGGACCGGCTCTGCTTGTTCCCTCTTGCTGTCACATTCTTTGCTAGTCTTTGCTGGGTTTTTCTTTTCTCGCTCGCGACGAGCAGACCCGCTCTTGCTCAATTCAGCAGCTCCATTGATGGGACGGTCACGGACGCAAGTGGCGCAGTCATGGCGGATGTAAACATCCGGGTCACGAACGAGGCTACTGGTCTTGCATTTGTTACCAGGACGTCGGCAACAGGATACTACAGGGTTCCCACGCTACCGGCCGGGAAGTACAGGGTGGAAGCCTCTAAGGAGGGATTCGATACTGCTGTGCAGTCGGGAGTCGTCGTCGATGTTGCCAGAGTTCAGGCAGTTCCTCTCCAACTGAGAGTCGGTCAGGTGAGCACAAAGGTCGAGGTGACTGAGGTGCCGCCGGTCGTTGAAACTTCCGAGGCGCACATCTCAGAGCTCACTACAGCTCAGGAAGTCCTCGCCCTGCCACTGGCGGGTCGCAATGTACTCAACGTGATCGCGCAAACGCCCGGAGTTACCGGCAGTGGTCTGGTCTCAGACCGAGCGGGAGCCAATGATATTTTCAACGCAGCAAATGCCCCGTCGGTCACGGCGAATGGCCAGCGCGGATCGTCGAACGGCTTCTATGTGGATGATACCTCGGTGAATGACAACCCGGATGGAGGAAGCGCCAAACTCTCACCCAACCCGGAATCGATCCAGGAAGTTCGCGTATCCGTGAACAACTACTCCGCGCAGTATGGCCGGAACAGCTCCATTCTGACGCAGATCACCACGAAATCTGGGACCAATGAACTCCACGGCAGCCTGTTCGAGTACCACACCGACAATAAGCTAACCGCGCGCAACGTCTTCCAGAATACCCCGAATCCCATCAGCGGCCGGATAGTCCCGGTGTCTCGGCGCAACGAGTTCGGCGGATCTCTGGGTTTCCCGATCCGCAAGGACCACACCTTCGTTTTTGGCAGTTACGACCAGTTGAAGTCGGCTCAGGCTTTTACCAGTAGATACACGGTAGAGACTCCGGACTTTGCCGACTTCATGAAAGCAAACTTTCCCAACAACATTGCGACCCACCTGCTGACCAGCTATCCGGGAACTGTGGCGGCGAGTGGCTCCCCGATTACCGTGGCAGCGGAGATGACGGCGCTTGGTTTGGGGACGTGCAGCGGGACAAATTCGATTGGCATGCCATGCAGCATGCCGCTGTTTCAGCCGGGTGTGCTGTCGATCAGCACCCCACGAAACGGCATTCAATGGAACGTGCGGGCAGATCAGATCTTCGGAAACGGATCCAATCGCCTTTATGCCAACGTCTTCCGCATGACGGCCAGCCAGAGCAGTCCGCACCCGCGCCCGGCGTTCAACACTAGCCCACCTGCCGAGGCTGACTACGCAAGCCTGAATTTTACGCACGTCTTCTCGCCCACCCTGGTAAACGAAGCGGCCATGGGTTTCATGCTGGATTATGGTGCCTCGCCGGTCGAGCACCCGAGTGTTCCCGCCATCAACGTGACCGGCATGAGCGGGTTCGGCGCAGGGTGGGGGCCGGCGGGTTTTGTCCAGAACGATTTCCACTGGCGGGACATGGTGTCCTACAACCGGGGCTCCCATTCTTTCAAGTTCGGATTTGATATTTACCGCGACCAGGACAATGCTCCTTTCACCGGTCCGCTGTACCGGCCAACCTTCAATTTTCATAACGCGTTCGACTTTGCTACCGATACACCATTCGAAGAAACGGGCATTAACTTCAACGCCGAAACCGGCGGGCTGCCGTTCCAAAACTTCGGCTACCGGTCGACGACGTTCGGCTTTTACGTGCAGGACGATTGGAAGGTGCAGCGAACATTAACCTTAAATCTGGGCTTGCGCTGGGATTTCTCCGGGAACCCAACCGAGGCCAATGGAGACATGACCAACCTCGAACTGGGCTCAGGCTCCACGCTGGCACAACGGATTGCTGGCGCCAAGGTAATTCGTGTGAAGCACATGTTCACAGATTCCCGAAAAGGATATTTTGCGCCCCGTGTTGGATTCGCCTGGGACCCTACCGGGCGGGGAAAGATTTCGGTGCGAAGCGGATTGGGTGTGTTCTTTGACCGTTGGCCAAACAAGGTGTGGAGCGACGCAACCCGCAACAACCCTCCATTTGTGGCCTCGGCTACGGCTTCTGTTCGAAATCCGAGCGGCCCGCAGCCCCTCTACGCCTTGGGCACAACCGACATCGCGCCGTACGGCTTCGTCTATCCCCCGATTACCCCTGGGCTGAATCCTGCTGGCGGTCCGACCGGCTATCTTGCGTCAGTGGGTGGAGTCGACCAGGCGATCAGGTACGCCTATGCAGAAAACTGGTTCCTCGGGGTTCAGTACAGCCCCCTTCCCGACTGGGTGGTCGAGGGGGACTACGTGGGTTCCGCAGGCAAGCATCTGTATACGGTTATCGACCGCAACCGTTTCACCGGAGATCTGATACAGAATCAGGATACCTTGCATCGCTTGAATCCCTATTTTGCGACGCTCAATTACGGCGATAACAGTGCAAGCTCCACCTACAACGGCGCGACGGTTTCGGTGCGCAAGATATTCAGCAGGAACTACACTTTCCAGACGTCCTACACTGTGGGCAAGGCCACTGACGATGTGAACGCTGTGGGCCCGGGGTCGGGAGCTGTGTATGGTCAAGTGATTGATGCTTACAATGTCGGTGCCCAGCGCGGGCTCTCTCCGAACGACGTTCGCCAGAAAGTGGCGCTCAATTTTGTAGCCCACCTTCCTTCCTTAAGCAATATGATGGCGCCGGTCCGCTTGGTGTTTGGTGGCTGGGAGGCCGGCAGCCTGGCCATTTTCCAGAGTGGCTTGCCAGCAACGATCTTTACCAGCGCGAGCTTTGTGCCGGTGTGGAACGACCCCAACTGTGCGACTACCCTGGTGCCAAGCTGCCAGGTAATTGGAAACACGGGTGGCGACTACAATGGAGACGGCAACACCTACGACTTACCCATGCGGCCTTCTTTCAGTCTGGATAAGGGCTACAGCCGCTCGGACTATTTGAAGGGTCTTTTCCCTGCATCCGCTTTCCCGGCTCCGCCCTTGGGACAAGAGGGCAACGTCGGGCGAAATACCGTTCACGGACCCGGCATGGCGCAGGTGGACCTCTCGATTCTGAAGAACTTCAAGACTCCCTGGTTCCGCGAACACGCCAACTTTCAATTTCGCGCGGAAGTGTATAACTTGTTCAACCGAGTCAACTTGAACAGCTTCGATGGCGACATTACGAGCGGGACTTTCGGCAAGGCTACGGGAGTGTTTACGCCCCGGTCGATTCAGCTGGGGGCCCGATTGGAATTCTGATGCTGCCCCGGGTGCACTTTTTCTCTTTCTCTCTCCTGATGTTGGTGGTCCCGGCGCATCTTCCCGCGCAGGATCCACCAGAATACGCTCGGGCGATGCAATTAGTTCAAGAGCAGCACTGGGCTGCGGCACTGGATCAGATCCAGTCCCTGAGCAAGCGCTATCCCGGCAATCCCAAGCTGGGGAATCTGGAGGGACTGGCCTGGCTCGGCCGCGGAGACGCCAAACTAGCCGCGTTGGCCTTTGAGCGAGTTCTTCAGACGCGTCCGGATTTTTTCCCGGCGCTGAAAAACCTCGCTGTTCTCGAATGGGAGACGAAGAACCCTAAGGCTGCTGAACGTACCAAGCAAGCGCTAAAGATTGAACCGCGGGACCAGGTGTTGAATGCCTATGCGGCAGTGCTCGACCTCGAAAGGACCAATTCCTCCGCCGCGAAACAGCATCTCGATCTTGCCGGCACTGCCATCTCGGCCTTGCCTCCTGAAATCGAAATGCGGCTGGCCTATCTGCTGGGAACAAATGGTCTTTATCCACGGGCCGTTCACGTTTACCAGGACATCGCGGCGCACGGCGCTCGTGGTCCCACATTAAGCTATAACCTGGGATTAGCCCAATACTTGGCGGGAGATTATGAAGGTGCGATCCGCACCTTAGAGCAAGCCGCGTCGCACGAACACTCAGCGGATATTTTGAACCTGCTGGCTCAGGCCTACGAGAACAATCACCAGACTCAGCTTGCCATTGACCGGCTCCGCGAGGCGATTACGCTTTATCCTGGGGATGAGAATAACTACCTGGATCTGGCGACGATTTGTATTGACCACAATGCCTTCCCGTTGGGGATTGAAATTGTACAGCTTGGTTTGAAATCGCGACCTGGGAGCGAGAAGCTGCTTTTTCACCTTGGCGTATTACACGCACTCTCGGGCGAATTTGATCTGGCTCGAGACGATTTTCGCAGAGCCGGCGAACTGGATCCGGGGAAAGATCTTCCCTTGGCAGCATTGGAACTGGCCGACATCCAGCAGAACAGTCACGACGACATTCTCCAGGAACTGCGCCGTAACCTGAAGCAAAAAGGCGATAGTGCAGTCTTGTGCTACTTTCTCGGTTCGTCGCTGGTTCATAGAGGGGCCCAGGCCGGCAGCCCAGAGTATGGGGAAGCGCGCGCGGTTTTTCAAAAAGCGATCCACCTCGACCCCAAGCTGCCCTACCCCTATATCGAGCTGGGAAAGATGTACGAGCAGGAGGGGAAAATCGTCGATGCAATTCCTCTTTTCGAAAAGGCGGCAATTCTGGGTCCGCGCGATCCCTCCTCTTTCTATCATCTCGCCAGGGACTACCGAAGACTGAACCAGCCGCAGAAAGCGAGCCAGATGCTTGACAAGCTCAAGCAGATCGAGCAGCGCAGCCGAGAGTTTGAGCAGGTCGGACTCACCAAACCGGGAGGATAAGCCGGCTGCTTCTGTACGGCCCCGTATACCTCAATCAGCCAAAAGGACAATCATCTCCGTGCTCAATCGCCGTGATTTCTGCAGGGACATCTTGGCCGCGCCCGTGTTGGCGTCCGTCGTAAAGCTCCCAGCTGCTGGAATCGGAACCGAAACTGCGAAAGCAACGGGCAGCTTCCCACTGAGTGAATACACGCCCTATGGATATCTGGACAATCCGTTCCATAGCTGGAACTTCCATCGCAGCGGCGTGCTGCGCTCGTCGCCTGGCATAGGGCTCGGTTTCTATTTCCCGGCCGGACCTGGAGGCTATTTCGACTTCGCGAAGAACGGAATCTATGAAGCCCATCTCCGCTTGGGGTTTCTGATCAATGGGCGTCGGTTTTGGACCTCGGAAGATTTTCGGCCGGGACAACTAACCGCTCCATATCACAGCAAGAACCTGCTCAGCTTTGCATTCGCGGAAGAGGGCACCAGAGTTGAGAGTACGTTTCTTCAGGTGGGCGAGAACGCAGTAGCAGCCAAAGTTGCGGTCCGAGGCACGCGGCTCCAGAACATTCGCGTGATGGCACTGCTCGACTGCAAATTGGGAGGAGCTGCCTGGTGGGGTCGGGACGGACTCGTCGGGGGCTACGACAAGGCTAGCGACGCTGTCTGGATTCGTTCTTTCGCCGCCGGGAAAGTATTTACCGTGGTAAGTGATTTCGCAAGCGAAGCGCATTTTGTTGGGCAGGAAGAAACCGATCTTCAATCTTGGTTGGTCTCGCCTTCCAAGATAGATCAAGGACTCAGCTACCACCCTAAGCCACTGCGGGCTGCTCTATTGTTCACGATTGATACTCGTTCCGGTCCAGGGACTGAGCATACCATCGTCTTGGCGCGCTCCGACAACTCAGGTTTGGCCCGTGAGCATGCTCGCAACGCACTGGGGAAGAGTGGGGAAGAACGGGCAATTAAGGTCGCCGAAGACGCTGCGTTTTGGAGTGCAGCTCCACGTTTGGAAGGTGACTGGCCGACGCACTGGAAGCATGGGTGGGTCTATGACTTGGAAACACTACGGATGATGGTGCGGCGCCCGATTGGCATTTACAAGCATCGCTGGGATCCCATGCAGATCCAGGCACCCCGGACGGTGCTGGCAGAGACTTCCATTGATATGTGGGCCCTGAGTTATGCAGATGTAGCTACGGCTAAGGAAGTGGTTTACGGACTCTTCGCAAATGCACCGTCGGATGGTGTTCCCTGCTCCCGCGAGGATGGAGAAATGAACATGGTGGCCGCCGATGGCGCCGAATGTGGCACTTCGATCTCGTGGTGCTATCCATTCTTCTGCGCCGCCTCCATCTGGGCGCGCAGCCCTGATAAGGAATGGTTGTCCAGACTTTACCCTCTTTTGGCACGATTCCTGTACTGGACCTTGAAGAATCGTACCGACGCTGACGGTTTTGTCATCGGGAAATGTAGCTGGGAAACGGGGATGGATGCCTCTACCAGATTCCTCATCCAGCAACCCACGGGAGGTGAGTTGATTGACTTCCTGCGAATAGTCGAATTGCAGGCGGCCACCTCGCAGGCGGCAGGAATCATGCTGCAGTTTGCGGAGGTGCTGGAAGACACAAACTCCACAGAACATTGGCGGAAGACTCAGCAGGTGTTTGCTCAGAAAACGCAGGCCTTGTGGAAGGAAGACTGGTTTTACGACTTCGATACCCGAAATGGACAACTTGTCACTTCCGTTGGCCGCGATGTGGGCCAGGTCGCCCCCATTTTCTGCGGCATTGCAAGTGATGAGCAGAAAGAAAAGATGCGGCCTGTGCTTCGCAAGTTCTTTGCCGATTCCCAGGCAGGGCATCGATCATCAGCCGGGTCTGAAGACTGGCGCGACGAGCTGCATTGGTCGTCCCTGGTGCTGCCCTACGTTGAGTCCCTCTGGTCGGCAGCGGAACTGGAGCTTGCTTCTGAAGTAATCCAGAACATTTCGGAGCGGGTCTACAGCAGCATGGATCGCCGTTCTCTGGAAAATCTCCCTTCCGGGAGCGAGCAGCCCGCCAGTGTTCCAAGACTAGGCTGGCCCGGCACAAGTTGCGAAGTCTGGGGAGGGCAGGGCGCGTACGGCGGCGAAGGCTATGGCTGGGGCGCTGTGCTCCCGGCGCACATCATTCGCAACCTCGCCGGCTTCCGGGATCCGCAGCGGCCCGATGAGATTCCCTTGTCCCCTAATCTCCCGAACTCCTTCATGGCGAATGGTCGGACCTATCGGATATTAAACCTCCAATACCGAGGAGCACTCTTGGAATTGGCAATTCATGTTTTGGATTCCCAGCGAGTACGAGTAGAGGGAACATGGTCGGGATCTATGACTACTGTTGCCGTTAAGGAGGCGGAGGGAACAAACGTTCTTCTTCAAAAGGTAGGTGCGACGTGGCGGTTTGACGGCATAAATCACCGACAATATTTCATGCGGATCGCAGGTATTTCTGAAGACTGAAGGGGGTTGGCGAGAAATGAAATCACGCTTGT
Source organism: Terriglobales bacterium (assembly GCA_035272945.1). Lineage (GTDB taxonomy): Bacteria > Acidobacteriota > Terriglobia > Terriglobales > Acidobacteriaceae > Gp1-AA122. The sequence continues at coordinate 33,870 of DATEPX010000399.1, forward strand.
CACCGTGCTATCCGGTGATCCTCGCTGCTCTCTGCGCAGCGTGCTTCTCCCAGCAGACGGAACGCCTCCAATCGGGACCGCGACAGATTCCTCAAGAAGTAAGCAGGCATCAGATCTTTAAGAATCGCCCTCCTCTGGAGGCGACCGCGATGTATTTGCTGCCACTCACATCGATCCGGCCAAGAGGCTGGCTTGAGCGGCAATTGCAAATTCAGGCAAACGGCCTCAGTGGCCACCTCGACGAAGTCTGGTCCGATGTCGGTCCGAACAGCGCATGGCTGGGGGGAACCGGAGAGGCATGGGAACGGGGACCGTATTTTTTGGATGGCCTAGTTCCACTCGCCTATCTGCTGGACGACGCCAAACTGAAAGCCAAGGTGCAGAAGTGGGTCGATTGGACACTGACTCACCAGGGCACAGACGGTTCGATCGGTCCACTCACGAATCAGGACTGGTGGCCACGGATGATCATGCTCAAAGCCTTGACTCAGTATCAGGAAGCAACGGGCGACCCGCGGGTCGTTCCTTTGATGCAGCGGTATTTCTCGTTTCAGGCCCGCGAACTCCCGAAACGGCCTTTACAGGATTGGGGCAGATACCGATGGCAGGATGAATTGGTAAGCGTCCTGTGGCTGTACAACCGCACCGGGGACGTGTCTCTTTTGAACTTGGCTAGGGTCTTGCATGATCAGGGATATGACTGGAAACGGCAATTCGACCATTTTGAATACACAAGAAAAACCGACCGCTCGATTCTGAATGGGCAGGGCAGGGGCCTTCCGGATCCTGCCATGCAAACTCACGGTGTCAACAACGCAATGGCGCTGAAGATGTCTCCCGAGTGGTCCATCGTGTCCGGCTCGGAGGAAGATCGCAAGGCAATCTACCAACAAGTCAAGATGCTGGACACCTATCATGGAATTCCCAATGGCATGTTCAGCGCAGACGAACATATTGCAGGAACGGACCCTTCGCAAGGAATTGAGCTGTGCGCTGTAGTGGAGTCCATGTTCTCCTATGAACTCATTGCAGCCGAGCTGGGCGATCCTGTTTTCGCAGACCGTCTGGAAAGGGTCGCTTTCAATGCACTGCCCGGCAGCTTCCGCGATGACATGTGGGCCCACCAGTACGACCAGCAGCCCAACCAGATCGCCTGCACTCGCAGGCCGCGTCGTTGGTCCACCAACGGCGTGGATGCGAATTTGTATGGGCTCACGCCTGAATTCGGCTGCTGCACAGCGAACATGCATCAGGGCTGGCCCAAGCTGGTTTCAAGCTTATGGATGGGCACCGACGATGGCGGATTGGCTGCCGTCGCCTATGCGCCCAACCAGGTTGAAGCAATCGTAGGCGAAAGGGTCAGAGTCCAGATCCAAGAGGATACTGAGTATCCCTTTCGCGAAAGCATACAGCTGACAGTAAACCCAGATCATGCGATAACATTTCCTCTCAAGCTGAGAATTCCGTCGTGGGCCAGGGAGGCAACAGTTGCGGTCAATGGCACTCCGCTCAATGACGTACGCAGTGCCTCGTATCTCGTGATCAACCGCGAATGGAAACCAGCCGATCACGTGCAGCTGAAGTTTCCCATGCAGCCTCGTATTTCGAGCTGGGAGAACAACTCCATCGCCATCGAACGCGGTCCCCTGGTCTTCTCGCTGAAAATAGGCGAGAACTGGACCAAGCTGGACCAAGACGCTCTTGCCCCCGATTGGGAAGTACGCCCCACAACTCCTTGGAATTATGGCTTGGTGGTGGATGCGGCGCATCCAGCAGCCTCGATCAAGGTCATCGAGGGACCTATCGGGGAGTATCCGTTTTCGGAGAGTGCGCCTCCTGTCGAACTGGTCATGAAGGGATGCCTGGTTCCAGAATGGCTGGCGGTGGACGGCTCGGCCGGACCCCTACCGAAGAGCCCTGTAGAGAGTCATTTGCCCGAAGAGACTCTTACGCTCGTGCCCTACGGAGCGGCCAAGCTCCGCATCACTGCGTTTCCCGAGATTGTGCAACCATCCTCGAGCACCATGCGGCACTGAACCCGGTTCCAACAAAGCGGTTCGAGCGGCATGCAGACTTAGAAAACCGCGTCTGTTGGAGCGGCAAACCGGAGCTTCTGAGATGAGAAAGAATCCGTGTTTTATGGTGGTGCTGGCCCTGTCCGTCCCGTTTGCTGCCATGGCCCAAGAAGCGTTTTACAGCGGGCTCGACAATCATTTGAGCAGTCTCTACCGGCTTTCCAATGCCAGGACATTTTCCATCAGCCCTGAGAACCCTACCGGTGAAAAAGGCAAGGGCGGCATTGCAACCGAGGGGACGGGCGCAAAGGCCGCGCGCGAATTGGGCAAAGGCTGGAAAATCAGCCCCTCCGTGGATATTCCCGCTGGAGCGACGTACACGGTAGCCGAGATCAGTGGCTCCGGAGCCATTCAGCACATTTGGATGACGCCGACCGGCAACTGGCGATTCTCTATTCTGCGGATGTATTGGGATGGCGAAGCAGAGCCGTCCGTGGAGGTACCACTCGGTGATTTCTTTGCTATGGGGTGGGGAAAGTACGCCAGGATTTCTTCGCTCGCGGTCTGCGTCAATCCTGGCAGTGCCTTCAACTCTTATTGGCCGATGCCCTTCCGGCACGAGGCCAGAATTACCATCGAGAACCTCGATGACAAGACGATGACCCTCTATTACCAGGTGGACTACGCGTTAGCCCCGGTGCCTGCTGACGCAGCTTACTTCCATGCCCAGTTTCGGCGGGTGAACCCTCTCCCTTACAAGCAGGTCTACACGATTGTTGACGGTATAAAGGGCAGGGGCCAGTACGTCGGGACCTATATGGCCTGGGGTGTTCACAATAATGGCTGGTGGGGAGAAGGCGAAATCAAGTTTTACATGGATGGAGATCGCGAGTATCCCACCGTCAATGGTACGGGCACGGAAGACTACTTTAACGGATCTTACGATTTTGAGAATCCGGAGAAACACCAGTACGAAGAATTCACAAGCCCCTATTCCGGATTAGTGCAGGTTCTCAAGCCTGACGGACTTTACCAGTCCCAGCAGAGATTTGGCCTTTACCGTTGGCACATCCCCGACCCGATTCGCTTTGCCTCTGATCTGCGCGTGACCATCCAGGCCTTGGGATGGAGAAGTGGCGGCAGGTATTTGCCCCTGACCGATGACATCTCTTCTGTCGCATTCTGGTATCAGATAGAGCCTCACGCACCTTTTCCGAAGCTGCCCGCAAAGGACCAGTTGGAAACGAATTGAGCGGAGCGGTTTCTCAGTTCGATTGCATTGCGGCAACTACGGTCCAGCGTACATAGCCCGCTTTGTCGCGGTGGGCTTTCGTATTGGTAGGGGCGGCAACTCGCAAAATCGTCCAGTCGCCCTTTCGGTTGATGTTCTCGGCGGAAGTTGCGTCTGCGACCTGCCATGGGGTCCATAGTCGGATCTCATACTCAAGTTCGGGACGCCCTTCCACTAGCATCCGAAACTTGCCATTCTGATAGGAGGTGCTGAGAACATGTAAATTCCTGCTGGCATCTCCCTCAAGGATCGACTGCCAGGGAACATCCACACCGACGCCGCCGTGATAGTCAACTTCTATGTTTGTTTCCTGAAGAGATTTCATGTTGACATGGACGTGAACGTGAACGTCGCTGCCACTGTCCTCTATCTCAAAAGGAATCGGTCTCCCGTCTTGCTTCACCGAATCAACCATCGCTCCCGCCGGTAACGCCGGAGAATATTCCAGCAAAAGCTGCGAGGTGCCGCTAACCCTCAGATCGGAATTCAGTCGCCCAGGTCGCTGATGGAGTTCAAGACTAACCTTCCCTTGTCCGAAGGGAAACTCGCGAACGGCAACTTCTGGCCACCTTGGAGGCATATGCGGCGCCAGATGGAGAACCGCGTGAGGAACATCGAGGTCCATCCCCAGTACGCCCTCAATGAAGCCCGGCATGGCGACCAGTTCCGAAAACATCTGGTGCGGTACTCCATTGTCGAGCAGCCGATAAAAGGATCCCGACAGCGACTCCGGCATCGCTCCGCGAGCATTAAACATACGCAAACGAGTCATCGATATCCAGCTGATGAAGCCCTGCACTGCATTGTGATACCGGTATTCGGCAAGGATGGGAGCGACCGTAAAGAATGGCCACGCCGAACCCACCTGGTAAGAGTTCTCGTTGTAGCGCGAATCTGCCAGCGACATGCTGCGCTCTCCCCAGTCGGAGAGAAACTCTGCTGTCGCCAGCCGCTCCAGCACTGCCAGGGCGTGCTGCTGCGGCAGGCTGCCAAACCAGGCGCTGTAACCAATGGTTGGATTCAGATAGGTAACTTTATCCCCAGCTTTGCTCATTCCATAGTCGTAGTATCCGAGAGACGGATTCCAGAACATTCTCTCCAGCGAGTCGGAGGCGAATTTCTCGCGCCTCTCGGACTCGCGCGCCAGATCCGGATCATCCATCGCCCGGGCCAACTCTGCCGTGGCGCGCAGGGCAGCAACCCACTCGCCGGCCATGGCTGAGTCTTGTGCGGCGACGCCGGCAGTCTCCATTGATCCCCAGTCTTCCGGCGGTATTTGAGGAAGACCATTGTTGGCATTCAAGAGTGAGAGACAGTAACTATAAGCCTTCCGTATCGAGGGCCAGCTCTCCTTCAAGAATGCGCGGTCGCCGGTAAAGCGGTAGAAATGGCCCATGGCGATCAAATACCAGAGGGAACTGTCGCTGTGGATATAGGCGTAGGGATAGTTCCTGAACCAGTCAACCGCGCCCGCGCTTTGTGACACTTCGTGCGGAATCTGTCCATCCTCGCGTTGGTATCTCTGGATGAATCGAAACGCTTCGCGCATACTCTCTGAACCGCCAACTTCGGTCCATGCACGCTCACTGATATTCGGCTCGTCAAAAAACCAGGCATACATGGGACGAGTTCCCGTACCGGAAGAGCCGTAGCCGGAAACGTAGCCGCAACCAAGATAGGGGTTGCAGACCTTTAACTGATCAAGCGAGATCTGCGACCAGCGCAAGGCCGAGTTAACTTCGGCATCAGGGGTGATGACTTGCGGCCCGTTGGCATCGAGATCAGCGTAGTGCTTCACGCTTTCCGCATAAAATTCCTGAACATCCTTCAGGATTCGGTCATAGGTGGCGGCGGGCTGATATATGTTGCGGATACCCCCGGTCACAATGATGGGTACGTATGCGCGCCGCGCCTCGTCCACACCAACACGCAGCTCGATCTGCTCGTACGGCTGGTCGTTAGTCAAGTAGGGGTGATATCCCACTGCTGTCCCCCCAACAGCTGCTGGCGAGCCGACCAGGGCGGAGTAGGTGCCTGTGGGCTCGTTGAGTTCCACACATCGTTTTTCTTGATTCCAGGAGACGACCTGGCCTCCGACAGAGCCGGGCCACATGAGATTGAGGTCGGGTCTAAACCGCACGAACACTCGCAACGGGGCCGAGATGTTGGCCTTCAGCAAAATCACGAAGCCAGCCTCGCGACGCGGGGTAAACAGCGTTTCGGTGACCGTGAACCGTTCCGCAGAATATTGCAAATCGACACTCTGAGGACGAACTCGCACGGCACGGATCAGCTGTTCTCCAGGAAAGATGATGGGTGATCCTTCCATCTGGAAGGCAAGACTGAAATCGTGGAATACCTTCAAGGGGTAAACCCATCCCTCGAGGACTCCGCTCTCAAATCCCCATGTTCCAGCTTTTTCTCCGACCGCGTTGACGAAACGCCAGGGCTCCGCCGGCCCGCTGAGTTCGAGATGGCTGGCGCCGAGATCAAATTCAGGGATTCTCTGTCCCCGGACGATGGTGGGAAGAAACAGCAAAAGCGCTAAGACGCAGCCGGCGGAGAACCGGCTAGCCGGGTTGCTCATGGGGTTTATTGTGCCTCTCCCATTCGGTGCCGTAAAGACGGAAGCCCCAAAAGCTAACCATCCAGTCATCGGCATTGCGTAGCTCGGTTCGTAGGGCGCTACTTTCGAGGTTTCGTTTCCGATCCAATTACTCTCAACGGCTGAGTTAGGGCCACCATGACTGTCGTCAGTCGCCAACGCCACGCGCACTGCGTTGGGGATCCCCGTGAGTGCCAGGGTCACCGAGCCTTGCGTCTCGGCCATCCGGTAACGATCCCTCACGCAGCAGGGGCGCACTGTGGCCATGGCCGGGGCGACGATCACCACCGCCACCATCGCCATCAGCGTCACCACCATGCCGGTGCCGATGATCACTGCCGCCGCGGCCGCTGCTGCCGTTGCTGGTGCTGCTGCTGCTTATGGCGGTGACAATGATCATGATGATGCATCGCGATGATAACAATGCTGCTGCTGCTGATGATGATGGGCGGCGAACAGCATGGCCAAGGTGTCTATGAGCGCGCGAATGCCAGCAGCGGACCGATGTCATGATCGTCGGCGGCCTGCAGGGCGGCGATATAACGCTGGCGCGCCGCGCCGGCACCCTGCAGATTCGCGCTTCCCCACGAAAACCGCTCACCCCCGAGCCTCATCACCAGAAGATCCGCCATGAGGCGGGCGTGGCGGCCGTTGCCATTCGGGAAGGGATGAATCTGCACCAGCCGGTGATGGAAGCGCACCGCGATCTCGTCGGGCGGATATGTCTTGTAATCGATCCACGCCTTGGTGTCGTCAAGCAATTGGCGCAAGGCCACGGGAATCTCGTAAAACGCAGTCCCGAGATTGCGTTCGCTCGTCCTGAACTTGCCCGCCCGCCTCCATACGTCGCCGAGCATCCGCCGGTGCAGCTCGTGGACGAACTTCTCGCTCAGCGGATCACGGCGGCGGTTGAGCGCCCAATCCTGCGCGCGCGCGATGTTCTCCTGCTCCGCTTCGTTCAGCTCGCGGCGATAGGCGATATGCGCGGGGATCAGCTCGCGCACTTCCTCCGGCGTCAGCGGTGTGGCGTCGTCCGGCTGCTCGAAAAGGTCGCTCACGCCCGCTAATCCCAGAACAGCCGCGGATTCGTCTCGCGCACAATTTCATCGAGGCGCGCTTCGGCGTCCTTGGCCGTCACCTTCTGGTCCTCCAGCAACATCGAGTGCTCGACCGGACCCAGCCGCCGCCGACCGAACGCGCGCGCTCGGTCGCGGAGCGTCGTTTCCAGCGGTTTGTTTGGCACGAGCGCATAGACCAGAGTGCAGTCGAGCGCCTCGGCCACGCGCCGCAATGTGGCCAGCTCGATGGTTCCCTTTGCTTCGGACTGTTCGAGCGCCACCAGGGAAGGTTGCTTGATCCCCAGCCGCTTCGCGAGCTGCGCCGTTGACATGCCGAGCGCCTCCCGAAGAGCCTTGATCCAGCCGCGGACGGGCGGGGTATAGCGCTTTGCCGGCCCCAGTTCCCTGAAGCGTTCATCGAGTTGCGAGCGGGACTGGGCTGCAAGTCTAGCCTTCTTCATAGGTCACAGCCTATTGTTAGAGATAGTTTCAATAGAGCTTAGCCTATTGTTTATATAGCTGTCAATAGTCTATAGTCTATAGTCAATTGATAGCCGCGTTCTGCGAAGGATGAGGCTTGATGACGCCGTGCGTCGGCATGACTGTCGGACAGCAAGACCGGTTCCTATAATGTGGGCGGGTGGACAGTATGCGCTAGCAAGTTTCAGAAGAAATCAAAGGGCGGGATCAAGACGCCGAAAACGGAGATTGAGCTAATCAAATCGCGTCTCAAGCGAGCCGAAGACGAACCCGCGGAATGGTTAGACGCTCGGAACAAGTAGCAGACATGAGCAAGAGAATCGAGGTCGAAGAAGGCAGCGGGAACGTGTTCGCCGACATCGGTCTACCCAACCCCGAAGAGCGTCTCGCCAAGGCCGATCTTGCGATCCGTATTAGTGAGGCCATTCGCGCGCGGCGACTAAACCAAACTCGTGCCGCGCATATCCTGAGGATTGATCAACCCAAGATTTCACGTCTTTTGCGAGGTCAGCTATCTGGTTTCTCGACCGAACGACTTATGCATTTCCTGACCCTGCTTGGCCGAGACGTTGAGATCACGGTAAAGCCCGCGCCGCGATCACGCCGCCAAGGGCATCTCCGCGTCGTTGCTACAGCCTGACTTTTCTCTCTCACGGAACAAACCCGGCGATGCAGGAGAGTCGTGCCGATGCGAGGCGGGTCAACTCCCTCGGGTTTGCATCGAATGTAATGCTACCGGCGAGAAAAGCCAGCCTCGGCCTTAAGTATTTCAAAGAATTCTCGAATCGGGCGACGTTCCAGGGCTATTCTGTACAGATTTCAGCAACGATCAAATTCTAGTATCAGCAGCCTGTCTGGTCATTGTCTTGAACCTCTCGAACTGCGGCTATGCAGCTTTTCCACACGAGCCAAACTAGTATTCATCGGGAAGAAACTCTCAATCAGAAATCACTGACAGGAAGAATCTGCGAAACTCCCACCGGCGGAGTTGGAGAAGAACGCCAGTTCATTAGATTGAATATAAGTGCTCCTTGGAACGCACACATCCTGCACACTGCGAGACCAGAGGTGGGCCGGCTGGCGGAGTAGGCGACCTTTGGGCGGGCATTCGAACAGTTGTTCGGCGTTGCTCGAGATTCTCGACCCTCAACGTTTGAGCCTTTTCCGCTTTGGTCGAGCGCGTCATCTGCCATAAATGCATCATCTGCCATAAACGTTGCTGCGCCCTCGGATCATGTACTCCTGGGCGGACGCGAGGAGTACCGCTTGAGGAACCCGCTGCGGGAAATCTGCGCAGCAGCGGCGACTGAGGGGGGAGATCCCCGGAGAGCCACGGCTGACTTACTCGGGCACGAAGCTGGAAACGGCGGATACAGCCAAAGAAAGCCGACAGCTCCTCGGGCCTCCTTTACTCGGAGATTCCCCGGGGATTTCTGGTTGGAGCATGGGAGAAGGAAGCCATCATCGCCTTCCACCAGAAGAATCCGCTGGAAGGGTATCGGCGGCTGACCTTCATGATGCTGGATGCAGATGTGGTGGCGGTAAGCCCGGAGGATGACGGTTGTGATCCGATCGTACCGCTTAGTGCGGCAGGTGCTCGCATCTCGCGAACCGAGACAACGTCAGGTTCTAGAGATGGCACAAATCAACGAAGTACTGCTCGAGATGGGTTCAGCCCCGGGCGACTGGCGTCCAGACCTGCATCGTGGTTGCGTTTCGATTTGCCCAGGCGTAGTAGGGGATGAACGTCAGGGGCACCTGCCTCTTTTTCGCCTGACTGCCGCTATAGCGCGAATAAAGCGGCACTCCCAAGGGTCGATCAATCGCAACCCCGTCGTGACGGAGCACAAGGACTCCACCCAGCAAGCCAGGCTTGGGCTCAGGTTGGAACTCCGTTGATGGGTTCTTTTCTAACTCAAGCGCTACGTCGCTCAGCGCAACATTGGGCTGATCGACTTCTTCCAGGCAATAAAGTAATGGGCCCCTCTCGACCGCAACCCGCCCATTGTCCTCAATCACGTGATAGTTTGCTTCAACGACTTGCACCGGCATTTCCATCTGCAATGTGACGACATCCCCGGCTGACCATCGACGCTGGAGTGGCAGATACTCGCCTGACTTTACTCCGGTTACGGGCTTTCCATTTACGGCAACTTGGGCACGATCTACCCAACCCGGGACCCGCAGGTGGAAGACAAAATCCGAAGCGCGCTCCGGCGTGACGGTAATTTGTACGTTGCCGTCCCAGGGATAATTGGTCTTCTGAGTCACCTTCAAACCTGTTCCGTTCTCCAAATGCCAATCAAGATCGGAATTGTCAAAGAGATGAACATACAGTCCATCGCTGCTGGAGCTGTAAAAATAGCCCGGTAATGATGCCAGCGTGCGCTCCAGATTGGGCGGGCAGCAGGTCACGTCGTACCACGGGTTGCGGATTTTGTCTCCTGTGGAAGGGTCGAAGGCCAGCGGATTTCGGTAGCAATAAAGGGTCCCATCGAGCGACATTCCGGAGTTGATGCCGTTATACAGGGCCCGCTCGATGACATCGGCATACTTGGCATCTCCAGTGCAGGCCAGCATGCGCCAGTTCCACATCATGTTGCCGATGGCGGCGCAGCTTTCCCCGTAGGCGCGAGCATTCGGGAGTTCATAGGCATCGCCAAAGGATTCTCCGTCGCTCCGTGCGCCCACGCCGCCCGAGATGTACATCTGGTGCTGCGTCAGATCCTCCCACAGCGTGTTTAGCGCCTTCCAATACGCCTGGTCTCCGGTTTCCATGTAGTAGTCCGTGGCGCCACAGCACGCATACATCGCCCGCACAGCATGGCCCTCCAGTTTGGTCCGGGCCGTGAACGGTGTGCCGCTGAACATGTAAATCGTACGGCGTTCCGGGAGTTTTATCCGATCGTCACTCTGCAGAACGTATCCCGCGAGCTCAAGCTGGCGACGGTCTCCGGTAATGCGGTAGAGCTCGATTAACGCTAATTCGATCTCCGGATGGCCGGAGACGATAGGCATCTTGGGCGCTGGGCCATAATTCGGCAGCAGAAAGTCATTGACGAAACGGATCCCAGCATCCAGCAGGCGGCGATCACCCGTACCGCGATAATAGGCAATGGCTCCCTGCAGCATATGCCCGATGTTGTAGAGTTCGTGTCCCGTGCTCTGTGTCTGCGGAAGCATTCTCAGGTTCTTGCGATCGTCAACGTAGTAAGTATTTAGATATCCACTGGGTTCCTGGATGGCTACAACCTCTTGAATCATTCTGTCGACCGTCGGTCGCATCTCTGCCAGGTCGCCGGACTGCACGGCAAATCCGACAGCTTCGATCCATTTATAAATATCGGAGTCAGAGAATACTGGGCCGTGCTGTTCTGCCTTATTCGCGCCGGTCAGCCGGCGGAAGTTATTCATCCGCCCATTGGCCTCGAGCAGATCGTGCATCGTAGGTATGCTCCGCGTGACGTTGATCTTGCGGCGGGGACTCCAGAATCCTTCCCTGATGGTGACGGCGCGGACTGGGATATTGCGCAGCTTGGCATAGGGCGACTTTGTTAGATTCTCGACCCCTTGGTCCTTCCATGCTGGCGTGATCGCAGAAGACGCTGCCTCGCTTGATGCTCCTTCTTGCGCTGCAATCGCCGAATTCAGCAATTGGGCAGGAAGGCAGGAAATAACAGCCGTCGAGAAAGCTGAAGAAACGAATTGCCTTCGCGAAATCTCCTGATCAGTCTTCTTCATAACTCCTCCTCCGCGACGCCGCGCAGCGACCAAGACAGAAAACAATCGACCACGCACCGATTTGCTGCATGGTCCCTCTGGAAAGACAAAATCTGGCCCGCCTGAGCGAGTTGCTCCTTAGTTGTTAAAAACTCAACTTGGCCCCAAGTTGCCAGTGTCGCGGAAGTCGCTGGTTCTGCACCTTTCCGAAAGGAGCTACTCGGCAGTAACGGTCGAGCCCTGTCGATCGATACAGGCTACTCGGAAGCTGCCTCGCGGCTGTCGTCTTCGATCAGCTTGAACCGGTTACGTTGCGCTTGTTCCCTCCCCGCGTCTTCCCGGAGTTCTGCTAGCCGCTTCAGCAGCGGAGGAATCTCACTTGTGTTGCCGGTCCTCCGCAATGCCTGGATCAGGTGATACACTGCGGCCTGATTTTTCGGATCATCCCTCAATGCCTTTCTGCACTGCTCCATTGCTTCCTTATATTGGCCGGACAGCAGATAGAGTTTTGCCAGGACGCCGCGCGCTTCGGAAAGACTTGGTTGCAGGGCGACTGCCTTCCTAGCTGAACGTATGGCTAATTCGAAGTCGGGGGAACCCGGGCTTGCGCCGTTCTGCAGTCGAAGATCGGCTTCAAGATACAGGAGCACAGGATCCTCAGGGTTCCGCTTCAACTTGTCGTTGACCGTGGTCAAGGCGCGGCCGAAATCATTTTCTTGCACAGCCGCCACGGCCAAGGCGGCTGAACTGAGCGACTCACGCGGATCAATTTCGTGCGCCTTGTCGAGGTCGGCCTCAGCGTTGTCATACTGGCCCAGCTGAACATAGAGGACTCCTCGCGCCAAGTATAGTGGTGCCGCATTCGGCTGTAAGCCAATGCCGTCGCTGAGTGCATTCACACCCACCTGAAATGAGCTGTGTTCATAACAAAGGTGCGCGAAATCCAGATAGAGGTTCACATCATTGGGATCCGCCACAATCGCCTTTTGCAGTGTGCTGACTGCCTGCTCGGTATTGCCGGCGTCCTCATACGCGGACGCGGCAAGATCTAAGGTTGCGGTGTCACCCGCATCGAGCAACGGCCTGAGGGTGCGCAGCGCCTCTTGCGGTTGATGCGCCATGAGTTGGACGGATGCCAATAAACGGCGCTCCTCGCTATCGTCCGGCCGAAGCGCAAGAGCTTGCTGAAAAACTGCTGCCGCAGAATCGAGTTGTTTGAGCCGCATCAGGCAAATGCCGCGGGCATGCAGCGCCGGCAAACGCGAATCGAGCAAGCTGCCGGCTCTCTCAAAGTGGGCGACCGCTGCAGCACAGTCTCCGCGCCTGTACTCGAGAACAGCCAACATCGCATGAGCTATGCGATCCTCGGGCCGTAAACGGAGCACGTGCTGGATGAGCGGGATCGCCCTAGAGCTGCCGCTGTCGTACTCAATTTGAGCAGCTCCCTTCAGTGCGGGAAGATAATCAGGAGAGATTTTCAGTGCCTTGTTATAGGACAGCAATGCTTCCTTCTGCTTCATTTGGCCCAGGTAGGTGCCGCCCTGCATCGTCCATAATTCCGGGTCGGCCGGCCGCTGCTGCAGTGCGGCTCTGAGCAACTGCAGGGCTTGACCGAATTGGCGATTCTGCAGCGCCGCCGCGATTGCTTGCTTCTGCCCTTCGCCGGTTTGGCCGAAACCAGAGGCCAAGAGGACAAGAACAAGTCCCGCGGCACCGATGCGCTTCTGTGCGTGAACCAGGATCGCGAATCCAAGCATGGGTTTTAAATCCAGCCTTGATAGCTTGATTGCAGACGCGGAAATCATTCTGGCCTATCAGTCTGGAACCAGATCATCCGGAATCCTTCGCGAGAAAAGGAAGAGCCCCGACACCCTGGTCGGAGCGTCGAAGCCGTGGTTTTTTCGATCACATCGGGTCAAAACGTAATGCGAGCTCCGATCTGCCAATTTCGCGGCAATTGCTGGGCCGTCGCCAAACCAAAACTCCCGTCTGCCAGGTTGGTATCAAAGCTCGTCAGGTTTACGCGGTTGAAGATGTTGAAGAACTCGAACCGCAGTTGGAGATTAACCCTCTCGGTGAGACCTGTATCTTTATAGAAGTTCAGGTCCGTCTCGATAAAGTTAGGAGAGCGGAACTGGTTGGCGCGCTCATTGCCTTCCGAGCCAAATGCAGGCTGAGAGAATTGGCCAGCAGCAAAGGCACCGTGGAGAAAGGCGTTCTTTGACGTTCCTTGGCTGTAGTTGCTGACATTCGGATAATCAAGGCCTACGCCGCCAGTACCGCCGGTGTCTCCATCAGCGTTGTAATCGCCGCTGCGTGGACCATATCCAATGAAAGGATTCCCCGCCGAGGGGCAGTTGGTCGGACTCGCGCAAACACCCTGGAAACTTGCCGTGGTCCAGACCATTGCCGGATACCCACTCTGGGCGATGCTGGTGCCACTAATTCCCCAACCGCCGGTGACGCGACCTAAAGCACCTTTGCCGTTGTTCAGGCCCGGAAGCTGGTAGTTGAGGGTGAGCGAAAAACGGTTCGGCACGTCCCAGGGAGACGGCCCGTAATACTGGTTTGGATCTGCTTCGGCGGGATATGCCGAGGCATCGTCTTTGGAACTGGAGCGAGTGTAAGAAGCGTCAAAGAACCCACGCCTTGAGAAACGCCCCTTTAGTTCGAAATACACGCTCTCATAGTTACTGCGGCGGTTATTGTCGGTGTATCCGATCGACCCGAAGCTCGGGTTGAGCCGAGTCGGGGACAAGCTATTGTGTTGGATCAAGTCGCCGGCGAAGGCATTAATATCCTGGCCGTAACTGACCACCCCGGCCTGATCACCACCACCAACCAGGTGGTAGCCGTGCGATCCCGAATATCCCATGGCCGCCGAGTAGTTGGCGCCGATTTTTCGTTCCAACGTGAGCGACCAAATATCAGCCCTGGGGGATTTCAGGTTGGGGTTGATAGCCCCAATTCCAAAGTTGCCACCTACAATGCCCCCTTGCGAATTCAGACAACCGCTGGGGCCAAGCGTACGACATATGGGCGATCCCGCCAAGGCCGGATACGTAAACCCGAATGGGGGCTTCCCACCGGTTCCCAGCACGAAAACCGGAGGAGTGGCCGTGCCTGCGGTAAACGTGGGAACAATCGGACCGGGTGGACTGCCACGAAATTCCTCCTGCACGTTGGCTGAGGTGAGCCAGTTGTTATACAGACCGAAGCCACCGCGTATAACGGTGTTTCCACTGCCCGTGATGTCCCAAGCGAATCCCACACGCGGGCTCAGAAGGTTATTCAGTGTGTGGTTAAGCGCGTTGTGGGTTGACTTGGCAAAACCATTGGCAACCTGCTCGTGAAAAGTCTGACCCGGGCCTGGATAGAAGTTCCCAAACACCGTGGTTTGGCTCTTGGACCAAGGATTGCCTTCGTCATCCCAGCGCAAGCCTAAGGTCAGGGTGAGATTTTTTCGGGCTCTCCAAGTATCTTCCGCGAACATGCCCCAAGTTCGCGAAGCGGCATTCCATGACCACAAAACAGGTTTTCCGGTGATGGGGTCGTACATGACATGGTTTTCGCTGTGAGGATTGTCCTGCGCCAGTGCCAGGAGATTGTCGAAGTTGAAGGTCGGCTGCGACCACGGTCCCTGGAAGGGCTCGACATCATCTCCGTACCAACCTTCGTAACCAAACTTCAAGGTGTGAGTACGGCGGACGTGGGTCAACACATCGCGCCAGTGGTAGTTGTGCTGAATGAAATCCCCTTGTGCGAAACCCACACCAAACGCCTGTCCAGCTTCGGTGTTGATACCCTGGACCGCGATCGAAGGAACCGAGTAGTCCTTCGCTCCGCTGCCCAGTACACCCTCGACCCGGTTCGCCCCGAAGATAGCTTCGTTCAGCGTCGTAGGCGAAAAGTTGTGTGTGTAATTCACCTGGAAAGCACGCTGCCAGTTGTTGTTCAGCGCCGAGAACGCTGGAACCGCCGAAGCCGCGCCGTAGTTCAATAACGTTCGGTAGAAACTTCCGTAGATGCGGTCGTTCTTGAAGTACTTATCGATGCGGACGAAATACTGAGTACCGTTACGGATTTGCGGAGCACTGAAGTTGCCTTGGTCGACGAAAGGCATATTACACGGCAGATTGTTTGTCGCGGCGGTACCGCACCCCGAAATAGTGGATGCTGTGGACTGTACGCTAACGCCGCCCACACCAGTCGGAAGATACGTCGAGAGCACCTTGGTTCCCACAGTATTGGGGTAATTTTGCTGTGCCCACGTAATGAACTGCGGGTCTGCGAACGTAATTAAGGAGTTCGTAGCTAGGGACGAGCGCAATGGCTCGACCGCGAAGTAGAAAAAGAATTGGCGGTGAGGAACAATCGGGCCGCCCACGGAGAATGACATGTTGTTGCCGTGGAACGGCAGGTAACCCTTAGGATTGGTGAAGTGGGTCTTGGCAAACCAGTTCTGGTAGTAGAACCAATCAGCGGCTGAGCCATGAAACTGGTCCGATCCCGACTTGGTGGTCAACACTTCTTGCACGCCGGTAGCCCGGCTGTACTCGCTGGAATACGTGTTGACCTGCACGCTAGTTTCTTGAATTGATTCCGGATTTGGTGTCAGATTCAAAACTCCCTGGCGAATGCCGCTGGTTACGTCGAGGCCATCGATCACGTACATGTTCGACATCTGCCCCTGACCGTTGGCGCTGGCATCCACCTGCGTCTCGGTCGAGTAGTTGTCCACACCCGAGCCCGGCGTTCCCGCTTTGCCCGGCTGTCCGCCGCCCATCGTCCCCAAACCGGAGACACCTGGTGCCAAGGTAGTTAGTGTAACGAGGTTGCGACCGGGAACGGGCAATTGCGCGACAGCATTGTTCTCGAGAGTAAGCTCGTTACGGCTGTCAGCGGTATCAACCACAGGCGTCTCCGCAGTCACTGTCACCGCCTCGGTCGCAGCGCCGACCTTCAGCGTCAGCGGCACGCTCAAGTTCTGTTCGGTCAAGAGTCTAACCGTAGCTGCCGACTTCGAGAAGCCCGGCGCCTCAGCAGTTAGCTTGTAGGATCCGGGCGCGAGACTTACGAAGCGATAATTGCCCGATGCGTCCGTCGCGGTACTCGCCGCCACCTGCGTCGCGTTGTTGACCAAAGTGACGGCAGCCTTAGGTACTCCAGCCCCCGTCTGATCGATCACGATTCCCTGAATACTACCGGTGAACTGCGCCCGGGCAGTAAGGGAGAGGAGTAACGTCAAACCTAACCCACGCACGAAGACAGAGAACCTCGAGGCATCTCGCATAAATCCCCCCGCAGCAGGATGATTGGTCCCCCAAACGCAGTGCAGTAAACGTTTTCTCGGGGCAGCTTTATACAACCGCCGACCCTTGGTGTCAAGAATTTTCGCAGGGCTTGTAGCCAGTCGAGGCCCGGTCAGCTTGTTAGCGCGCCCATCCTTTACCGGGCACCGGCCCCGCACCTTCGCGAAGGGTGAGAAGTTGGTTGGCGGCTACATGTTTGTACTTCTCGTGCAGGCCGCTAGGCCAGAATACCTCGACGTCAGCCGCTGTGGATGGACCTAAGCCGAAATGCAGGCGGGGATCATTGCAGGAGTAAAAGCTGGATTGGCTGAGCAGGGCTTGCGCTTGTTTCTTGCCGCCATAATGCACAACTACGCGCGCGCCGATCGCACTTCGGTTGGATTTCACTCCTTCCAGTTTGATCTTGATCCAGTTCTGGCTTCCCGTCAGATCGTTACGCAGTAGCGAGGGAGGCTCATTCAGGTTGACGACAAGGATGTCCACGTCGCCGTCGTTGTCGAAATCCCCGAAAGCACAGCCGCGACTGCAATGGGCGTCCGCCACACCTGGACCGGCGGTCTCGGTAAGCTCTTCAAACTTGCCATCGCCTAGATTGCGAAACACCGCTCGTGGCGTTTTGTGAGCGTACTGCGGGAGCTTCTTCTCAACCTCCGGGTATACGTTTCCCGTCACCATGAACAGGTCGGGATTGCCGTCGTTATCAAGGTCGATGATTCCCGCACCCCAGCATACGTAGCGAGTTTCAACTCCCAGCCGCGAGGTTCGAGTCACATCGTCGAAATTTCCCGTTCCGTCATTGCGATAAAGGACGCTTGCATCATCGGCAAAGTGAGTCTTGAAGAGATCAAGATGCCCATCCAGATCGTAGTCGCCGACGCCTACGCCCATTCCGGCCTGCTCGGCGCCATCATCGCTGAGCGCCACGCCTCGCAGTACACCCTCTTCGCGAAATGTGCCGTCGTGATTGTTCATGAAGAGCAGACTGGGCGTGGAGTCGCAAGCCACATAAATGTCGGGCCAGCCGTCTTCATCCAGGTCAGCCGCAATTACGGTCATCCCGTACGATTGCGTGGCTTTGGTGATGCCGGCCTGTTGACTGACGTCGGTGAAGGTTCCGTCGCCATGGTTGCGATACAGGGAATGCTGTCCCGTGGGTAGCCCCCGCGGTCCGCACAGCACGGGGAGCCCTTTCCAGTTACAAGTGCTGTTCGCTCCGGGAACAGGGGCGTGTTCGAACGAGAAGCGAACATAATTTGAGACGAATAAATCGAGGTGGCCGTCGCGGTTGTAGTCCAGGAAACTGCAGCCCGCTCCCCAGCGGGGCTGGGCATTCCAGATTCCGGCTTCTTTGGTCACATCGGTAAAAGTTCCGTCACGGTTGTTGCGATAGAGCCGGTTTTGACCGAAGAAAGTAACGAACAAGTCCTCGAACCCGTCGTTGTTGTAGTCACCAACGCATACGCTTGAGGCCCAGCCAACAGCCTTCAACCCCGCTTTTTCCGTGATATCAGTGAAGGTGCCGTCGCGATTGTTCTTGTAGAGCCGGTTGCCTGCATTGGCCGGAGCGCCATCGAGGCGCGTGCCGGAAAGCAGGAAGATATCCATCCAGCCATCGTTGTCGTAATCAATGAAAGCGCAGCCGCAACCCATTGTTTCCACGATGTACTTCTTGCTCTCCGTCCCGCCGTAGATAATCGGTGCTCCTAGACCGGCTGATGCAGCGACATCAACCAACTTCGCGTTGAACGGCCGCCCGGAAGGTGCCGGCCTTGCCAAAGGCTTCGCGGTATGGGACGAAACACCCTGCGCAAACAGGCGGCGGGTGGTCCATGACACGGCGGAGCACGCCGAAAGCTGAATGAAAGTCCTGCGGCTGAAGGTCATTTACAGAAGCCGAGACTCCCCATGGATTATTGAAGAAATCTTCGTCCGATTATCTCCACGCGGTCGGTTTGAGTAAAGGTTTTCGCAAAAAGGGGTTCTCCGCCCGGTCTGACTTATTGCCGGGCCGGTTCCCCGGCCTGGCTTTCACCTCCGGCAAGCTTGTACCGGTAGCGTTCTCTATCCTCTTTGGCCGCCTGCTCGCGGAGGTCTGCTAGCCGCTTCAGCAGTGCCGGAATTTCTTCTTTTTTCCCCGTCTTGCGCAGTGCCTGGATCAGGCGATACACGCTGGTCTGATCTTTGGGATCGATCTCCAGCGCTTTCCTGGACTCCACGATCGCATCTTGGAGCTTTCCAGCCTGCATATACAGCTTGGCGAGGACCGCCCGGGCCGGAGCGAGGGATGGCTGCAAGGACACCGACTTCGTGGCCGAATGCAGGGCCGCTTGAAATTCCGGAGTTCCCGGGTCCACACCTTTTTGCGTGAGAAAGTCAGCCTGTAAATAAAGGAGGTACGCATCATTCGGCTTTTTTGCCAGCTTCGTCTGAATCTCGGCCAGGGCGCGCCCGATATCATTCTGCTGTAACGCGGCCAAGCCCTGAGCGGCTGCACTTAGAGACTGGTTGGGATCTAGTTCGTGAGCGCGCTCAAAATCGGCTTCCGCGCTTTGGTAATCAGCTAGTTGGACGTAGAGAACGCCGCGTGCCAGATAAAGTTCCGCCGCATTCGGTTGGACGCGCATGCCATCGCTTACGACGTCAATGCCAACCTTGAAGGACTGGTGCGCCAGACACATGCTGGCAAAATCCAGATAAAGATTTACGTCCTGGGGATCGAGCAGGATGGCCTGTCGCAACGAGCTGACCGCGCGCGGAGTCTCCCCGGCATCCTCGTAGGCTGTGGAAGCCAGTTCCAATGTGCTCGCGTCTGGACTGTCAGCGTGCAGCACTGGCTCTAACGTCGCGATGGCATCCTGAGGCTTTTTCGCCATCACCTGGACGGACGCCAGAATTTGACGTTCGTGTCGGTCATCCGGCTTTAACGTGACGGTGTGCTGGAAAACTTTTATCGCGTCATCCAACCTGCGCAGCCTAACCAGGCAGATTCCGTAAGCGTGTTGCGCATCACGCTGCGATTCCAGCAAAGCTCCACCTTTTTCGAAGTGCCCGACCGCCGCAGCGCACTTCCCCTCGCGATAGCTAAGAACCGCAAGCATAGCGTGGGCGGTTGGATCGTCGGGCCGCAACTGTACCAGGCGATTCAACAGCGGCACCCCTTTCCGATCACCCGCTTGATAGTAGAGCTGGCCGGCGCCGGCCAGAGCCGCAATGTAGTCGGGAGAAATCTTCAGCGCTTGTTGGAATGATTGGAGGGCGCGTTTGCGATCACCCTTGGAGGCGAACGCGATTCCCTGCAGGGACCAGAGTTGCGCATTCTTTGGTGTCCGCGTCAAAGCCGCCCGGCTAAGCTCGATTGCCCGGTCGAAATCGTGCGCTCTCAGTGCCGAGGTGATAGGCTCGACGTCGACTCTTTGAGCTTGGGCACAGGCGGACCCGAGGCAAGCCAAAATCAAAGCCGAGACACCAAGTCTATGGGAAAACACCGTTATCACCGCTGCTTGTCATGTGCGTAGCAAGAATATCCCATCCGGAAAGGTAACCGGCAAATTTGAGCCCTATTCTTACAAAATCGGCAGGGGGACGATCACGCTCCTCCCTTTAACACCACCAGGACAGGCGGGTGCGCATCTGGCGATTCAGTGAGTTAAACGGCAGGGGCTGTATCTTCAACTGGTCGTTCGCCGCAGGAAGTTCCACTCCTCTACAGGTCTCGGTTTTAAGCGTTGGAAGCAAGATTCGGTTCTTTCCGCGACTCGGTGGACTCGACCATCGCTGCGCGGCTTAACTCGCACAACTCTGCCAGTCCGGATCAAGCCTCGATCTACGCCCAATCAGAAGCCTGCCGACAAGGCGTTCCATGGCCACGCGTCGACTTCGAACGCGTTGCCTGGCCGGGCCGCGGTTTTTCCATTCCAGGTTAAGTCTCTGGAAATGGAAAAGATAATGCGATCCACACTTTCTACGTTCACGAAATACACCATGGGCCGAGTCCTTCTTCGCACTTCCACGAAGCAGCGCTCGATCACGTTAGCGGTGCGTAGTTTGCGCCACAGATGTCGGGGAAAGGCGAAGGCGGCACGTGACGAGAATGTCTTGTCCCATGGCCGTATCAGTTCTCACCGACCACCGGAAGACCATTCCTCACGGAGTTCATGGGCACGGCGTATAACGCGTTCGGTCAATTCACCGAGCTTTGGAGACTCATCGGCCCGGTCCGAGGCAGGCCCCTTGGCCGGAATGTCCAAGGATTGCAGCTTGTCGAAGATCGCCTTCATGGCACGGTCCGGTCCGCGGAAGAAGGTACTGCCCCGCACTCGTGCGAAGGTCCATCCGAGTCGCTCGAGCATCGACTGTCGCTCCATGTCATCGCGGAGCTCTTCGAGCGGGAGATCCCGATCCCCATCGCACTCGATGGCCAAACGCTTGCCGTCACCTTCCACGACCAGACCGACGCTCCGCGATCCGACCTTCCACCGCGGAATGACGTGGTAGCCGGCCCGGACCAGGTGCTTCATGACATCGCGTTCCAGTGCGGACTGGAGGTTTTTTTCTTTATCGTCGAGGGGCCGAGTGAGGAGTTCGGGTGCCTGCGCGTGCTCAATGAGCCGCCGGCGCAGGTCGGCGGGTTGAAGGTCCGTTTGCGGGTCCAAGGAGTGGACGACCCACATCTGGTCTCGCGCCCGGCTGGCCGCCACGTTGTACCGCTGCTTGAACATCTGCTGGTCACGAAAGCGGAGCGCTCCGCCTGACGGGGCATCCACAACGGAGACGAAAACCACGTCTCGCTCGTCTCCTTGAAATTGCGCGGACGTTCCACACAGCAAACGATGCCGTTCGTACCCGTTAGGAGCAAGATGCGTTCTCAGGAGACGGTCGATTTCCAGAGCTTGCTCCTCACCCACAAGGGATACGACACCAAAACTGTATGGCCGCCCGAATTCGTTGGTCTGGTATTCGGTTTGTTCAAGTGCCGCTGCTATCAGAGAAGCAATGACATCAGCTTCCTGGTGGTTGACCTTTCCGTCCCGTGTCGAGCCTGGGACGTGATAAGCAAGGACGTGCGGTTTCAACCGAACGCGGCTCGCATCTCGCAGTGGTTTAATGTCACCGTCGTAAGAAAGCTGGTTGCTGAACTGAATTATTTCGGTGACGCAGCGGAAGTGCTCAACCAACCGGACCGTTTCGCCGAAGGATTGGCGGGCCAAATCGTAGACTGAGGTTTGGCCATCGTACAGATGAGCGTTGGGAATTCCCCGCAGGAACTGATCGATCAAATTTTGAATGACGGCGGCCTCTTGTCCGACCGCGGACGGGCTGACCTGTTCGTGGTCGCCGACCACAACCACGCTGTGACCCAGGTAAAGCGCAACCAGGGCCATTACGTCGCTCTGGCTGGCTTCATCGATAATGACTACATCAAAACGCGACTTTCCGGGATCAAAGTTCTCGACCACCCGGGAGAGGGGCATGACCCAGACCGGGACGGCACCCCAGCACTCGGTCATTTTATGGGCCGCCTCCGCACGCAAGCTCGGGGCACGTATACCGGTGCCCTTGCCGATCTTCCTTATGGTGTCGAGCCAGCCGATGAGCGATTGCCTTTGGGGAAGGGAGGTCCTCCGTGCCTGATACATCCAGGCCCGATTATCAATAAGGTCAATCGTCGTGGCCCGCAGCTCTGCGGCCACTCGTTCAATGGATGTCTGAAGCTCATCGATGGACACACTGGCCCTGCGGTCCAGTTCGTCCTGAATTTGGCGCCACGTCCAGGCTTGCGCAGGGTCTCCGGGCACGCTAGCGCTTGCGTGCGGGCCGCTGCGCGCTCGAATTGCCCCAGCCCAAGCGGGCGCGGCGGCCTCAAGCTTTGCCAACAGAATATTACGGCGTTGCAGGCTGCATCGGAGCTCGTGCAGTTCCACGAGCCGTGTGTAGCCTCGGCGGTAGGCTCTGGAATCCAATGAGTCTACTGCCTCGCGGAGACTTGCGATGGCACGGGAATCGGTGAACGACCGCATCGCGACAGCCAGACGCTCACGTAACTCAGCAAGCTTCCGGTTAATCTCGCTCCACTTCAGGTGGTCGCAGCGCGCCGCAAGTATAGGCGGGAAGGAGTCCTGTACGGCCCTTCGCAATCTTACTAACTCACCATCATCGCCAACGACCGCTGGCTGCTCCGACAGAAACTTGTCCCAAAGAAATCCTGTCTCCCTCAGTTCGTTCTCAAGCGGGCCCCAGATCTGTGAATGCCACGCCAGACCATCTCGAATCGGAGCGCAAAACTGAATTGCGCCCTTTTCGATCTCAGTCCCCATTTCAGCTGACCTGTTTGCGCCCAATGGCGCCATTTGACGGTCCCAGCGGGTGGCGAGGTTTTTGCGAAGAAGTTTGAGCCGTGCAAACTTACTGACTGCCAAAAAATGATTAGGGAGTTTAGGCTGGCCGCCGTCAACCCGGGTCGTCTGAATGAACCGCTTCCAGCGCTTGTGAGTCAGGAGGCTAAAGAAGCCCAAGCCGCCTCCGCTTCGCAAATGGCCATGGATCTCCGTCGCCGTCTGCTCATGCTGTTCAAGGAGTGACTCTTCTGCGAGCGTGGGTGCATGCTGTATGAGGAGCTCTTGAGCACCCGCCGCCTCGACATGGACTTGCTCGACGAGTGCGAGCAGTTTCTCCCAAGTCTCTTTATGGGAGCCGCCATTCTTTCCCGCGTAGATGGCCGCCAGTTTCCATCTCTCGCTGCTGGCAAGGACACCGACCGATTGCCTGAGTTTGCTTGCGGTCTTGTTCAGGGAATCCGCAGAAGTGGGCCTATTGACGCTTTGCCAAAGATCGGAACGGAACTCGCGGTCCGCTTGTTCCAGGCGTGCCCGTTCAAGAATCAGGTCCTGGAAATCTGCCGGGGCCGGGAGTTCGTCGGGGCCCAGCAGATGGCCCGATAATTCGCTCTCGACGTCCGGTGATATGGACCGATTGGTGGCATAGAGTTCCGCAAGTTCGCCTCCGGAAAACGGCAAGTCGATACCGGCCTGAACCGGGCCCGGAATCCAGCCATTCACTTCTGATTCTCGTGCGATCTTTCTAGCAGCCTCCGAGGGTGACCATGCCTTTACCGCAACAACCACATCTCGGTACTCGTCGGCACGTGCGTCCGCGAGTTGTTGGCGCAACTTCGCCAGGCGCCCAACCAGTTCTGCTCGTTCCTGGGTGAGTCTGTCAGCCTCAAGTTCCAGCGATGTCGAGTCCGTTCTGGACAGCCGGTCAGCAATGGTACTGACCGCACTCTCCAGCTGCATATGACTGTCGAGATCGTTCTCCAGCAGACTTACACCGAGAGAGCGCAACTCGGGCACAATCTGGCTGCGTACCATTCGTAGCGCCTTCGTGGTGTGACTGGTGACCAGCACGCTCTTTCCTTCAGCGAGCAAGTGACCGATGAGATTTCCGATGGTGTACGTCTTTCCCGTGCCGGGAGGTCCCTGGACCAGGACGCCGCCCGAATGCTCGATCCGGCGCGCGATCCGGATCTGTTCGGGATTGGCGGGCTTGGTGAGGAGGATGTCCGCGTCCTCCGGGGCCCGAGTGCCGAAGCCGTCAGGACCTTCGATGTCTGGAGGAGGGGGTTCGAGGCCCACGATATTCAGAAGCGACCAGGGTAAGTCGTTCCGGTGGCGGAGATCCTCCAATACAGCCTCGATCGCGGCTGCAAAACCAAGAGTCCGAGGGCGAAGAAACAGCACGGGTTGCCTTCCAACCCGGGGATCGTCTGTTTCCCCTTCTGGAGCACTCGACTCGACAAATTCACCACGAGGAGAGAGTTGAACGACGAGGCGCTCCAGAAAGTCCGACGTGGGACCATCATCGAGCGGGGAGTACCCTTCCTGCTCCAATTCGTCGCGGCAGCGTCCGATGGCCCGTCCATCGACGTCCGGCATCGACTGGAACAGGGCGGAATAGAGCTCCACCGGGTGTTCTGTTTCCGTCAGCGTGAATTCGGGGACCGAAGGGCTGAAGCTGAGCTGCAGCCGCTGCAGCAAGACGGGATGGTATACAGTTCCTTCCGGCCGGCGCCAGCTGAGTATCCCGTCGCCCAAGACGATTTCCACGCGTTCGGCTTCGCGCTCCACACGGCCATGTAACTCGTAAAAATCCTCAAATATCTTCATCGCGGCCCGGGCGGGCCGCTCGTCAATCGCCCACTGGTTTCGCTGGGCCTTCCATTGGTCGAGTGCCGCCACACGTTTGGGATCGGCCCCGAACCTCACACGCATCGCGCCACCTGTGGAGGACTCGTTCCTGGACTCGAGCGTCGACGCGTCCTTGAACGGATTCTCCCAACCGCCTTCAAGCCATGGCTCGATCAGTGCCGGAGGAGTTGGTGGATTGGTAAGTTTCGGGCGGGCAATCTTGAGTATGAAATCCGAATCCTGTCCCTCGGCCGACAACCCATCGTTGCTTGCTACCAGGGCCGGCAAATCAGCAGCCGGACCAGTTCCCCTCCTGATCGAGGGATGGTCCGGTAAATCCTTCATCCATAGTGTCCACAACTGTTCCCCGATCCGCCGCTTGACGGGATTCCGGTGTTCATTAAGTGCTTCCAAGTAACGGAAGACCCTTAGAAGCCGGTCACGCCCAATACGGATTGTTTCACTGTCCATGAGCGCTCCACCTGCACGTGAGCTACTCCCTCCACTCCATTCCAGAATCATGACAGAGTTTAAAGATAGCATCCCGGTCTCAGGGTTGGGTGCCTGGGAGCCTGCAGAGAGCGACGGAATGCTTGCAACGCCCCGACTGGGGACGCAGAAGTGCTTGCCCGCTCTCGACTTGAGGAGGTTGGCAGTACTCTAGTGAGGTCAAGAATGAGTGGTACACAACGTCAGGAGCATCCCCGTAGACCAAGTCAGCCTCAGCCAAGTCGCCGCCTGCGACTACTGGCCGGAACACTCCGATCACGGGCCCGGATAAGTCTGAGAGAATAAAGCTTTCCGGCTAGAGTTTTTAGAATGTGATTCGAAAAGTTGGCCGGTAATTACCGACAACTCTTCGCCAATCCGATTACGGAAGAGTTGCTCGTTATTCGCTACGAATGGAAGTGATCGGTCGGCACCACGTATAACGTGGGGGAATGAATTGGAAGGAGATTAAGTGTCCAGCTTCATGCGCCGCAACAATTTGGCGAAACGCTTGTCGGCCCGCAGTGGATCGTAGAAGGGATCGCTGGCAATCAACAGTGAGTATACATTCCGCTCTTCGCAGGCCCGCGTGAGCCACTTCAATGCTTCTTCGGGATGACCTGCCCGCAAATGCTCGCGCGCGAATTTTATTGCAGGTACGTAAGCGCCACTATCCCGGCTAGACTGCAACCGTTCGAGTCTCTTCGCAGCTACAGCACGCACAACCTTGTCAAAGGCCCCGCTAGTGTTGGCCGCGCGGAGAGGGGCGACAAGCTCCGCATCATTGGCCAAGAGTGCGGCTTTTGTCCACTGTTCGACCGCTTCCTGGTATTGGCCCTTCCGCTCGTAGATATCGCCGAGTGCTTCACGGACTGAGGCGTCGTTGTGATCGAGTTCGATTGCTTTCTGGTATTGTTGGATTGCTTCATCGTAGCTGCGCGCGCAGTACAAGGCATAACCCAAGTGCTGGCTAATACGAAGCGAAAACGGGTTGCATGCCAACGCCCGCTTGCCTTCTGCGATGGCTTCGCGGAAACGGCGCATCACCAGCAAGAAAAAGGAATACGCGTAATGTATTTCGTCGAATCCAGGGCTTAATTCGATGGCGCGCTTCGCTTCTCTCTCTGTGCCTACCCAGTCTAAGTAGTAAACCATCTTGAGTGCAGCTAGATCGAGATGTGCTTCGGCGAGCTGGTCATCGAGTTCGAGCGCCTTCGTAACTGCCCACTCTGCCTTCGGCCAGCCTTCGTCTGGCGGCATGATGCCCCACGCCGCCCCGTAGCCATAAAAGCTGTTCAGTCCACAGTAGGCGAGCGCGTAAGAAGGGTCTTCTTCAACTGCGCGATGAAAATAGTCACGGCTCTTGTTGAATTCTTCGGGCGAGTTCTTCCACCAGTAATATCTCCCCTTCAGGTAAAGCTGGTACGCTCTTGTGCTTTGTGTATAGTGCTTGACGAGACGTGACTGATCTTCTTTGCTGAGTTCGAGTGACAACGCTTGCGCCACCCGCTCGGAGATTGCATCTTGCAGAGCAAAGATGTCAGTCATTTCGTCATCGAAGGTTCCCGCCCACAACGAAGCGCCATTTGACACATTCAGCAAACGCACAGTGACCCTGACTCTCTTGCCTTGGCGCTGAAGGCTTCCTTCCAGCACAGACTCCACTCCCAGTTCCCGCCCCGCTGCAAGTACGTCCTGCTTCAAATCAGCATATTTGCGAATCGAGCTTATGGGACGCACGACGACGTCCCGGATGCTGCTGAGTCTGGCGATCAGCGTGTCCGCCATGCCCATTTCCAAAGCTTCGTCCCGGTTATTTGGTGCCAGCGGCTGGAAAGGAAACACGGCAATGCTTGGGATGGACTCAGCACTGCTTGCGATTACAGGCGGCTTGCGCTTGGTCACGGGTGCAACGAACCTGTAGCCCCGTCCTGGAACCGTAACAATGTAACGGTGCTCGGCTCGTTTCTCGCCGAGCGCGCGGCGCAGCGCGGAGATGCATTGATTCAAGTTGTTCTCTTCGACAGCGGTTTCGCCCCAGATTGCCCGCATAAGCGTTTCTTTGCCGAGAACTACGTCGCTATGTTGGACCAGATAAATCAGCGTGTCGAATGCCTTCGGGGTCAGGGGCAATGGACGACCATCTCCCTCAAGTAACAAACGTCTCCCGGGGTCAACGCGGAAATCATCGAATTCGTAGATATACTTCTGAGGCCGTTCCATGCGGCTTTCAGAATTCTTCAGAAACTTTCAGAACATTCTAAGGACTTTGGCCCCGATTTCAAGGACACTCAGTGCCTATTCACGCTGCAGCGCGCAAGCACTAGTGCTCGGAATCACATGGATTAAGGAAGAGAAGACAAACAGGAGAAGCGATCATGAAAACGTCACTTTCCAGGTTCACCGCATTAGTTTTCACAGTGCTTAGTTTCGTCCCTGCATTCGGCGCCCAATGGAATGCCACCGTTGGCGCACAGAGCGAGGACAAGGGCCGCCAAGTCGTCGCCTTTCTTCCCAACGAGCTTTGGATCGACGTGGGAGACACCATTCAATGGACGGTCAATGCTGACGAGATCCACACCATTACCTTCCTCACCACTGGACAGGTGCGCCCACCGTTCTTCGTCGGTTGTCCCGGATTTTCTGTTGGGGCGGCGTCATTCGACTACTCGACGTGTATTAGCACTCCGCCGATGGTCTCGGGTCAAACGTTCAACGTGATGTTTCCGACGGCGGGTAATTTCAAGCTGGTCTGCCTTGTTCATCCTGATATGACTGGCGTGGTGCATGTTCTCGACACTTCGGTTCCGCTTCCGCATGATCAGACCTTTTACGACAAGGAAGCCGCCCAGCAGGCTCACGATCTGCTGGCTGAACTCAATCCAGGACAGGCGCATCATCACTCGGCGCCTCCCAATTCGGTGATCGTCGGAGCCGGAAAAACACTGGCCAATGGCGGCGGACACAGCACCATCTCGCTGATGCGGTTTGTTCAGCCCGAATTGATAGTCCATGCAGGCGCGACTGTGGAATGGACAAATGACGACACCAGCATGCCCCACACCATTACGTTCGGAGCCGAACCGAACGACCCATTTCCTCCTTCACCGAATGTGACCGTGGATGCTGACGGCGCACTCCACGCTACCACTTCGTCAACCTCGGACAACGTCCATTCGGGCTTCATCGTCTCGGCGCCACAGGATGAGACCGGGCTGCCGCAGACTCCGTTCGGCCCAACGCGCTTCAGGGTCACTTTTACGAATCCGGGCGTCTATCCATACATCTGCACCCTTCACGACGATCTCGGAATGAAGGGGGAGATCATTGTCGTGCCGTAGAGTCTATCGCACTGGAAAGGTGGACATCTTCGAGAGCTAAGCCATTTACGCAGACAGATTAACTCCGCTGGAATGAGCGCTTCAAGAATTGTTGACTTTGGATCGATGTCTGCCGTTCGCCGTTTCCGCTAAGAGAGTGGGATCGAAACGAGCACTAGCACAAGAAGGCCTGTGAAATGATTGTGGGGCGAACAACGATCATCGAGGCTGATCCCGAGCCCGTCACGGTTAACTGCGCGGAGACGGCCGTGGTCGTTGTGGACATGCAGAACGACTTTTGTTCGAAGGGTGGACTGTTTGACCGTGCAGGAATAAACATTTCCGCGGTCCAAAAAGCCGTCGGGCCGACGCGGAAAGTGCTTTCCGCTGCACGCGACGCCGGGATCACAATTGTTTACCTGAAGATGGGCTTCCGGGCTGACCTGTCAGACCTTGGAGACACCGATTCCGCTAACCGCGTACGTCATCTCCAATTCGGTGTCGGCCAGCCGTGCATCCTCGTGAGCTTCCAGTACCGTGACCCGTACGTCCTGTCGGACAAGCAAGAGCGCGAGCACCATTCCTGCGGGACCGCCACCGACGATGCAACAGTCTTGTTGGAAACGTGGTTCGCCGGTGTCTGGGGAAGCCGTTTGGTCGTCAGGCATAAGCACCTCCAGTTCGCGGCAACAAATCGAGATGGTCTGGCAATAATAGGCTTTTCTCAATCTCTTTGTCGCGTGCCGAACCCGGAGGTCCCCGGAGGTCGGCAACCCAAGCCGTTCCTTGTGGAGATAATGCCGAACGTCGCTTCACGTGCTCGGTAATAGCAGCTGCTGCACCCTATGCGCCTCTGTACTTGCTATGGCAGTGATGCAGAGTTCGAAGAGGCGCAGGAGCATACGAACAGCAGTAGTTTGGCGCTGTACGCATAAACTCATAACATCACCGCGGGAGATTTCTGGCTGGCCAAGCTGAGATCTCCCGTTCTCATTAGGCCGCTAATTTCCGAGTGGCCCGTTATCCAGCTGTAATCGGCGACAGGTGCCAACCGAGCTTCCGATTCTCCCCCATTTTGACTTCGAGCCTGGGTTGGCGGATAGCGGCGATCAGGACGGGAACCGAGAACGCATCTTTGCCGTCCCATTCTCGCGCTGCGAGTTCTGCTAATCTCAACGTTTACTGAAACTGCTGTTCACTCCAAGATAGAGAGCATTTGTCCCATCTATGGCCGAATCTCCGATCACCGCGCGCAGTCAGGATTTTGCTACTTGGTACCAACACGTTGTTTTACAAGGCGACATGGCCGAGCCCGCGGAAATCGTCAAGGGCTGCATGGTCATTAAGGCCAACGGCTACGCTGTTTGGGAGTTGTTGCAGCGCGAGCTTGACGGCCGCTTCAAAGCCACGGGTCACCAGAACATGTATTTTCCTCTGCTGATTCCGCAAAGCTTTCTACATAAGGAGGCGGAACACGTTGAAGGCTTTTCTCCTGAATTCGCGGTAGTAACGCTGGCCGGCGGCAAGCAACTGGATGAGCCCTACGTGATTCGGCCGACGTCGGAGACGATCATCGGCCACTTCTTCGCCAAATGGATCAAGAGCTGGCGCGATCTGCCAGTACTGGTAAACCAGTGGGCCAACATCATTCGATGGGAGCTGCGCACGCGCATGTTTCTGCGAACGACAGAATTTCTCTGGCAGGAAGGCCACACCGCGCACTCCAATCATGACGAGGCTGTGAAGGAAGTGCGGCGCATTCTGGATGTGTATGCCGAGGTGGCCGAGGACGTAATGGGGGTGCCTGTTGTCAAGGGCGTGAAGACCCAATCGGAGAAGTTCGCGGGGGCGCTGCAAAGCTATTGCATCGAAGCCATGATGCAGAACGGCTTCGCGTTGCAGGCCGGCACCAGCCACGACCTCGGACAGAACTTCGGCAAAGCGTTCGACGTCCAGTTCCAGAACAAGGAAGGCCAGCTCGACTATGTCTGGCAGACCAGTTGGGGCGTGAGCACGCGCCTGATCGGTGGGCTGATCATGAGCCACTCCGACGATAGGGGGCTAGTGCTGCCGCCGAAGCTTGCGCCAACCAAAGCCGTGATCGTTCCGATCTATTGCAAGGACGGCGAGAAGGATCGCGTACTCGAAGCTGCGCATCGCATCGCAAAAGAGGTTGGGGCAAAGGTAGACGACCGCGAAGGCCAGACTCCTGGCGCGAAGTTCTTCCATTGGGAGCGTCGTGGCGTGCCGGTTGTACTCGAATTCGGCCCACGCGATCTGGCATTAGGCAGTATCGTACTCAAGCGGCGCGACACCGGTGGCAAGCAGCCGATGCCACAAGCCGAACTCGCGGAGAAGCTGCCTGCGCTTCTAGGCGAAATGCAAAAGAACATGTTTGAGGCCGCGAAACAGCGATTAAGAACGAATACGGTGCTGGCCAACTCGATCGGCGAGGTGGAGTCGATCCTCAATGATGTCACGGCCGAAAAAGGTGGCGGCAAGTTCGTCATGGCGCATGTGAAGGATGATCCGCGCTGCGACCAGCGCGTGAAAGAGTTCAAAGCCACGATCCGCTGTATTCCTCTAGTGGATGAATGTGACGGTCCGGGCAAGTGCATCGTCACTGGTGAACAGGTCGACCGGCGTGCGGTGATCGCGAAGGCGTATTAACCACAAACGATACGGCAGTTGGGGACTTTGCTCCGGGCGTATGGTCGCGAAACCTTCCCGAATCCGATATGGTGCGGATCGCCCGTTAGAACCGTCAAGAATGCACGGTAAGCCCAAGGAACTGTAACTGTTCTCCTCATCGGTCCTCCCTGCATTTTGCACTTGACTCTGGAGTATGGTCCAGAGTGTATGCTTTTTGTATGCCGCAAAGTTCAGAAACGCTGAAGAACACAATCCAGATCGGCGAGGCGGCGGAGCAATCGGCACTGAGTGTGGACACGATCCGCTTTTACGAGCGCCGCTCATTGTTGCCCAGCATGCCCCGGACGAGAGGTCGGTTCCGTCTCTACAGCGCGGATGATGTATCGCGCCTTGGCTTCATCAAGCAAATGCAAGGTCTGAGGTTCTCGCTCAAGGAAATCAAGCAACTCCTGGACCTACGGGATCGTGACGGGCATGCCTGCGGCGAAGTCAGAGATCTTCTGACGGCAAAACTTGGCGAAGTTCGAGCCAAGATCCGCGAACTGGCAAAGCTTGAGAGTGAATTGGTGTTGGACCAACAAAAGTGCAATCGGGAACTGAAACACAGACAAAAACACGCTCCCAATGAGTGCCCGATCTTCAGCACCTCGAATGGGAGGAAATGAATTTCATGCTGATTGAAGTGCTTTATGTACCTGGTTGCCCTAACCATCAGACCACAATTGAGAGCCTCAGGAACGTGCTACAGGCTGAGGCCGTGAGTGCGCCGATTCAAGAAATCGCGGTCACCGATGAGGCAATGGCCCGGCTGCTCCAATTCCCGGGTTCTCCAACCGTACGCGTCAACGGACAAGATGTGGAACCGAATAGACAGGAATTCTACGGTCTAGCATGCAGGCTCTACTCAGGCGGAAACGGACTGCCATCGCCTGAGTCGCTGCAACGAGCGGTTGCCGGAGCGAATAATCAAAGAGGTTGACATATGAATTCCAGCGACTCAGCGAGAAATCTCACTCAAACACGGAGAACGGATCACCAACGGGACCTTTGCTGTAGCTCACCTTCGGCGATGTGCTATTGGTTCGCAGTTTCCGTAATCGCATGGGGAGTGCTAAGCCTCATAGGCATCTATTGGCATCCGCTTCATGGCTCTTCGGCCGCGACGATTCTGTTCGCTGCGGCAGTCGGGTGCTTGGCTAACTGGGTTAAGAATGGGACGATGCATTGCAGCATAACGGCGCCTCTATTTTTAATCACTGCCGCGGTGTTCCTGCTCGCAAGCATTGGTCTGATTCATATCGAGCCCCGCTTGGTATGGCCCCTGGTTGCTATCGGGACCGGGATCGCGTTTGTGTTGGAATGGCGCTATGGGCAGCAATCTGCACAGTGAAGAGGATTTACGAAAGTTCGGGATAAGAGCGCACCCACCGCCGCCATCGTTGCCGCACTCTCAACGCTCGCTTGCTGTGTGCCACTTGGTTTCCTTGGGGCGGTGGGACTTGCGGGCATTAGCGTGTGGGCGCAGCAGTTCCGTCCATGGTTGTTGGTCGCCTCGATCGCATTCCTGTGCGTTGGGTCGGTGCAGTTGTACTTCAGGAAATCTACCTGCGCCAGACGCAGCACCGCTGGCCTGGTGCTCTTCTGGACCGCTGTTGTCGTCGTGGCCTTAGTTGTTCTGTTTCCTCAAGTGATCGCCAGCTTGATCGCTGGCTGATTCGGAGAGCCTTGGGATGTCGAAGAACAGATACATATTGTTGCTCGCCGGTTTGGTCTTCGTGCTCACGCTCGCCTGGCATTTTCTATGGTCGGCAAGCACCCCGAATGGTCAGCCTCCGCTGGCGCGCTTGAGTCCTGCCAGTGGGAGAGAGTTTGTGGATCAATTTAACCAAGCCGCTGCCAATGCCAGGATGGTACTGCTCCTGTCCCCGACGTGACCAGGTTGCTTGCGGGGGGCCTCCGCAGCCGAAGACGTGTTGAAGCAGGAGAGCTCTCCCCACCTAACGGTGCTCGTGGTTTGGGAACCAATACTGGCCTCGGACTGGAGCAGACCTACTCGTCCAGTTCTTTCCCGAATTCCTGACGCCAGAGTCGCACAGTTCTGGGATAAGGGCCATGTCATCGCTAAAGAACTAGATGCGCAGCTGTCTAGTCGGCAACCAAGCTGCTGCCGCCACGACGGGACGCTGTGGGACTTGGTCGCGCTCTATCCGAAGGGAGTGCGTTGGGGAAGTGCCGAGCCTTTGTACATCGACGGTCCGGTGGCGAAGGTCCAGGCCGAGCTCGCAAAGCAGACCTCAAGTGTGGCGCACTAGCAACTTGACACGCTGGCAAAATATGGGCGCTACAAACCAGCCATTCTAGAAGATGCCTGGCGGAAACTGGGGATAGCCATATGACAAAGACGATGAGTATCCGAATGGATCGTGAGAATTTCGACTTTTTGAACGAGCTCACAAAAGAACAGAGGAGTGATCTTTTCCAAAGCCGTGCGGGACATGGTTACACGGGGTAGAATCCTGCTCGCGGTGGAACGATACAAGAACGATACAAGAAGGGCGAAGCCTCGCTCGGCAGGACAGATGATGACGATCTTGACCGAGTTTGGAGTGGATAGCAGGATCGAAGAAGAGGATTATCTCCAGAGTGTCGCGGCGCTTCGAAAGGCGTGGCGATTCGATATTTGACCAAAGAACTCAGGGACTGATGGCCGATCCATCGTCATGGCCATGACTGGTGACTTCACACCTGCGACAATGTGACAACTAGGGTTCCAGTCCCGAGTCGCCAGTGTCGGCCTTGGGGATTCCAAGCATGTACACAAATATGGAATATGTGTACATTAGGTGGTATCCTGTCAATGGGGAAGGGGTACTTTCATGGCCACGGCAAGGAATCGGTCGCACAAGCACTTTCAGTTGGATTCCGTGAAAATCAAGCGCGCCCAAAAAGCTTTGCAAGCGAAAACCGAGACTGAGGCCATCGAGCGTGCGTTGGATTTGGCGATTGCCGAGCACGAGAGCAATCGATTGGCTCTTCAAGCCACCGCGCGCTTTGTCAAGAGTGGTATTGAGATCAAGGACGTATACGGTACGTTGGGTCGTTAGATGCAGCCCGCCCTTTTCGACTCTTCCATTTACATTACCGCACTGCGGCAGGGAGACGATGCAGTCCTGGCACTGCGCCGGTTCACTACGGATGTGCCCCTTTGGCTCAATGCAGTGGTACTCGAAGAACTCTATGCTGGCACAGCCGACCGCGATCGTCAGGTTGTAGAACGCTTGGAGCGAGATTTTGACAGGGCGAGGCGAATCCTGGTTCCGAATCTCAGCGACTGGGCTCAAGCCGGCAGAGTGCTTGCTCGCTTGGCGGCCAAGTATCATTACGAAAAGATTGGACAGGGACGATTGACCAGCGACGCGCTGATCGCGATGAGCGCGGGGCGACTGGGCATCCGAGTGATCACAGCCAACGAACGAGACTTCAGCAGGCTCGCCGAGTTTCGCACCTTCCAGTGGCAGGTGACCGCGCTTTAACACACTTCAGGCCTCAGGAATTTTTGGCGGACTGCTCCGCGCCCAAACCGCTCACAACTCCGAAGTAGAAGTTCCCGCGTACGTGTGCGTCTTGATCCTTCACACCCGCGATAACGTAACAACAGAAGATGCTGGCGGAAACTGGGGATAGCCATATGACAAAGACGATGAGTATCCGAATGGATCGTGAGCATTTCGACTTTTTGAACGAGCTCACCAAAGAACAGAGGAGTGATCTTTTCCAAAGCCGTGCGGGACATGGTTACACGGGGTAGAATCCTGCTCGCGGTGGAACGATACAAGAAGGGCGAAGCCTCGCTCGGCAGGACAGATGATGACGATCTTGACCGAGTTTGGAGTGGATAGCAGGATCGAAGAACAGGATTTCTCGGGTCATGAGCTTTCCTCGCTTGGTAAGTGGCTAACCGCCGGAGCGGACGCTCCCCGCTTCGAGAGGTGGTTAGGGCCAGAGACGGAAGGAGAATTGCCCCGGGCTTGAAGTAATAACGACCGCGGTTGTGCTTGCGCCGTTCCGCGATCGATCCGGCTGGCCGTGAGACGGCTCACAATCTTCCAACGATCTCCGCGGTAGGTGGATCGCACATACTCGACTCGTTGTCCATTTTCCGCGTACGAAACTCGCGTCAGTAGAAAGACCGGGCTTCCCTTATCGATTTGAAGCAGGCGGGCTACCTCGGCGTCCGCCAACCCTGCCTCTACGACTTGGTCAGCAGCAGCCATATGAATGTCGTAGCGCTTGGCGAGCGTCCGATACAGAGACGTTCGTGGGTCGAACTCGTCCAACAGGCCGGGGAGTAAACCAAACGGAAGGAGACTGGTCTCGATGCCCAAGGGTAGGGCATCGGCCAGGCGGACGCGGACCAGGCGGAGCACCTTCGCTCCAGGCGCCAAATGAAGTGCGCGCGCGCTTTCGTCTTCTGCGGCGCTGCGCTCGAACGAGAGCACGCGCGAAGACGGCCGCGACCCGCGAGCCTTCATCTCCTGGGTGAAAGAGAGCAGCTCGGTAGAGGTCTTTTCCTGCTTGGCTGCCGAAACAAATGTTCCGAGTCCGCGGCGGCTATAAGCCATGCCGGCGTCACACAGGCTCTTGATCGCCTGACGCGCCGTCATGCGGCTCACGCCCAGCCGCGAGGAAAGCTCCTGCTCGGAAGGGATCAGTTGGCCAGGTTTCACCTAGATAATGCACAAAGATGAGGGTTCGAACGGGTTTTTCTGAGAAAGTGTGAAGGGAAAAACCATTTGGAGACCCTGGAAATGCTGTTGTAGAACAGGGAGGCCGCGGAGTCAGGAGCTTCGCGAGCCCATCTTCAGGAGTCCCCAAAATGGTGATAAGCAGATCGAAGCATACCCGGAAACCGGGCGTCCCACAAGCCTCCCCCGAGAGGCCTTTTCAGCCCAATAAAATCAATGCGAATACGCACTTTGACTTCGAGGGTAAGAACTTAACCCCCTACGGAGGTCTGTTTCCCGTGGCCACGATGTTAGAGAAACTCAAGTTCCAGGAGTTGATCGAAGAAATCATAACGGTGAAGCGGAGGTTGCGAGCGATGTCGTTCTACCAATACCTGCTGAGCATGGTGCTGGCGATTTATGTGGGATTCTCGCGCTTGCATCATCTTCGGTATGTGGCCAGGGATCCGATGCTGACGCGCATTCTGAAGGTGTTGACCCTGCCGGTGCAGAGCACGTATTGGCGGTTTCTGGATTGCTTGCATGGAAGCGTGGCACAGCAACTGTTGCAAGTGCAACAGAAGATGCGAGAGCGAGTGTGGGCGGCGGCCCAGGTGCGGCTGGATGGCATCACCCTGGACACCGACACCACGGTGCACACCATTTACAGCCAGAACAAGATGGGAGCACGCAAGGGGTATAACCCCAAGAACCGAGGAAAGAAGAGTTACCAGCCGATTCTGACGTTCATCGCCGAGACGCGAGAGTACATCTGGGGGGAGTTGAGGAATGGAGATCGGCCGAGCGGGCCGCAGATTGCCCGCCACCTGAAGGCTGTGTTGGGTGCGGTTCCGCCTGGAGTGGAGCGACGGTTGGCACGAGCAGACTCTGGTTTTTATTGCTGGGACGCGGTGCAAGCGTACGAAGAGGGGAAGGTGGAATTCATTGTGGTGGCGCGCAAGACGCCGCGTTTGCTGGAGAAGCTGCGGACGGCCAGCTGGAAGGCCTCGCCCAAGACCGATGCCGACCAGCAGTGCGAGTTTGAGTACCAGCCGGAGGAGTGGGGAAGAGCCTACCGATTTTTGGCCTTGCGCTACCAGAACGAGAAGAAGCCAGAGGAGTCGAAGGAGCAGTATCAACTATTCGACACTCCGGAATACAGCTACCGAGTCTTTGTGACGAACATGAAGGGAGCGCTGGATCTGCTGGTGTGGTTTTATCGGCAGCGGGCGGGGGCGGAAAACTTGATCAAAGAAGCCAACAATGATGGTGGGCTGGCGGCCCATCCCTCCCGGCAGTGGGCGACCAACTGCGTGCATTTTCAGCTGGTCATGCTGGCGTACAACTTGAACTGCTGGCTGCTGCTATTCACTCGGGAAGAAGGGGTAAAGGTGGAGGAGATGAAACATACCACGTTGGCCACGACGCGCTTGCGCTTTCTGTTTCTGGCGGCCAAGTTCTGGACACACGATGGGCGAGTGGGGATCAGTTACAGCGACCAGTACCCGGAGCGAGGATTGTTTCAACGGCTGATGGATCGGCTGCGCGCCATCGTACAGCGTCCAGGAGGATTCTCGCCGGTTCTGGCGACGGAGTTACGATCCTGAAAGGTGCATAAACTTTTATGCGCAGATAGGCCCGCAACATCAGCGAGATAGCGGCGAACAAAGGAGCCACTTAGCGAGAAGCGACGAAGCCATCGGCGATCAAGCAACGAAGGTCAAGAATGGCGCGGGCGAGATCCGGGGCTCCACCTCAGACCAGGCAGGATTCTGCGCATAATTTAGGT
>DATEPX010000400.1:0-5271 GCA_035272945.1 Terriglobales bacterium
CGCCACCCACAACATGCCGGCAGGTTCAAGCCTTTTACTCCACGGAGGAAAGCTTTTCTTCAGGTCAGCCTGGGTCTTGACGAAGAGCAAGACGAAATCGGGCGGCTCCTGCTCTGCCATTTCGCATCGGGCAATAGCGTCGGGAGGAATGCCCGGCAGAGCAATCCGAGTGCGCTCTTTAATACCCAGCTTCTTGGGGAGGGGAGTGAGGGAGTATCCGACCATGCGCTCGCCTATTGCGCCGGGGCGTAATAACCGCGACGGGAGCGGACATGGAAACTTTTCTGATCTGCCGTGATCTGGATACTGCGGAAGCGGCCGTCCATGCGGAAATCCTCGGGTATGTAGGCCAGCGCATATTGACTGCGCAATTCATTCTGAATCTCGGCAAAATCGTTGGACACGTCGCGTAGCTGAAAGGGGAAAAAGGCGCGTCCTCCAGTGGCATCTGCGATGCGCTCCAGTATCTTGTCGCCTTGTCTCTTGACGCCCGAGACGTTCGTGCTGATGGTATAGACAATCACTTCCGCACGCTGGGCCATTTCAATGGATTCTTCCCTGGTCACGCGGCTCTGATTATCTTCGCCGTCACTCAGCAGAATGATGGCGCGGCGCACCGGGCTTTTGCGGGGAGCGTTCTTTAACTTGTCGCGGCAGGCGAAATAGAGGGCATCGTACATCGCGGTCCCGCCACCCGCGCGAAGCGCGCGCACCCCGCGGGAAAGCAGTTCAGTGCTGTCCGTGAAATCCTGAGTAAGCTCTGGCGTGGTGTCAAAACCGATAACAAACGCCTTGTCGTAGCCGGGACGGATGATCTGGTTCAGAAACTCGATAGCCGCTTCCTGCTCGAATTTGAAGCGATCGCGCACCGAGTTGCTGGCATCTACCAGGAGACCTACCTGCAAGGGCAGGTCAGTCTCATTGCGAAAACTGCGGATTTCTTTGGCCGGCTTGTTGTCATCCAGAACTCTGAAATTATCTTTCTTCAGGTCCTTTACGTAGTGACCATGCTTATCAGTCACCACGAAAACGACATTCACCTCGTTGACTGTCTTGCGAATGGTCGTGAGTGACTTGTCGTTCTCCGCGGAATCGGCGTCGCCGGAGGGACTCGGCTTGGCCTCACTGGACGGTGAAGCGGGTGCGGCCGTCGGTTCTTGCGGATCAGGCTTCGAAGCCGTCGTATCTGGCACTGCCGGTGCCGTTGGCGGAGCTTCCTGCCCGATCGGCTTTAACTCTTGAATGTCGGAAGGCCGTGACGATTGCGGTCGAGTCGGAGCAGACTTCTGCGCTTGACTAGGAGCAGACTTCGGCGGCTCCTTTTGCTCTTGCACTGCCGAGGGAGCGGAAGGCAGTTCCGGCTGATTATCGTTCTGCGCGACAGCGCTGAAGGCCAGCATTATCAAGGCTGCCAGCCATGTGACCCAAACTAATTTCATGTGAACTATGCACTCATTATAACCAACCTGGAGTTAGTGCTGCTCAAGGCGTTCGAGGAACTCGAGGAGGTCCAGAGGCAGCGGCTGGGAGAAGGAGAGAGCTTTTCCAGTACCGGGGTGCGCCAGTTCCAAGCTGGTGGCGTGAAGGAAGTTACGGGATAAAGAGAGTTCCTTTTCCGCTGGATGCTTAGCATTGCGTGCCTTGATTGCACGCGGCGCTCCGTAGAGAGTGTCACCCACCACAGGATGTCCGAGTGATGCCAAGTGCACACGAATCTGATGAGTGCGCCCAGTATCAATCTTCAATTCCAGCAATGTAAATTTTCCAAAGACAGTGTCGAGCTTGCGGCGCGCTTGGTAGTGGGTCACCGCTTCCCGTCCGCCCATCCGCCGAGTCGTCATGCGAGTGCGGCGAACCCGATCGCGGCTAATACTGGCCTGAACGGTTCCGCGGTCTTGCTTTAACCATCCATGGGCTAGGGCAATGTATGTCTTCTTCGCGCGCCGTTGCGAAAACTCCAGAGCCAGCTTGCGGTGAGCCTCATCATTCTTGGCCACCACAATGAGCCCGCTGGTGTCCTTGTCCAGGCGGTGCACCAGGCCCGGCCGCACTTTCTCTCCCACTTGGGAGAGGCTGCCGAAGCGGTGCAACAAAGCATTCACCAGGGTTCCCCGGTTCCGCGCATCGTCGGTCGATCCTGCGCCCGCGTGAACCATCATTCCTGCCGGCTTGTTGATGACCGCCAAGTCGTCATCTTCGTACACAATTTCCAGGGGTATCTGTTCCGGCATCGCTCGCAAAGGCGGAGCGTGCGCCGAACCCAGCACTTGAATGCGCTCCCCTCCGCGCAATCTCAAAGATGGTTTGGCGGGTTGGTCATTAACCAGTACTTTGCCGTCCTCAACCAGGTGCTGGACCCGAGCGCGGCTGACGTCACCTAGCTGTGAAACCAGATATTGGTCGAGGCGCTTGCCGGCATCTTCGCCAGACGAAGTTAAAGAAATTGGAAATTGGTCAGACATTAGTGCTCAGTGCATAACCAGTGTGGGCCCGGGTCTCTGACCCGGACAGGCAGGTCGAAGACCTGCCTCCACAAACTTCCGAGCACAAGGATAACGTGGACGAGTCGAGAATGGTTCTTCTTAGCGCGTCGCGGTAGCCGGAGCGGTCTTGGGAGCGCGCCGCAGCCAGAGGACACCACCGGCGATCACCAGCAGGATAGCGATCAACTGGGTCCCGGTCATCATTCCGCCGAATACCTCGCCGCGTCCCGGATCGTCACGCAAGAATTCCAGGAAGTAGCGCGCGAAACCATACAGGAAAAGATAGGCTCCGAAGACCTGGCCATCGAACTTCTTCCGCTTGAAAAGCCACATCAGGATGAAGAAGTTCGCCAACTCGACTGCGGCTTCGAACAGTTGCGTCGGCTCTAGAGCTTGACCTAGAGGAGTCCCGACCCACTGCTGTGCCAGAGGACTGGTGAACGTGACGCCCCAAAAATGATTGGTGGGCTTTCCCCAACAGCATCCCGCAGAAAAGCACCCCACCCGTCCAATCGCATGACCCAAAGCTAATCCGGGCGCAAACGCATCGCAGGTCGCCAGCGCCGGCAGGTGATTCTTCCGGATGTACCATGCGGCAGCAATCAGCGCGGCGATCAGGCCGCCCGAGAACACGCCTCCGGCTTGCAAAGTACCAAAGCTAAGAATTTCGCGAGGATGGCTTGTGTAATAGCTGAGGTCAACCAGGATATAGAGAATCTTCGAGCCCAGAATTCCGCACAAGACCACGAGAATGCCGAAATTCCAGGCCTTTTCCGGGTCAATTTCTTCGCGGCGAGAGTTGTGCACGCTGATCCAGAGTCCAACCAGCACACCCAGGGCAACCAGAAAACCATAGGTGGGCAGGCTGAAGTGGCCGATATGAAAGAGTCGCGGAAGCACTGATTAATTTAGATGCGTAAGAAGGGAAATTGATACTGGTCCAGTTTAGCAGAAGGCGAGCAGGAAGATGGGAACTGGCGGAAACGGGAGCAGTCAGGCCGCAGATCAGAATTGCTTTCTCGCTAACTCTCTGTCTAAGAGGCCAGAAACAAAAATCAAGCCGACCCGCGGGAGCCGTGTGGTAGGCCGAGAATGAACCCGTCATAGACGGTGGGAACCCGCCGCGACCCTTTAGGCATCTCCGCGTGGCGGAGCATCGCACACCGGATCGTTCTTTCGAGTCGAGTCCCCGTTCATTCGGTGTTGGTTCAAAAATCGGTTACCACCATCACCAACCCTACAGGCCGACTTTCAATTCGATGCTAGGGAAAGCTGCGCCGATTCGCAAGAGGCAGGAGGTAAAAAGATGGCAGTTAGCGTGCTTGCGCCGGGCGGTCAACGACCAACGGCCGTTCAGGCGCGCCGGTCTTCATTCAGGACCTCATCTAACGCATGCACCAGGCGGTGGGCGCGTTTGATGTAATCTCCAGAACCATTCTCGTGCTGGCGTTTCAGAATGTGGTATTCGTCGGCAATATTGAGCGCCGCTAAAACCGCCAGGCGCAGCGAGTCGACCGTAGCAGTTGCCTCAGCCACCGCGCGCATTTTGCCGTCTACATACTCCGCCAGTTTCATCACATACTCGGGATCGGATCCGCGCAGATTGTAGGCTTGGTCAAAGATTTCGACCCGCACGCTGCTGTTCTGCGGGTCGCGGGTAGGATGCTCTTTGGGTAGCGATGCCATGCTGTTTGGACTCCTTTACGCAAGTTCGCGCCTTATCCGGCGATTGCTTCTTCGCTGATGGCTTCGATCTGACGCAGCATCTTCTCCACGCGACCGCGCACCTCTTCCCGCTCCTTGCGCAGCGCGATGACTTCCTTGCGCAAGCCTTCCAGTTCCTCTTCGCGTTCCTCGATCTGTTCACGTAACCGTTGGGCGTCGCGCTCTGCGCCCATGCGGCCGGCGCGCGCAGTCTTGTACAGCTCGATGGTGCGATAAATCTTCTCTTCCAGTGACTGAAATTCGTCGCCAGGAACCTGCGTAGATACCTCTTCGACCGCTTTTACAGACATGAGCTCACTCGTTTCCCGAGAAATTTAGACCCTTGTGGGCGAAGTATACCCCAGAAAGCTGTGGATGCGACCTGTTTCGAAGGTGCATTTGGAAGGGCACTTGCCCAGCACCGAAGGCCTCTGATGATGAAACGAATTGCTTCCCGCAGGGGATGTAGATCTCAGACCGCCAATCGCCGGCCGTTCTTGAATCTGGGCTCCTAGGACGCCACGAATCAACTCGCACGCCTGCTTCACTTCCGGGCTTCGCGAGCAGGGTAAAACACACGGCGTCCCCTGCGTTCCATGGCTGATGACGCCGGCCGCCTTTAGAATGGCAAGGTACTGCGAAACATTGGCCCTGGAGACACCTAGTGCGCGTTGCAGGCTGGAACCGTCGTAGGCGCGTCGGAAACATCTGACGCCGAGAACCGTGATATTGCCCACGCGTGCTTCACCAGTTCACGCCGGTTCAGGTCCATCCGAGGCATCCATGGGCACAACGTGCAGCTTCGACGCCGGATATGAGGAGGATGTTGCTCTGGCGAGCTGAGTAATCCGACTCTAATCCCCGGCCATTGGCTGGAGGTCCTGCTCCATGCCTGCCTTATCAAACTGCAGAACGGCGGATTCCCGTGACCTTCGATGCAACTCGGCTTCCAGGGCCGCCAGCTGCGCTTCGATCTGTTGCTCAGCTTTGCGC
Organism: Terriglobales bacterium; assembly: GCA_035272945.1. Classification (GTDB taxonomy): domain Bacteria; phylum Acidobacteriota; class Terriglobia; order Terriglobales; family Acidobacteriaceae; genus Gp1-AA122. The sequence continues at coordinate 5,181 of DATEPX010000400.1, forward strand.
TTACGGATGACTTCCTCGCGATAGCGCCGCAGAAAATAGTCGATCGTTTCGACTCGAATCTTGATTGAGCCGGTGGGTTTGTTCTCGTCTA
>DATEPX010000401.1:0-19232 GCA_035272945.1 Terriglobales bacterium
CTGTCCATACCAGGAGAAAAATGTCGCTCGGCATTGCCCCCATCGTTTTCAGGACTCCGATCTCCTGCAGCCTCTCGACAACGGACATAAGGACTGTGTTTGCAACCCCGGCCATCGCGATGAGGAGCGCGATCACGGCGATCGAGAAGACCATCACACGGGTCGTGGACACAAGTGTCATGATGGTCTGTTTGACCTGGCTGAAGCTCACCACCTGCACATTCGGGAGCTGATAGAGCCTGCCTTCCAGTCCGGCCACATCGGCACCCTTCTTGACTCTTATCCCGATGGTGGTGATCTTGTCCGTCTCGGAGATGTTCTGCAGCGTCTTCAAGGGGACGAAAATGGTGCCGTCGTCTTGAGTACCGGTCCGCTCCAAGATTCCCACCACCTTGAGCTGGACATTCTTTTCGGGGACGAGGGTCATGTCTCCCACCTCGCGCTGCTCCAGTTCGGCCGCCTCAAAACCCATGACCACCTCGGCGGCGTTCTCGCTTTGGAACCAGCCTCCCTTCCGAAAACGATAAAACGGCTTCATGGCAGGAAAGGTCGCGGCCTCGACGCCGAAGTACCCGGCAATCCCACCGCTTTCACCTTTGTTGGGGTCGAAATAGGCCTGCATGAGGATGGGCGTGGCCTGTTCCACCTCCGGTTCCCTTGAGATCGAGTCGACCATGGACCGCTCGATGTAGCGGAGCCCCGTCCCCCCTTGCAGCATCAACGTCGCCGCCTCGTAGGGGCACCCCTTCGCCATGACCATGAGTTGGTATCCCATGTTGTCGATGTCATGGTCCAAGGCCCTTTCATACCCGCGGTTGAAGCCGAGCAGACTCACCAGGACCCAGGAGGCGAGCATGATCCCGCCGAGTGTCAGGAGTGTCCGAACCCGGTCCCGCAGGAGATTCTTGTAAGCGATCTGGAAAGGGCTGATCATGGATTTTGCCGCTTTGTCGAATAGACAAGCTCATCCATGAGGATGAGGTTCTTTTTCAGGGCCCGCAACACCCCGTAGAAATCGGTCTCCATCTCAGGAGCCGGGTTACGGATCTTCGCAAGCCTTCCCGAACCCTTGCCGCTCACAGGGTCGAACGAGTCGAAGTCCTTGAGGGATATCCCGAGAAATCGCCGGCCGAACTCGGTGTCCCGGAACTTGCCGGCCCACTGACCAGACATCTTCTGGATGTAGAACGACTTGATCCTGCCCGCCAAGTCAAGAGCGACAAAGACCTGGATACCCCCGAATTGTCCTTTCTGATTCACGCCGTGAATGTAGCCGACCTTCTCACTGCCGTTGTAGATCTCGTAGATTGTGTAAGGGACGTTCAACGGATCGTAGAGAACCCGGAAACTCTCCCCCAGACGCGCGACAACGCTCCGCAACTGATCCGCCCGAAGCGACACGTAATTCGACCTGTAGCGGGTGGATTCCGGGAAGAGCCGCGGAACGTCCCTGTCTGGGGAGTTCAGATCGCATCCTGTGGCAGCCCAGGCCGGAACAGCCATCAGGAAGAGCAGAAAGAGCGCTTGAAAGAAACCCTTGCCCGGCGCCCCCGAGATCGCTACTGCTTGCTCCTTCATAATTTAAATCGGTAGGCACCGAGCAACACTGTCTTGCCACTCTTCTCAAAGGTGAACCTGATCTCCCAGTCTCCAGGCATGACGAGTGGCACGGGCAGGAGGTAGACTCCTTTCGCCGAAAGAGAGAATTCCTTGTTCCCGGTTTTGTGCGCGGTTCTCATTGAGGGCATGTCTACGTCTCCCTTGACGACGAATGTGGTGTCCCGGCGCCCATCGCGGGTGAAAATCTCTAGCCTCATGACAGCCGTTCCGAGTCGGGGCGCCTTGTCGAAGCCGTAGACAAAATAGTGGTCGGCGCCGAGAGCAACCTTCTCCCCCGGTTTGGGGAGCGCTTTGTAATCTTCCTCCCTGACGACTTGGTTGGCGGCGTCTACGCGAAACGCCATCGAATCAAGCCTCACCAGGCACAGGACCACAACCAGCATCGATGCTGTCGCAGATGGCGAACGCTTCCTCATCGCATCTCCCATCCGATATAGGCTAAGCCTTTCGAGCGTTCCGGTTATGTGACGGCGGTCACCGAAGCAGGCGCGATCACCGGAGCAGGTATCGCCTAGCGGATTCTCCGGGCGGTGCATGCGAACCGCGATACAGCGAATAGTCTGAACTTGAGGTTCGATGGAGGCAAGTTGTAACAAACGACCGCGCAACCTGACATCCGACCGAATTCCCCCTGGCCCACATCTCGTCGGACTAGAGTGTCGGATCCTCGGTCGCTGGTCACTTATTAAAGGTCATTAATAATCAAGGGCGGATCGCCCCGACTCAGCACCTGCGCTCCTCAGTTGTCCCTATCCCGGAATGGGAAACTTCTTCAGCGCGTTCCCTTCGGGTGGCATTTCGAATTTTGGCGAGCTACAGGAATTGATGAGCACATGCGGACGCGAAGAGTCCCGCAAATAGCTTGATGAGGCCCTCGTTCGTTGATGGGCGGCCGAAACACCACTCCCGGGGGGCGTATACCCACCTGCAGTTCACCCGTAAGGGCAAGCAGGCCGTTGTACTTTCGGGGAGCGCAGTGCGATTTCCGAATCATCTGCCGCTCCGTGACGCGTGCTATTCGCGTGCCGTTCGCTGGATTTAGAAGAATGTTCAAGAGCTAGGTGTCATTCGTGGTCCTGCATGTTGAAAGTACGTTTTCGCGCGGTTTCGAGTCCTACCAAAACAATATGGAGCACCGAAACCCGGTCGTTTTCCGAGGCGAAGTCCAAGGCGAAGGAATTGGAGAGGAACCTCAAGCCCTCTCGGAAGGTAAAACGGTGAGGGATGGCGTCACCGTCGAGGAGCCGGTCAAGGAATGGCTGTAATTCCGGAAGCAGAACGAACTGGACAATACCAAGGCGAAACTCACGGGGTGCAAACTCACCGACTGGTGCGGCGACAACAGTGTTTTGCTCCCGTAGTCTCAATTCTCGATTGATGCAAACCTCCATGTACAAACCCGACAGGGTTATTTAAACTGCCGGGAGGGGTAGCGTTGTCTTCATCGTCCATCAGAAAACACGCAGGCACTGCTGCGGCAAGTGACCAGTCTGCGGTCCCTGAGCCTTCGTTCGCCGAGCGAGCACGCACTTTGGTGTATTTGGGCCGCCTCGGCAGCCTTTCGACTCTTTCGCGCAAGCAGCCGGGGTTCCCCTTCGGATCAGTGATGCCGTACGGGGTGGACGATCGCGGGCGTCCCATCTTCCTAATCAGCACGATGGCCATGCATACTCAAAACCTGCAGGCCGATCCGCGCGCCAGCCTGCTAGTGACACAACCCGGCCCTACTGACGATCCGCTAGGCTCCTCCAGGGTGACGTTGATGGGAAATGTTCTGTCGATACCAGAGCTGGAGCTGGCCGAGGCCCGCAAGCTCTACTTGGCACGTTACAGCAATAGCAAATACTGGGTGGATTTTGAAGATTTCTCTTTTTACCGAATAGACGTCGTGGACGTTTATTACGTCGCCGGCTTCGGAGTGATGGGCTGGGTATCTGCTTCTGAGTATAATCGCGCGCAACCTGACCCACTCGCTGACTCGATGGTCGAAATCATTCAGCACATGAACGCCGACCACCAGGATGCGCTCGTCTTGCTTGCCCGGACATTTGCGCACATCGAGTCGCAGGAAGCAACCATGACCGCGGTCGACCGCCTTGGCTTTCAGGTACGTTTGAAAACTCAGGATGGCATGCGAGGCGTCCGCATCGCATTCTTGCTGGAGGTGAGCAATCCGACCGAAACAAGAAAAGCCTTGGTCGAGATGGCGCAACTGGCGCGTTCGAAAGTGTGATGTCCGTAAGAAAGGGTTGTCAGGACCCGGACGCCAGCGGGTCCGGGAAGTCAACCTGGGACGTTTTCTCGCGGAACGCTGCGCCACGCCGATTTGGTGACGCAAAGCCAGGTTCTCCAACTCAAGGGGAGCGCGTGAACGGACGATAGGAAGATCGAGAACAGAGTGGGAAGAAATGCCGCAAGAAAAATGTGCATCGGAAGAGAGAACTATCCAAGAAGTATAATTCCCATCCTCTCAGACAGATAGAGGTTTTCGGCAGGCACAGTCCGTCAACAAAACAGGTCCGAGGTCGTTCACTTGATGAGTACACGGCATTTTGATGAGGGATAAGGCGATCATTGTCGTCCGACCCGAAATAGCTGGAATTCCCGAATGTGTGCTTCTGCCGAGGAACCCAATATATTCAGGCGGACGCGCGAGGTGCTCACTGGAGGGAAGCTGTCGATCCGCTTATGTCCAATCGCGTGGCCCTCAGCCAGAGGCTTCCAGCCTTTTCCGTCCCACATCTCAACGCGGTAACGCTGAACATGCTGGCCATCGTTGAGCCATTCCATCGTGAGGCTATGATCGAAACTGACCGGCTTGGAAAAATCAGCTTCAAGAACCGCATGATGCGAGCCGGAAGGAGCGGACCAGAAGGTGGTGGGATCGCCGTCCATTGCCGCCTCATCAGTGGATTGGCGTCGGATATGCTCCTGAGCTACCAGATTCTGGGCATATCGCTGGTGGATGGCCGCTCCGAACTCTTCGAGACGCTTGACGTCGAAATCGGGCAGCAAACCTCTCCTGTCGGGAGCGAGACCAAGCATCAGTTGGCCTCCCTTGCCTACCGTATTTTCGTACGCAGCGATCAGATCTGGCAGGGACTTGAGGCTGGCTTCATCATTCGGATGCCAAAACCAGTGTCCCTTATGTAGTGGGGTGTCGGCTTCCACAGGACGCCAGCGCAGGTAGCCGTGACGGTCGAGTACATTCCAGTTCTCGTAAGGGATCGTCCCGTCCTCATTGCCTGCCCAGCGAATATCTCCATATTCGAACAGGGCAGCATCGGCGAATACCAGCGTATCTGGCTGGTTGATGCGAAGGTTTTCGATGATGCGCGGGAAATTGTAAACATGGCCTTCGCTGCCCGCGCCGTCCAACCAGAACTCGACCAGATCGCCGTAGCTACTCGTTAGTTCCTGTAACTCAGCGATGTAATAGTTGTCGTACTCGGCAGATTTTTTATATTTAGGTTCGTGCCGATCCCATGGCGAGAGATAAATGCCAAACTTGAGACCGAATCTATGGGCGGAATCGGAGACACGGCGGACCACATCGCCATGGCCTTGCTCCCAGGCGCTGCTCTTGACGCTGTAGTCCGTTTGTTCGGTAGGCCACAGGCAAAAACCATCGTGGTGCTTGGCCACAAGCACGACATATCGTGCTCCAGCCGCTTTGATCGCGCCCATCCATTGGTCTGGATCGAATTGGGTGGGACCGAAGACTTGCGGGTTGGCGGTGCCGTCACCCCACTCGCGATCCAAAAAGGTATTGGTGCCAAAGTGAATGATCACTCCGAACTCGAGATCTTGCCATTCAACCTGCTGCGGCGATGGTTTGATATCTGTGAAATTCTGCGCGCCCGTGCCAAGAGTAAAGATGGCAACCAGAAGCGTGACTTGGAAGGCGAATCGCACGTTTTCAGGGGACAAGGATGTTAGCGCACGGCAATGGTGCCTTGTTGGCAGCCATCGACAGCGGCCTGCAGCAAACGTCGGACACGGTCTTCGAGAACGACCACCCGCTGGTACTCGCGACCCTTGATCAGCCCCATGGAGATCTTTTCATTGCGGTGCCGCATGGGGCTCGGGAGATGGACGCGTACGCTGGCATGAATCTCGCGTGCGCCGGTCTGGGTGACGATGCGCCGTACGTTTGACTCGGTTATCCCACCGCCGACCATCACGGCGATGCGGTTGTCAGCACGATGAATCAGTTGCACGACAGCAGGAATCCCGTCCTCGACCTTCTGCTCACCGCCGGAAGTCAGCACGCGATTCACACCTGCATGGACGAGGTCCTCCAGCGACCTAGCGAAGTCGCGAGACATATCAAAAGCACGGTGAAAAGTAGTATTCAGCGGGCGAGCAATCTCAACAAGGTGACGAATTCGCGCGATATCAATTGCCCCGTTCTCCTTCAGTACCCCGAACACGATTCCAGCAGCGCCGAGTTGCTTGGCCGTAACCACATCCTGTTCCATGATTTCGAACTCGTCGGCGGTATAGTAGAAATCCCCGCCTCTGGGGCGGATCATTACGTTAAGGTCAATGGAGACCTTGCTGCGAACGGTCGAGATCAAGCCGGCGCTGGGAGTGATACCGCCTTCGAGGAGGTTGCTGCACAATTCAATGCGCTGAGCCCCACCGCGCTGCGCAGCCACCGCGGACTCAACCGAATCCGCGCAAATTTCTAGAAGAACCGATTCTCTCATACCGTTCCTGACTTCGGATGCTGCCTAGGCCAGCATCCGGATGTCGGGTTACAGGGTGGGGAGGGGTCGAGTTTAGAACGTGTACTTTGCTGTCATTTGGATTGTGCGTGGTGACCACCAGTTCCGCAATCCGGACTGCACTGACTCAGGGAGCGGCTGGCCGGCTGAGTTGGTATCAATCGGCACTAATGACCCGAAGTTCCCAGCCCGCAAATTGCCTTGTATGCCGCTGCCTACGTTGGAGTGCCACAGCGAGAACACATTGAAGATTTCCAGCCGATACTGGAAGTTCTGGCGCTCGGTAATCGGGAAGTTCTTCGACAAGGTGATATCTCCACGCATGAAGTACGGCTGGCGAATACTGTTACGAGTAACGTTGCCGTACTGGTTTCCGGCAGGAACTGCATAGGCTGCGGGGTTGAACCAATGGAAAATGTTGCTCTTGAAGTTAGCCTGCAGGTAGACGGCAGGATCAAGCACGCCATACACCGGAGCGTTCGGATTTCCAACCTGATTAGGCCGACGCAGATCGGCGCGGACCCCGTCTTCGCCGTAGCCCCCAAATCCCGCAAATAGGGTTTCGGGGAATCCGGAAGCGGCAGTGTAGATACCGCTGAAGTTCCACCCGCCTAGTACCCAGTTGGCCGGTCCAAGCGACCATTTCCGACCTTTGCCCACGGGCAATTCATAGGAACCGCTGCCTACGAACCGATGGGTCTGATCGAACGAGGCCGGACCGTAGTCACATTTGAAGCAGTTGTTGTTCTGCAACGTAAGGGTCCCGGTGGGAATGTTATTGATCGCCGACGTTTCATCCAGAATCCGCGACCAAGTGTATCCCAGTTGATGCTGCAGGCCGTGGCTGAACCGCTGATTCAGTCGGACTTGTAGCGAGTGGTAGTTGCTGCTGAAGAGGTTAGCCACCGAGTACGCGTGGGTGCTGATATGGTTGAAGTGGTTGCGCGACATGGCCGGGATGAAATTGGGATCGCTGGCACAGGTCGGGTCACCTGATGCCTCCTGCACGGTGCGATATCTGTCGCAAGGATCGTCGACAGCGGCCATGGTCGCGGCGTTGTAGTACCAATACGCCGGCTGCCGAAGCGCCTTATTTCCGATATAGCTCACGTCCAGTAGCAGACTTGACTTGAGGGCATACTCAGTTCCCAACATCCACTGCTGGTTATAGGGACTCTTGTTTCCTGGCCAATTGATTTGTGGGTAGGGGACATAAGAAGGAAACGCATTCGAGCCTGCTCCGAAGAAGCCGTAGTCAACTGTCGAGGGCAACCACAGCGTATCAAGCCCATTTGGAGCCGACGTGGTAGCGCCAGTCGAAGTCGGGTAAAACGCCGGTGCTCCAATGTAGGTGCTGATATTGTCGTACGTGGTGAGGGAGTACCACTGGTTTTGCAGGTCGTAGAAAATGCCGTAGCCTGCGCGCACTACGAACCGATCCGTAGGCAGGGGACGCCAGGCAATGCCGATGCGGGGAGCCAAGTCTCTGTGGTCCGGCCGAACCAGTTTGTTTTCCACGCAGCAGCGGGTGATGAAGGGATATCCTCCCGCCTGCTGAGCTTGCAAGGCGGTATTTCGGTTCGCCCAGAGGAACCCGCCCCCATGGGTCATGTCCAGCTGCGCTCCGCTGTTATAAATGTCGTGATACGCGGGAGGAATTTCATAACGAAGGCCGAGGTTCAGTGTTAATCTCGGGGTGACACGATAGTCATCCTGAAAGAAGAAGTTCCAGTTGGTGGCGCGAACGTCGAAATAGTCGGACCCGCCGGGCGCCGGGCCGGAAATATTGATCGGATTCCCGACAAGAAAATCGGCAATAGAACTGCCTGCGCCATTCTGCGTATAGTTCCCGGCATTGGTGAGGTTCGGGTTCGTCCCCGTGTATGCACCATTGAAGTCGACTTCTCCGGTCGATCCAAAGGCTGCCACCATGTAGAGCATGTAGCGTCGGATGTCGGTTCCCAGCGTGAGGGTGTGTTTTCCCAGCACCCACTTCAGATTTTCCACGACCTGGTAATTGTTCTCCTTTTGTGTCCACCCGGAATTGGTGTTGCCAATCGCCTGGAAGCCATTGAAGGTCAGGTTAGGGACGCCCCAGAGAGCTCGATTCCCTGGCACATTGGCAAACCCGAGTTGCTGGCCATAGTTCGGTCCATCGGCCGCATCGGAACCGTTTCGCCACTTCATCCAGTTATAGCCCACCCGAAATTCGTTAAAGATGTTCTGCGTGATGCTGTGCTGCCAATTGAAACCCATCAGCTTGTTGCGCTGATACTTAATTTCGCCGGTGAGGGGCATCACGCTGGGGTTGTGAAGTTGCTGGTCCCCGATAATTCCGGTGAAGTAAAAACGATCGCGGCTCCCAAGATTGTGGTCCACGCGGAAAGTGTAGTTGTTCGTATTCGTCGGCCGGGGAACGTTCGCGACATAGTTGTAGCAGGCGCCGGATCCGTTGCCGTTCGTCTGGGCGCAAGCCGCCATATTGGCTTGCGGCACATTGGGCTGAAGCTTGCCGAGCAGGCTGATGTACTTGCTCGCGATCGAGCTGATACGAGTACTGGAGATCTGGTTGCCGAGAAAAGCCGCCCTCGTGGCCGGATTCCCACCAGTCTCAGTAAGCGGATCGTAGATGGGAACCAGATTGCCTTGCGCATCTCTCCAGTCGGAGAAGTCGCCCTGCCGCTCCGCCATGGTGGGAACCAGAACACGGCTCAGACTGGATTCCCGCCGCCGCCCGCCTTCGTAGGAGAAGAAGAAAAAGCTCTTCGACTTCCCGTTGTATAGCTTGGGAAATTGCACCGGCCCACCGAACGTGAATCCGAACTGATTTTGCTTCAGCTCGCTTTTTGGTGGAAGAGGTACGTTATTTATGTTTTTTTCCCAGGCGTTCAGAGGGCTCTGAGGCTCCCACATGTCGTTCTGGATGTAATCGTAGGCCGAACCGTGATACCGGTTCGTGCCCGATTTCACGGCCACGTTCACCTGCGCCGAACCCTGGCCATACTCTGCCGAGTACAAACCATTCTGGACTTTGAACTCTTCGATGGCGTCAGAGGCCGGCTCGTTGTTTGCCGTCGAAAAGTACTGATCGTTGTCGGAAACACCATCGACTAGGTAGCTCACTGATTCTGTACGAGAGCCATTGACGCTCACCGAAGCGTAGTCATTGTTCATTCCATGCTGTGCCCAGTACAGCTGTGAGCTGCCTTGCACCTGGGTGGCTCCCGCCTGAACCCGGAGCAGGTTGGTGAAATCGCGTCCAATAATGGGCAGATCTTCAATCAACCTGCCGGGTACGACGGTGCCGGTCGTTACGTTGTCGGTCTGCACCATCTGAGAGTCGGCTGTCACCGTAACTACCGTTTGTTCGGTGCTGCCGACGTCCAGTTTGAAGTCCTGGCGCAGCGTGCCTTCTACATTGAGTCGTACGGCTTGCGCCTTTGATTTCTTGAATCCCTTCGCGCCCACACCGATGTCGTAGTTGCCCGGCTTGACGTTCACGAACACGTAGTCGCCAACCGAGCTGGTCAGGGTCTGGCTCGATACCGCAGTGGCCACGTTCGTGATGGTCACGCTGGCTCCGGGCAGAGCAGCTCCGGACGGATCAGTGACGTGCCCGAGGATCGTGCCTTGCGAGTTTTGAGCGTACAGGGGCATGGCCGTCAGGGCCAGGCCAGCGACAATCCAGACGGTGGACAATGCTGTGCAGCGGTGAGAACGGGGGCTCGATTGGGTCATCGGAGATCCTCCACACTTTGCTGGAAACATTTTTCCGGTCCGGAATTAAACAACTGGCGGCCAGTCATGTCAATGGAAAATGATTGAAATCGATATTTTCGGTCACATTCTTGGTCTTAGCGAGACTTTATAACCGTAATTGAGCCGATCCCTGGGGATTTCCTGTCCACCCCTAGCCGGCTTTCATATAGACTCGTGCCTTCCCGGAGGGGAGAGGTATGAAGGACAACCGGGTCGAGGGAATCCTGCGGGAATTGCGGCGCAAAGGGAGGGTCTCGCTGGAAGAACTGGTTAAGGCCTTGCATAGCTCGCCCGCCAGCGTACGGCGTGATTTAGCTAAATTGCAGACCAAAGGCTTGGTGCGACGCACCCCAGGGGGCGCCACCTTGGTTGAGCCTCTTCTCTACGAGCCATTTCGTTACGACTCGCTGTTTCAGAATCGGGAGCAGCATCGCGCTGCCGACAAGCGACGAATCGGTTTAGCCGCGGCCGAGCTAATCGAGGAGAACGAAACCGTGGGCTTTACTGCCGGTACGACCACAACGCAAGTAGCGCGCGGGCTTCGACATCGGCACAACATTCGCGTAATCACGAATGCCGTCAACATTGCTATGGAACTTAGCAATTGCGAGGGGCTCCGGACCTTCGTGACCGGGGGCTTCGTCCAGTGGGCGGGATCGTTTTCGCTGGTGGGCCATGCGGCGATAGATTTCCTAAGTGATGTCTACATGGACAAAGTGTTCGTGAGTGTCTGCGGCATCGATGCTGCGCGCGGGGTAACGGTTATCGAGTCGGAAGAAGCCTTGACCTTCCGCGCCATGATCAAGCAAGCAAAGAAGGCAATTGTGGTGGCGGACTCCAGCAAGCTAGGCGCGGTAACCCCGGCCCTGGTTTGCCCGATCTCTGACATTCACGTTTTGATCACCGATACCCGTGCGTCGGATAAAGCTGTAGCGTTATTTACTGAGCGCGCTCTCGAGGTTCGTCGCGTCTGAGTCAAATATTCGAGCCTCCGCAGAGTCGCCTACAACGCAGCATCGCGTCCTGTCTTGATCCGCCCAATCGCGGGTGGTCGGAGCGCAACCCGCCCGGGGCGTACTCTCCCGATAGGTCGTCCCCGTGCCTCAGCCGCTCCTTCGTTGACGTGGTTGCGAATCGCAGCCTAGGATGACCCACTAAGGAGTTCGTTCGTGATCGGTAAAGTCCTGGGTCATTGCCGGGTGGAAGCCAAGATCGGCGAAGGCGGGATGGGAGTTGTCTATCGCGCGTATGACGAGCTCTTGCACCGCGACGTAGCCCTAAAGGTTGTCAATAAAGCATCCAGCCTGGATTCTTCTAGCAGCCAGAATCTGCTCCAGGAGGCGCGTGCCTCCTCGTCCCTTTCCCATCCCAATATCTGCACCATTCACGAGGTCGGCGAAACTGAGGGTGAACTGTACATCGTAATGGAACTGGTCGAAGGAAAGCCTCTGCGCGACCTGTGTGACGCCGGCCTCCCGCCGGAATCGGTGTTGCGGTATGGAGTGCAGATCGCGGCCGCCCTCTCGCGAGCTCATGATCGCGGCATCGTTCATCGCGATCTGAAGTCGACCAACATTGTCGTGACTCCGGAAGGCTTGGTCAAAGTCCTGGATTTCGGCCTAGCCAAGCGATTAGAGAGCGGGGTGTTCGACAGCCCTACGATGACGTTTGCCACCCTTCAGGGCGTATCGAGTGTGAGCGGAACGCTGCCCTACATGGCACCGGAAATCCTGCAGGGAGGGTCACCCGATCATCGTGCTGACTTGTGGGCACTGGGTGTGGTGCTCTATGAAGCGGCTTCCGGCCGACTACCTTTTCAAGGGCGCACCGGCTTCGAGATCAGTTCGGCGATCATGCGCGAACTGCCTATCCCGCTCGGGCCTCCGGTATCGCCGGGGCTTTGGGCGATCATCCAGCGCTGTCTGGCAAAGGAACCCGCGCAACGTTACCAGCGAGCGGGAGAAATTCAAGCCGCGTTAGAGGCCGTCCAGTCGGGAGCAATCGTTGCCACCAGCCCCAGTGCCGATGCGAGTCCGCCCAGAACAACGGTGCTGCATACGGTCCGCCACGCTCAGGTCAGAAAAGGCGATCTCCTCTTATTAGTGGGAACAGCGAAGGGAGCGTTTATCCTGCGCTCGAATCAGAAGCGCGCTCGGTGGGAAGTTGGCGGTCCCTATTTTCATGGCCAGAGTGTGTACGCGATGGCGTACGACGCGCGTGGTGGCCAGCACCGAATCTGGGCCTCGACACAGAGTTATTGGGGCACGCTGTTGCGGTCGAGCGACGATTTTGGCAAGAGCTGGACGAACCCCCAGCAAGCTCCGATTCGCTTCCCTCCGGATACCGGGGTGTCGCTGAAGAACATTTGGCAGATCGCACTCGGTCCCTCTGATGAACCCGATGTGCTGTATTGCGGTGTGGAACCCGCCGCGCTCTTTGAAACGCGCGATGCTGGGCAAACGTGGTCGCTGATCCGGGGCCTGTTCGATCATCCGCATCGCCCTCGCTGGATGCCCGGCAATGGCGGTCTCGCCCTACATACGGTTGTGCTGGATCCGAGTAACAAACAACGAATGTACGTGGCAGTTTCAGCGGGTGGAGTGTACCGGACCATCGACGGCGGGCGCAGTTGGACAGCGCAGAACCGCGGGATTCGCGCCACATTCATGCCCAATAAGTATCCCGAGTTCGGCCAGTGTGTACACAAGCTCGCCTTACACCCCGCTCGTCCGGAACGCCTCTTCCTGCAAAATCATTGGGGATTGTATCGCTCAGATGATCATGGCGAAACGTGGACCGAGATTGCGAATGGGGTACCATCGGATTTCGGCTTTGCCCTGCTCATGCATCCCAGGAAACCTGACTATGCTTATACCGTCCCGGTAGAGTCCGACGAGTTTCGATGCGCCTGCGACGGACGACTGCGAATCTATCGCACGCGAAATGCCGGCGCTTCATGGGAGCCTCTCACGCGGGGCTTGCCCCAAAAGCGCGCTTACGAAACGGTGCTGCGCGATGCCATGGCAGCCGACTCCTGCGATCCGGTCGGGCTTTACCTCGCCACACGAAGCGGGCAGCTCTTTGGCTCTCGAGATGAGGGAAAGACGTGGCACAAGATGCTGGAGGGGCTGCCCGCAATACTCTGTGTACGGTGTGCGATGGTTGAGGATGCGAGTGGGGATCGGAGAGCGACGTCGCTGAAAGAGTCGAGCGCGATGTTGCGCAGGAATTCAACGATGAAGAGTAAGTCGCGTCCTATAGTCCGTGCCAGAAAGAGAAAGCGCTGATGTGCCAGTGACATTTCACATTCCGGGTGCTTTGCGCGAATTCGTAGGCGGCAACTCCAAAGTCCAGATCCAGGATTCGCCTGCAACGGTGGGCGGCGCCTTGGCGACGCTGTGGACGATTTACCCCGGTCTGCGTGATCGCATCGCCACCGAACAAGGGCAGATTCGAGAGCACATCAACGTCTTCGTCGGCGAGGAGAATATTCGATACCTCGGCGGCTTGGCATGCGCGGTGTCGGCAGGAGCTGAAATCTCGATCGTACCCGCCGTGAGTGGAGGATGGAAACTGTTTAACAACCCTGGGCCGCCAGGCCAGTCGTCCTAACCACAGCCGGCAGAAGCTGAACCTGGAGAACAGTTATAGCAGATGGGCGGGTTGGGAAAAGCAGGGAAGCTGCGGACGAAAAAGGAATGTTTGATTTTCGTGGGGGCTCGACGTGCGGCAGGCAGAACAGTTGGTTGCCGTGGCTGCCGACCAGGCGGATATCGACGGTACCTGGGTGCCTCTCCGCACTCACCCAGACTCGGAGTAGGAACACCATCACGATCGCCACCACGAACGTCTTTTTCATCACTACTTCTCTTCTTTCCTCTTTCCTCTCGAACCCCATCGGCGGGTAGTAGTTGGCTGATGCTGTGCCCAACTCGCCTGAATTCCGGGGTTACACTCTTCCTGAACTCTTCGTCACCGGATTTATTCCGTCTCCGGAGAAAAAGCACGCGGGGAATAACCGTCACCGTTTTCGGTTAGCACTATTGCGTGGCCGAAAGGGGCCGCGACAGAAACGAGGAGTTACCAAGATGCGCAATCTATTACTCACTGCTGCGATCGTGCTTGCTCTGGCCGGTTCCAGCATGGCGTCCGAGCAGAAGAAGGACGCGCAGTCGCAGTCGAACCATACCCAGCAGGTCCAGAAGTCAGGGAGCGGCCCCGACGGATCTATGGACCACGCTTCTCCGGCCCAGGGTAACTGCACCTCGAAAGCGGGGGAACCTTCGAATCCGCAGAAGGACCAGCAACAGGATCATCCAGAAGGCGATGCCCAGGCATCCCAGAATCAGGTGGAGTACGGCGGAGGCGGATAAATGTTTTCGGGCCGGGCGGTGGAGGGGGGAGCCAACGGTGGAGCCTCCCTCCTTTTCTAATTTGTGGGGCTACGAGATCCGCGAAAGCGACTGCCTGGGTCTCCCGTCCCCGCTTCACCCACCGCAGCCCCCTGATCGCTCGCAATTCACGCGGAAATAAATCCCGGTTGGAACAGTTGTAGTCCTTAGCAGGTTCGTTGGGCAGAAGGAATCGCAAAGAACGAGTGATCTGTGCAAGGAGGATTTATGGCGCTCGAAATCGTACGGCGTAATCCGTTTCCCCCGGCAAAGACCGAAAGCAGGGTCCAGCGAGTCGTTTTGGATGACTGTGGCGCGGTGTACGCGGTGTGCAGTCCAGGCGCGACGGGAGACTTCGAATTGATTCTGGGCAGCGCTCGGTGACGGACATGGCCCCAAACTTCACGCATGCTGGGGATTCGTTGCGCTATGGCCGGTTCACGATTTTATTCTGGGAATAAAACTCCTTGGCGGCAGTTACATCACTGAACGCGCACGATGGCGACGCTTTCCGCAGATCGTTTGCAGCCGAACAAGAGGAGAGAAAACAGCATGTCAGACTACATCATTCACGATCACAGCCATGACGGCATTGATCGCAGAGGCTTTCTCAAATGTATGGCCTGGGCTGGTACCGGAGCTTTCTGTGTTCTCCAAGGCGGGGTACTGAAGTCCTTTGCCCTTAACCATGTGCACGGCCAACACGCCGGTTCAGTTAAGGGAGAGCTGAGCTTTGTCCAGATCAGCGACAGCCACATTGGCTTCAACAAGTCGGCGAATCCTGATGTCATCGGAACGCTGCAAGCTGCGATCGCAAAGATCAATGCGCTGCCGACGCCGCCGGCATTCGTTCTTCACACCGGCGATCTCAGTCATC
Organism: Terriglobales bacterium; assembly: GCA_035272945.1. Taxonomy (GTDB): domain Bacteria; phylum Acidobacteriota; class Terriglobia; order Terriglobales; family Acidobacteriaceae; genus Gp1-AA122. The sequence continues at coordinate 15,378 of DATEPX010000401.1, forward strand.
TTTCTAAGCCCGAGGAGTTCGACGCACTGGAGCAAAACCTGAAGAGTCTCAAGACTGGCCGGGTGTTCTACGTTCCGGGTGAGCACGATGTCCTGAATGACGACGGAAAGCAGTATTTGGAGCGCTTCGGAAAAGGCACGCGGGGAGAAGGCTGGTACAGCTTCGATCAAAAAGGTGTGCACTTGATCGGACTCGTCAACGTCGTCAACCTCAAGGCCGGCGGACTTGGCAATCTTGGCCAAGACCAACTGGAATGGCTTGAACAGGATGTCAAGCACTTGAAGAGCAGCACACCGATTGTCGTCTTCGCCCACATTCCCCTCTGGGCCGTGTATCCGGAGTGGGGTTGGGGCACAGACGATGGCGCGCAAGCCCTCTCCTATCTCAAGCGGTTCGGCTCAGTGACCGTTCTGAACGGCCATATCCATCAGACCATGCAGAAGGTCGAGGGCAACGTGACGTTCCACACTGCGATGTCCACCGCCTTCCCACAGCCTCAGCCGGGCACAGCGCCTTCAGCAGGACCAATGAAGGTCCCGGCTGAACAGCTTCGTACTTTGCTGGGGATCACGGATGTGAATCACGTTCGCGGAAAACACTCTTTGGCAATAACCGATTCACCACTCGCGATCTAGTGTCGCTTATTTAAGAAGGAGATAAACCATGAAGAGACTACTGATTTTCCCGTCCGTTGCTCTCCTGCTGTTGCTCGCGACCCTGCTCTCCGTCGGCAGCAAAAGCGCCAGGGCCAAATCTGCAGGCAGCGCCACCGGAGCAGTCAAGATTGATAATTTCAGCTTCGCCCCAACAATTGTTACCGTCCCCGTGGGCACAACCGTCACATGGACAAATCGTGACGACATTCCGCACACCGTCGTGAGCGATGACAAGGTCTTCAAGTCGAAGGTCCTCGACACGGATGAGAAGTTCTCTTACACGTTCACAAAGCCGGGCGCGTATCCCTATTTCTGTTCCGTCCACCCAAAGATGACAGCCAGAATCGTTGTTCAGGAATAGTAAGAGTCAAACCGAGTGAATCCGTTTGATCCCAAATCGGTGCTGTTGGCTAAGCATGCGCAACACGTGGTCCTGATCCACTTTCCGATCGCGTTGTTCGTCGCCGGTGTGGCCTTCGATTTACTCGCGCTCTGGAAACAGAACCGCGGGTTAGCGGCAGCGGTTTATTACAACTTGACCGCGGCTGCTATTTCGACCATTCCGGCGGTAGCAACCGGGGTTCTTGCCTGGCAGTGGCAGCTCGAAGGCAAGCACCTGAAGGGGATCTTGCTGCTCCACCTGGTTTTTGCGCTGCTTTCCACAACGCTGATCTGGATCGTATGGTGGTTGCATTTTCGGGCGCGACGCACTCCCGAGCTCGCATTGCCTGCTTACCGACTCCCAATTGAGCTCCTGAGCGTCCCGCTGGTCGCCTTCACGGGACACCTCGGTGGCTTCTTGAGCGGAGTGAATATCTCAACCTAGCGGTCCGAAATCCGCAATGGGAACGAACTCCTATGGGCCCCCTAAGGGTCAGACATTTCTCGCTGTGGCTCCGGTCGACGGTTTATCGACCGTGCTCGGGGAGAACAGCTTTACGACCCACGGTTGAGGATGACGTCACGCTGTGTGTGTCTGTAATGTCTACGACCCGGAATGCTCGAACGGCTCCTTGGAATATCGCGCCTTATCAATTTCAATCAGGAGCACGACCGGAGCTTCGCTGTGGTCAGGGTACGGCTCGCCTACGTACTTCCGTGAGATTCCGTCCAGCAACTTGAAATCGGAATCGCGCCGACGTTCCACCACTCGGCCACGAAGTTGCGCTTCGCTGTAAGGGTCCTTGAGATCAAGGATGGAAATGGCAACCCTTGGGTCACGGGCAGTGTTCCTGGCCTTCACGGAGCCTTCGTCCGTGCAGATTATCAGACGGTTGCCTTCGCGGCCGACCCAGACTGGCACGCTGTGAGGAGAGCCATCGCGCATTATGGTTGCCAGGTGGGCGAAGTTACGGGCATCAATTAGCCGGGTGATATCGGTGGTCAAAGCGATTGCCATCGCATACCTCCAACCAACTGGAATTCCGCAGTCATGTTCGGGGCCTATGACGATACGCCGGGAGCCGCCAATTGTTGAGAAAACGAAAAGTGACGTAGCCGGGGGCTGCCACTGAACAACGCCGCGGAACTGAAAGGTCGGATTCCCGCTGAGGGCACGCGCAGACTATTCTTGATGGTCGTTCTTACCGCGCCCTGACCAGCACGGAAGTCGCCCCAAGCACTCGGCCTTGCTTAGGTTCCTGAACGAATGCTATCAGGCGCAGGTCGCGGAGGTCAGATCCAGGTTCCAACTTGAGCTGAACGTCTTGCGTCAGGACTTGTCCCGGTTTCAGAACGCCAACCTTGGTTAGACTTTTGACTACAGATACGTGCGCCAGTCTGTGTCCGGCATTCTCGCCTGCCGACACTTGTGATTCAGCGCGGTTGAGAGCAACGGCAACATACACCTCTGCCCCCCGCGAGCCAAGGGAAGCTTCGAGCGCTCCGGCCTGGAGGTGAGCGTGCAAGGCATTCGACCCATCCGCTGAGATCGATGACAAATGGACAGGAATCTTTGGAATGCCCAACGCCTTTCGGAAGGCCTTATTGGCTTGGCCGGAATTGTTGCCAACCAACTCGCTCGCCCCATCCACCACCATTTGCGGCGTGTACACGCTGTCCAACCCAAAGTTCTTCGCATATGCACTTTGCCGTTCACTGTACAAGCGGGCAGAGTACGGGTCTTTCCAGCCGATATGATTCCAGTAATCGACGTGTTCGCTGAGCACGATCATTTCCGCACCCTGTATGGGTTGTCCATCGAGCTCGGTCAGAAACCTGTCCGCTGGGGGACAACTGGAGCACCCTTCCGATGTGAAGAGTTCCACCAGCACCGGGGTACGAGCTTCCGCGCTGTGGAGGGATTGCGGTGCAAGCGTCAGGAGCCACACCGCTATCGAAAGCACAACCATCCCTGAAACAAATGTAACTTTCATTGTCATTGCTGTCCTTGTGCCTTACTGAGTTGATGGTCAGCTGGCACGAAAAGTTACAAACAATAACCTGTATTCAACCTCCTAAATACAGTTCTTTACAGACAAACCTTTTACAAAGGCTTCCGCAACTTTCAAGCTCCCGCCGCATTTAACCACTCAGTGAGCAAATTGAGGATCGGAGGATAGCTCGGATGAAAACTGCACTTCTGTTTCTGGGTCTGTGGCTGGCGAGCGCTGCCGCGAGCATGGGCTTCGCCGTAGAGGCCACCAGCGCCAGCCGCTTCGACTCCAACCTAGGTTCCAGAATCGCACAACTGACAACCAAGAAGGAATTCCGCAATGTCCAAGCCTCGGTGGAAGACGGCATCGTTACCTTGACCGGTAACGTTGACCTTTACCAGCACAAGTTGGATGCGGCCAAGAAAATTCGTAAGCTCGCCAATGTTCAGGGCGTTCGTAACCTGATCGCGGTGAACGGCAATGTGTCGGACGCTCAACTCACGGCCGCACTGGACCGCAAGCTGTATTACGACCGGCTGGCGCAGGATAACGTTTTTAACTACGTCACTGCATACGCGGAGAATGGTGTGGTTACGCTGTCCGGGGAGACGCGCAACGAGTTCGACCGCGACTCCGCCTTGTCGCTCGTCGACAACACTGCTGGCGTGAAAGACGTCATCGATAACATCAAAGTTGCGCCTGTTTCTATCTTTGATGAGAAAATCCGAATCGGTGCCCTGCGCGCAATTTATCGCGATCCTGTACTCAGCCGCTATGCCATCGATCCGGCCAAGCCAATCCGCATCGTGGTTGACCGCGGCCAC
>DATEPX010000402.1:0-3979 GCA_035272945.1 Terriglobales bacterium
GGGGTTGAATGCGGCGCGCGTGAGGTGGTGGAAGTGGGGGACACACTCGGCTTGGGTGCAGGAAGTCTCCGTGGTTACGGGCACGAAGTGTTGGTGGCCAACCCGCGGTTAATGGAAGGATCGAAGCGGCGCAAGCGGAAGAATGATCGGATCGATGCCAACAAGTTGGCCCGATTGGGGCGAGTGGATCCGCGCTGGTTGCAATCGATGCAGCACCGCAGTCGGGAAGTACGGCAGGACCTGGTGATGCTACGGGCTCGCGATGCCTTGGTGGCGGTACGGACCGAGCTGATCAATGCCACGCGAGGACTGGTGAAGAGTATGGGCAAGCGACTGCCCAAGTCTTCCAGCCGAAAGCTTTGCACAAGAGGCAGAGGAGAACTCTGCCGGCTGAGGGTACAAGACATCGACAGTCAGCGCATGATGATTCGGATTAACCAAGGCAAGGGCGGCCGCGACCGCGAGGTTCCTTTGAGCCCCAAGCTGCTGGAGACTCTGCGCGTCTACTTTCGCTGGATGCGGCCCACCAACTTCCTGTTTCCGGGCACCGTAAAAGGAGTGCGCGCCGACGTGCCCATTACTCCCAATGTGGTTTGGTTAGCCTGCCGGCAAGCTTCCCAAAGGGCCGGCATCACGAAACGCCTTTCTCCCCACAGCCTGAGCCATAGTTGTGCGTCCCACCTTCTAGAAGCGGGCGCCGACCTGCGTACCATTCAGGTCCTACTCGGACATTCCAGGCTGGAGCACACCCTCATCTACCTGCATCTCTCACCCAAGCATCTGCAGGCCATTCCCAATCCACTCGATGCCTTGGAAGTGTCCCGCCTCGACGGCGTCAAACGCTCGCGGAGGCTTAAGAAAAAATGACTCGGCCCCTCCTCGAGGTGGCCGATATCGTTCGCACCCAAGGCGATCGCTTCATCCAGAATAACTTCCGCTGGATCCACTGGGCCCATCGGAAAGTACTGCGCGCGATCGCTCGCTGGCGCACGGCGTCACTCGGCGGGCATCGCGATCAGTGCCCTCGCTGTGGCTATCGCGCCATCTCATACAACCTTCCAATATTCGTTCTGTTTCCAGGATTTACTTCCCAGGATAACCCCGGAAATGGAGAGGACCCAATTCAGCTACTCACGATGGCCACAATGTGATAGAGTTCCCATCGCCGCCGATCTTATACCGCCGCCCTTGTACTTCTTGAATGCCACTCAGACCCTCGGGCGCGCGCTGCTGTTGCTGTGCGTCGCGCCTTGCGTGATGCTTTGTCTTCACCTCGGTTCCCTCGCGCAAAACAGCGCCCCTACAATCTCGCGGCCGCTTGATCAACTGACGGCTGAGGCAGATGTTATCGTGCACGGGTATGTGACATCGGCCAAGCTTGAGCCGCACCCCAAGCTGCCCAATCTGATGACGGTCGTCGTGACCATGAACGTAGTGGAGACCTACAAAGGCCCAGCCCGAAAGACAATCAGCTTTCGACAATACGTGTGGGACCTTCATCAGCGGCTTGCGGTAGCCGAATATGGCAAAGGACGGGAGTTGTTGATTCTTTTCAGGCCAGTTTCTGAATACGGACTAACTAGTCCGGTTGGACTGGAACAGGGTCGCTTCCTGATCTCGACGGATCGCCAAGGGCACGTGACAGCGGTCAACGGCAGAGGCAATGTAGGTCTGTTCTCCTCGGTGGCGCAACGGGCACAGGCAGGCGGCCTGCGATTTTCGCCGCGGATGTTGACCGTGATCGAGCAGCATCGCAGTGGGCCGGTTCCGCTCAGCGACTTGCGAGAGGCAATCCGGACCTTCGTGGGGACACGCTGATGCGAATTCGTACTCTGGTATCGACCGTGCTGATTAGCTGGTGCTTTGGCACCTGCTTCGTTTTCGGGGGCGGTCCGATCTTGGTCGGCGGACCGGCCGTGGGGACTCGTCCAGCTTTCGGCATTGATGGCCAGCCCTTTATTTGGAATCCGGCGAAGATGCCGATTTCCTACCGTATGGATCCCGGACCTATGGCCATGACTCCGAGCGGAGGCGTGGTTATTGATCATGCCAACGGAGTGCAGCGCGTCGAGAGTATGTTCGGCGTTTGGCAGGCAGTGGCTACCGCCGGGCTGTCATTTTCCAACATCGGTAATCTATTGCCGGCAGGAACCTACACGGGTGGCGATCTTACTACAGCGCAGCAGTTCAATGACGTAATGGGGTCATGTAAGTCGGGAATACAGAGCCCTATCATTTTTGACGCGAACGGCGGGATCATGGCGAGCCTTGGTTTGCCACCGGAGGTAATTGGGTTCAACTCCGGATGTGCGCTCGATACAACGAAAGGTTATTTGGTGAGCTCGGCTATTGTCCTCAACGGAAGGTTTCAGGACGGCGTTAACGCGCCGACATCCTCCCCGCCCAATTATGAACTGACTGCGACGCAGTTCGACGAAGCGATCACCCACGAAATGGGACACTTCTCCGGGCTGGAACACTCGCAAATCAACCTTACCCTTTTCTTGCAGGGTACATCGCCGTGCGACATCGATTCGCTTGCAGGACTGCCCCTGATGTTTCCGCTTGAGTTCTGTCAGGCGCGAAAGGACGCCGGCTTACCGGTTCTGGCGCCCGACGATGTGTCCTGGATTTCCAGCCTATATCCCTCTACAGCCACGATCAACAACTACGGAACAATCAGCGGAACCATATTTTTCGCAGATGGTGTGACTCCAGTTCAGGGTGTAAACGTCATTGCGCGCCTGATCGATGATTCCAGCACTCCTCAGGACGAGTCTCGGCGGATGGCCGTGTCTGCTGTTTCCGGATATCTGTTCACGGGGAATCCAGGGCAAAGCGTTACCGCGAATATGGGTCCGCCTTCGGAGAACAACAGCTATGGCAGTCCGCCGGGGTCGCGCAATGCTGCGCTGATCGGGTTTTACCACATTGCCGTGCCCCCGGGGACATACACGGTGGAGGTGGAGTCGGTTTATAGCAACTTTGTTGGCGGATCAAGCGTGGGACCCCTTGATCCACCTGTGCCCATGCCCGGCCAATCTGAATTCTGGAACCAGGAGGAATCGGCGTTCGATTTCCCCCTTCAGCGGGACACAATTACCGTCCATGCTGGGGACAAGATCACAGGCATCGACATAATTCTTAACTCGTCGTATTTGCGGTATGACCAATATGAAGATGAGGGCATGCTCTTCAATGTCCCCATGATTAACCGAATGCTGCTGACAGAGGACGTGGTGGGGTGACAGACGGAGCAATCCAAATAGCAGGACTGGTTTGGTGTGGAGTTGCGCTGTCGCTATCCGTCGCCTGCGGAGGGGCTTCGCCAGGGAATGGGAACTTCGGCAGTGGCTCGGGCGGCCCGGCTGCAATGGCCATCTCTGATAACTCGATCCTTCCCGGAACCCTACAGAGCCACCCTTACAGTGTCACACTGCACGCCGTGAATGGCGTAGGTGCGTTGACTTGGTCCATTGCGCCGATTGCGCCCACGGCACTGTTCGTTGACGGCCTCTCCATTGATCCCAGGACGGGCGTGTTGTCGGGTACGGCTAACTTTGCCGGAACCGCCGGCTTCGTGGCTACTGTCACCGATTCGGCATCGCCACCACGGACCGCGACCAAGAGTTTCACGGTTACGGCATATGGCCCGCTACAAGCTCCGCCGCCGCAAACGTTAACCTTCGGCCAGTTTGGTGATATCTTTCTTGGCGGAATCAACGTTAATGGCGGAGTGGAACCTCTGACCTTTACGGTGACAGCTGGGTCCCTTCCTTTCGGAATCAGGCTAAACAATCAGACGGGGAATTTCACGGGGAGCGCCACGACTGTCGGGACGTACCCCTGTACAGTTACCGTCCAGGATTCCTATTCGCCGCCCGAAGTGGTCACCGCACAAGTAACAATCCAGGTCATTGCTCCGCCCCTGTCGCTGGCGTATTCGCTCCCCCGACAGGTCCTGCTGAACCGTCCTTTC
>DATEPX010000403.1:0-30013 GCA_035272945.1 Terriglobales bacterium
CGCACGTTCCCTTGTCAACGCTTCGACGCCGCCCTCGCGAGCGGCTCCGCATGACTCAGGGCCGATGTGGGTCGCTACGTCACATTCGTATGACTCTTTCATTCACTACACCTCGCCGGTTTTAACCGGCGCACAAGGAGACGACCATGCAATTGAATCCTTATCTGCATTTCAACAATGGATGTGAAGCTGCATTCAAGTTCTACGAGAAGTGTCTTGGTGGAAAAATCGAGGCTCTGTTGCCATATGCGGGAACGCCGGCGGAATCTCGTGTTCCCGCAGAGTGGAAGAACAAAATCATGCACGCACGGCTGGTAGCCGACGGTGCAGTGCTGATGGGCTGCGACGCTCCCCCTGAGCATCATCAGAAACCTCAAGGCATCTCCATCACCTTGAATGTGAAGGAGCCCCAAAAAGCAGAGCAGATCTTTGCCGCGCTCTCGGAAAAAGCAAAGGTCACAATGCCAATCCAGAAAACGTTCTGGTCGGCAAGATTCGGGATGCTGGTGGATCAGTTCGGCATTCCGTGGATGGTCAACTGCGAGCAGGCTGCGTAGTGCCCGGTTTGCATCGGCGGCGCCCCGAGTTCACCAATCATACGGGAACGTGGGGCGCGCCCCTCGCAAGGGAGAATAAGCAGCTTCAAAATGTTTGCGAACAGGGTCTCACGGCATCGTACTTCGACGAAGAGAGCGCCGGTGGCTGACGCGCAAAAGATCCATGTCGAGAGTGTAAATCACCCCGGACGGGTCAGGAGCGTGGACGCGGAAATGTATCAGGCGATGAAAGCCGCATTTCTTTAGGTCGTTCCTAGGACATCGCCAGGACTCACCATTGCTGAAATTGAGAAGCGCTTGCTTGCCCGCCTTCCCCGCACACTGTTCCCGGAGGGGGCCAAAGCCGGTTGGTGGGCCAAGACTGTTCAGCTTGATCTCGAAGCCAAAGGTATTCTCAGCCGGGAAGAAACCAAACCACTCCGCTTGCCGAAGGCATGAGCGTGGCGTCGCAAACAATAACTAAGGAGAGAGAACACGGAATCTACTAAAACCCAATCCCTAACACCAGGCTCAGTAACCTTCGAGTCAAAGGCTCAACTCTGGATCGCAGCAATTCTACCGGGCACATTAGTCTTATTCTTGCTGTTCTATAGCATTACGAAAATTCTCAAGGAACCGCATGTGCTGGCTGCATCAGCGGATTTTGGGTATTCGGAAACGGCGATCGTCGCAATCGGCGCGACTCTGCTCGCGTCGACCATTATCTACGTCATTCCACGCACGGCGTTTCTCGGGGCCATAGTGTTGTCGGGCTATCCCGGAGGTGCGGTTGCGAGCAATGTGCGCGTAAGGCATCCAGTATTTCAGTGCATTTCCCCGATCATCTTTGCAGTGTTGATCTGGACGGGGCTGTACTTCTAAGACGGTCGCCTGCGCGAACTCGTCAGTTTTCGCAAGCGACTTTGCGCGGCACCCAACACCAGTCAAATGGTCCATATGGAGGTTTGAAGTTAGGGCGGTGAAGTGTTACTCCTGGAGTCCGTCCCATGACCAGCGTGGGATGCTCAGGCCGTTCGGCACATCATCGGCGGACTGGTGGTAGCGGGACAACGTTGTCGTGGTCGCCCAGGCGAAATAGTCGTGCAGCACTTGTCGCAAAACATTGTCGTTGGCTAGTCCGATATCGGCCAGAGCCAGGTCGAAACAGGCAATCGCACGGCGATCCATTTCGTCGTGCTTCCCGTTCCCGCTGTGCATCTTGACGACGGTGGTTTCGTCACCATAGGAATCGGAATACGCAGTCGGGCCACCGAGTGCCTCGGCCCAATAAGCGGCGAGTCGCTCGACATGCTGGGGGTGGAAGCCATGGCTGAACGCATGGGCCACGACGTCGTCGGCCATCACCCGCTTATGCCAGGCGTAAGCAAGACGGCACAGGCCGTCGTTGCCACCCGCTGCCTCGAAGACAGTTTGCATGTACCCATGATGACGATCCTTTCGTGTATACGCAAGACCTTGATGCCGGCGGGTTAAAAGGGGGCCGCGACATGCGACGCGGCGCTAAGTATGGCTCCCGGCTTGTTACTCACCGTTTAAAGATGGCCGTTTCCGGATTCCGATCGGATAACGGGCTCTTACGTAATCCGGTAACGGAAGGTTTGCCGACCATCCCTGAACTGGTTTCATTTGTGATTACAAGGGCGTTTAGCCTAAGCGATCAGTGACAAAGGGTGTTGCTTCGGGATTGCGGCCTTAATCAACCAGAATGGTGTCCGAGATCAGGATGGCCTACTCATCAAGGCTGCTGACGCTATTCTCGGAGGCGGATAAATCCGGCCCGTGAACTAAGCTCGTCTGTTCGCGAAGGTACCCAAGGACCTTCCCTTGTTTCGTTTAACTTAGCAACTGCTTAGTTGCGCCGAGATATCCCATCAGTAGAGTAGCGTGCAGCAAGGGTGCAGCACTGACTCCGAGCCGAGCGGCCTCCGCCTAGTGCAGGCAGGACCAAGTTTAGCCGCCGTCTGACCGGTGTGGCGCACGAGTATAATACGCAGCCACCGGCTCGGATATGCTGCCGGTATGGTGACGGTATACCAGCTCTGCAGAGTTTATGGCCGATACCGTCGCGCAAACGCAACGTGCGGAAGGAGTGGGAAATGACAGGTTCGCGGATAGAGCTGCTGTTATGCTGCGTGTCCTTTGGCCTTGCCATGGCCTCTGTCCCGGCTCTGGCGCGAGTCGATTTTTCCCGGTCACTGCTATGGCGATCGATTGGTCCGGACCGCGGAGGCCGCGCAACAGCCGTCGCCGGCATTCCTGGAGACAGGCTGGTCTACTACATGGGGGCAACAGGTGGCGGAGTGTGGAAGACGGTGAATGCCGGCATGACCTGGACTCCGCTTTCCGACCGCTCCTTCAAAACGGGGTCTGTGGGATCCATTGCGGTAGCCGAGTCGGATTCGAACATCGTCTATGTCGGGATGGGTGAGGCCTGCCTGCGTTCGAACATCTCGCACGGCGATGGCGTGTACAAATCTACTGACGCCGGACGCGCCTGGCAGAACATAGGACTGCGCGACACCAGCCAGATCGGCCGTGTCTGGGTGGATCCACACGATCCCAACCTTGTATATGTTGCCGCCGTCGGTCACCCCTATGGCCCGAATGCCGAGCGGGGCGTCTTCCGCTCGAAGGATGGCGGCAAGACCTGGCAAAAGATTCTCTTCGTCAATGACAAGACGGGAGCTGTGGATCTCAGCGTGGATCCGCGCGACACGCGTATTATGTACGCCTCGACGTGGCAAGTGCTGCGTACGCCGTGGGATATTTACGAGGTCGGGCCGGGAAGCGGCATCTACAAGACGACCGACAGCGGCGACACGTGGACCCAATTGAAAAATGGCTTGCCGAAATCGGATATGGGCAAGATCGGGCTGGCGATTTCACCTGTGGATCCGCAGCGGATTTGGGCCACGATTGGCGGCGAGGAAGGCGGCGTCTATCGCTCAGATGATGCCGGTCAGACCTGGCAACTGGTCGACGGCAGCTTCGAGATGCACGCGCGCCAGTACTACTACGGCCATATCTTCGCGGACCCGATCGCGCGCGACACGGTTTACACGTTCTCGTCGAAAGGTTTCTACAAATCCACCGATGGTGGCAAAACCTGGGGCCAGATCCGCGCGCCTCACGGCGACTATCACGGGCTGTGGATCGACCCCAAGGACAACCAGCGCATGGTGAACGCGAACGACGGCGGCGCTACCGTGACCTTCGATGGCGGCCGCAGCTGGAGTTCGGAAGATAACCAGGCGACCGCGCAGTTCTATACGGTTCGCACCGACAACGACTTCCCCTACCACGTCTACGGCGCACAACAAGACAACACCACGGTGATGGTGTCGAGTCAGGGTGGCGGCCGGGGTCGCCCCAACGAAATCACCGAGGTTGGAGGCGGCGAATCGGGCTATGTTGTCCCCGATCCAGGGGATCCAAACACTATCTATGCCGGAGCTTATTGGGGCCTGCTGACGAGGTTCGACCGCCGCACCGGGATCGCTCAAAACATTAGCGTATGGCCTGATTATCCGGGGGGACGCACCGGTGGCGAGCAGAAGTACCGCTTCCAATGGACCTTCCCGATCGCCCTTTCGGCCGCCGAGCCAAACACCGTATATGTCGGGGGGAACGTGGTCTTCAAATCTACGAACCGCGGTCAGAGCTGGACGGCGATTTCGCCCGATCTGACCCGCAACGCCAAGCAGCGCGAGAACGGCGGCCGATTGGAAGACATCTACGATACCGTGTTCACGATTGCGCTCTCGCCCATCGACAAAAATGTGATCTGGGCCGGATCCGATGACGGTTTGATCCAGCTGACTCGGGATGGCGGCAAGTCGTGGAGCGAGGTCACGCCACCATCGATCCAGGCGTGGACCAGGATCAACGTGATCGAGGCTTCACCCGACGACCCGGGCACAGCTTACGTTGCGGCGAATCGCTACCAGCTCGACGACTTCCGTCCGTACATTTACCGCACGCACAACTTCGGAAAGACTTGGACGCTGGTGGCGAATGGAATCGCGACCGACACGTTTGTGCGTAGCGTCCGCCAGGACCCGCTCCAACCGCGACTTCTCTTCGCCGCCACGGAGACGGGTGTCTATGTATCGTTTGACGATGGCGACGATTGGCAGAGCCTGCAACTAAACCTGCCGGTCGTGCCGATCACCGATCTCACTCTGAAAGACGGCGATCTGGTTGCCTCAACGCAGGGTCGGGCGTTCTGGGTCCTCGATGACATCACGCCGCTGGAGCAGATGTCGGACGATATGGAGCGAGCGCCGTTAGATGTCTTCAAACCCCGAGCGGCGTACCGTGCGGCGCGCGGGCGGAGCTTCGGGCCGCGTACGGCTGCCGATGGCGTGGTGGTCGATTACTATCTAGCAAGCGCGCCCTCCCAGGTGGTGAAGATAGACTTCCTGGATCCGGACGGAAAGGTCATCAATTCGTACACCAGCGCGGCACGTGCCGCCGACAATCGCGCCGAGCGCGGCCCCCGCGCCGCCTCTGGCGCCGGCAGGGCAAATGCCGTGTCGGCACAGGCCGGGATGAACCGCTTCGTCTGGGACATGCGCTATCCCGACGCGGAAGGGATCGATGGGGGCACTTACCTTTTTGGCGGAAGCGTACGGGGACCGGAGGCCGCGCCCGGCGAGTATCGCGTGCGCGTGAAGGTTGGCGAACAATCCGAGATGCAGTCATTCGAGATCCGAAAAGATCCCCGCGTTCCGACCACGCAGCAGGATTATCAGAAACAGGTCGCGTTTCTGCTCGCCGTGCGTGACGAATTGTCTACGGTTCATTCGGCGATTAACCGGCTCTTGGCAGTTCAGCGCCAGGTGCGGAGTACGCTGAAGAACGCCACGATGAATTCTCCGATCAGCGACAGCATGCGAAAGCTCGATGCTGAGCTGGACACGGAACTGCACCAGCTCTACGAGCCACGCTTCACGGGCTTTGACGATCAGACGCTGATCTACCCACTCAAGCTGAACAACCGCATCGCTGCACTCGAGAGTTACGTGCAAGGGGACTATGCTCCCACAGCACAGGCTGAGCAGGCACTTGCGGAACTCTCGGCAGATGCAGATACGGCATTGTCCCGCGTCAAGCAAACGCTCGGACGGTCCGTTCCGGCGCTGAATCTGCGTTTGAGAGCGGCTGGCATGCCAATCATCACGATTGGCTCTGGCGAGGGCCAAATGGGGCAGAACTGACTTCTCGCTTCGGAACTCATGCGGTTCAACCCGCCCATGAAGTTGCACTTGCGCGGACGCGAAACCAACCGCATCGAGGATAGCCTAGGGGGCCGCTGGGAAGGTCTTCTGGCCGTCAAGCAACGTTACGATCCCCGGAACTTCTCCGCCTCAATCAGACCATCCGCTGGAGAGACGCGCCCAGCAAGGCGTCGCGTTGAATCAGTGGCTGGCCGGAACGTGGCGGTTCTCTGTCAGCGACGCAATTTCCGACTGCAACCCCTTCCAGCGCGCGAACAGTTCTTCGCGCTGCTTCTCATATTGTTGGAACCGCTCGTAGACCTGTGCCGGCGGTGCCCAATCCGCGCTCTGGGCAACGTTGCCGAGATCGCCATATTGCGCATCGAGCATGATCGGGTACACCAGCGCCGCGCTGCGGTTCGTCGACTTCACCTGGACCAACTCCTCCTCGATGGGAGCGATCCTTGCGAGCATATCGTCCACCGCGCCTGCGTTAGCGCCGTCGCGGGCTTTCTGCAGTGCCACTCGTGCCGCGCGCATTTCCTTCACCAGCGTGTGAATTTGATTCACGCGATCGCGCACTTCGAGACCGAACCGGTACTGTTTCTCCAGGTCCGCCTGGCTGACCTTAACCCGGGGGTCGATCCTGATCTCCAGGGGAGCAGTCGAATCGCGGCCGGACACGGTCAGCTTCACCCGATACGTCCCAGGCGGGACCATCGGCCCGCCACCCTGCGTTTCCATGACAAACAGTCCGGGCACTTGCGTCGGACCTTCCACGCGATAGTCCCAGTAGTATCGGTTCATGCCCGCGTGCGGCGTTGGCGGCGGTGGTCCGGTTTCGCCGCGCCGTTCGTCGGCGGCGCGCGACTCTGCTTCTGGACGGCTGCTAAGCATCGCGCGATGCACCATCTCGCCGCGCCGGTCGCGAATCTCAATCACGACCGGTTCCGACGGTGCATCCGCCAGGTAGAAGTCGATCGCGGCCCCTGCTGGCGGATTCTGGCCAACGTTACGCGACCGACCCTGTCGGCCGAGAAAGCCGCCGCCGCACTCTCGATAAGCGACCGCCGGCCGGTATAGATGAACCGGCTCCGGCGACAGATCGACGCTCACCTGTCTGAGGGGGGCGATGTTATCGAGCGCCCAGAAGCCCCTGCCGTGAGTGGCGACGAGCAAGTCATTGCCATCGACCGCCGTGTCATAGATGGGCGTGTGCGGGAGGTTGAGCTGCAGCGACTGCCAGTCGTGGCCATCATCGAAGGAAACGTAGATGCCGGACTCAGTGCCGGCATAAAGCAATCCCTTACGCTCGGGATCGGTGTGCACCGAATGCACGTAATCATTCGCCGAAATGCCATCGACGATCGGCTGCCAGTTCTTGCCGAAGTCGGTCGTCTTGAAGATCATTGGACGGAAATCGTCATTGAAATGGAGATCGGCCGCCAGATAGGCGGTGGCAGCATCCCACGGCGAGGGATCGATCATGTTGACTCGTGCCCATTGGGGGAGCTGCGCCGGCGTGACCTTCGTCCAGGTCTTGCCGCCGTCGCGCGTGAGGTGGACCAACGCGTCATCGCTTCCCACCCAGATGAGGTCTTTTTGCACCGGCGATTCGGCCACCGCGAAAATGGTGTCGTAATACTCGGAGCTTGAATTATCTGGCGTCAGCGGTTCCGGGCTGGACTGCTGCTTACTCTTGTCGTTGCGCGTCAGGTCCGGGCTGATGACGCTCCAGCTCATGCCGCCGTTCGTCGTCTTGAACAACACTTCCCCGCCGACGTAGAGCACATTGGGATCGTGCGGCGAGATCTCGATGGGCGAGGTCCACTGGAAGCGATGGGCCAAGTGGGCGGGCGCCCAAGCGCGTGCCCCAAACCACGGCGCGATATTCTGGGTTTGGCCGGTGTGGCCGTCGTAGCGGGTGAAGTGGCCGTTATGGTCGCCCGCGTAGACGATCTCCGGATCGCGCGGATCGGGCCAGTTGTAGCCCGACTCGCCTCCTCCGATGGAGTGCCATTCGCGCTCCCCGATCGAGCCCGAATCACTCCGGCTCAGGATGGCGACGCTGCCGCTGTCCTGCTGCGAACCGTAGATGCGGTAGTTGAAATTCGTGTCCGTCGCCACATGGTAGAACTGGCCGGTAGGCTGATTGTTCTCGGCGCTCCACGTCGCACCGCCGTCGATGCTGATGGAAGCCCCGCCGTCGTCCGCTTCGATCATGCGTTTCGGATTCATCGGATCGATCCAGAGGCGGTGATCATCGCTGTGCGGCACCGGCAACGCCTGGAACTCATGCCCGCCATCGGTGGAGCGCATCGTATTGAGGTCGAGAACGTACACGGTATCCGCATTCTCGGGATCGGCATAAATGTGGTTGCCGTACCAGGGACGCACCCAGAGCGGCTCGTTATTGGTCATCTGCCAGGTCTGGCCGCCGTCATTCGAGCGGTAGATGGCGTTCTCCTTCGCCTCGACCATGGCGTAGACCCGCTTGGAATCCGCACCCGAGACGGCTACGCCGATGCGCCCCAGCACTCCGCTGGGCAATCCATGGCCTTCGAGCCGCTTCCAGGTCGAACCGCCATCCGTCGACTTGTAGAGGCCTGAGCCTGGACCGCCGCTGATCATGCTGTAGGCCGTGCGCCGTACTTCGTACATAGCGGCAAAAAGAATATCGGGGTTATGCGGGTCGAACACCAGGTCGGTTGCGCCCGTCTTGTTGTCCAGGTACAGGACTCTCTCCCAGGTATGGCCGCCGTCGCGCGAACGAAAGACACCGCGCTCTTCGTTAGCGCCAAACGCATGGCCGAGCGCGGCCACGAACACCGTCTGTGCATTCCTGGGGTCGACCAGGATATTGGCGATGTGGCGGGAATCTCGCAGACCGATGTTCGTCCACCTCTTTCCGCCGTCGGTCGATTTGTAGACGCCGTCTCCAGCGATGATGTCACTCCGCAGGCAAGGTTCGCCGGTACCGACATAAAGAACATTGGGATCGGTCGGATCGACCGTGATCGCGCCGACCGCGAAGATGCCCTGTTGATCTGAGATCGGCGTCCAGGTCGTGCCGCCGTTCGTTGTCTTCCAGACGCCGCCACCAACGGCACCGAAATAATATGTCAGCGGGTCACCGGGAACACCGGTTGCGGCTTCCGCGCGGCCGCCGCGGAATGGACCCACCAACCGCCACCGCAAGCCGTCGTAAAGAGAAGAAGGGATGGCCTGAGCAAGCACGGTGGCGGAGAGAAAGAGGAATGTCGCGGCTCTCAGAGCGAAGCTGAACAGCCGCAATGATGGGGGACGATTCATGGCTTGTCTCCTGCTCCTTGTCTCTACCCAGTGCTGCCGTCCTGCGCCATCAGATTCCCGCCGTTCGACGTGGTTGGAGCGGGCCCAGCCGTTGTCGCCCTCTCATGCAGCCAATAAGCGACGCTCAGGAACGCCAGCCATGGCACTCCCGCGAGAATCGTCGGTCGCATCCCCGGCACCCACCATGTGGTCACAATGATTGCCACGACGACGACAGCGCCGAGCAAGGACATGTAGGGATAACCAATCATCCGCACGGGCAATCGGCGGCCCCCGTTTGCTTCCCACGCGCGGCGGAAGAACAGGTGGGTAATAAAGATCATCATCCATACGAACAGCCCGCCGAATAGCGCTATGCCGAAAAGGTAGACGTACGCGCTAGCGGGATAGAGAATCGCGACCAAGGTCGCAATGAGCAGGCCCAGAGTCGACGTCAGCAGGGCCGGCAGCGGCACGCCCGTGCGGGTCACGCTGCCAAGGGCCGCCGGAGCATAGCCGCCGCGCGCGAGCGAGAAGATCATCCGTGTGGACAAATACAAGTCACAGTTCATGCTGGAGAGCGCCGCCGTCAATACCACGAAGTTCATCAGGTGCGTGGCCGCAGGGATCCGCATCAGGCGGAACACGGTCACAAATGGACTGGCGGTCACCTCGGCGCCAGGCTGGATGCTCTGCCAAGGCACGACTCCGATCAGGACGATCATGGAAGCGATGTAGAAGAAGATCAGCCGGAACACCATGGATCGCATGGCGCGCGGAATCGCCTGTTCCGGTTTCCGCGCTTCTCCGGCCGTGACGGCCACGACTTCGGTTCCGATATAGCTGAAGATCACGAAGCACATCGCTATCCACATGCCCAGCAGCCCGTTCGGGAAGAAGCGGCTCTGGGTGAAGTTCTGCAGCCCCAGATGGGGCGCGCTCGGCAGAATGCCTGCCAGCACGATGACTCCGAATGCAATGAAGGCAAGAATCGCGACCACTTTAACCATCGCAAACCAGTACTCGAACTCACCGAAGTTCCCGACGCCGCTGGCATTCACGCTCACCAGCAACAAGGAAAACAGCACAATCCAAACCCACGGCGGCACTTGCGGAAACCACCAGCGGCAATAGATGGCCACCGCGGTCGCCTCGCCGCCGATAGCAATCGACTGGCACGCCCAATACGTGTAACGAACGACAAACCCAGCCCACCGGCCGATATAGAGTTCTGCGTAAATGCCGAATGATCCTGCCGTAGGATGGGCGACTGCCATCTCCGACAACGTACCCATCAACAGCAGCGCGAGGCCGGCGCCCAGGAAATAACACGCGATTACCGCTGGCCCGGCCGTGTGGACGGCCAGCGAACTACCAAGGAAGAGCCCGGTCCCGATCGCTCCTCCAATCGCAATCATGCTCATTTGCCGCGTGCTCAGCTCGCGAGAGAGGCCTGCTTCTTGGGCGAGTACGGAAGCAGTGCTGCCAATCTGATCCGTGGTTGCTACCATTGAAGTGTCGCCGAATGCGAAGTGAGCGACATTATCACAAGCGGAGAGCGCGCTCCAGAGTCTCGGCATACCAGCGGTATGTCACTTAACGACCGCAAGTTTTCGATCTCGCGCAAAGCTGTATCCAGTAAGGCAATTTCGAACCTCGGCAGCCGCTCGTCCAGGCGCTCCGGGGTCCGTCACCCCGTGGACGTTGGCTCCGTGAGCGGCGAGGATGCGAAGCATCTCGCGCGAAAGCGAGGCCTCGTAGGCGCGAATCGCTGGCATCGCGCTCACGACCTTTTCGCGTCGCGACGCCATGCGACAGGCCCTCTCGGCCCGCCACGGATTTCCCAAGCCACCTCCAGATATGCCACTGCCGCGTCCATTCCCGCCACATTCTCGTAAATGAATGCTCCTACCTCGATCTTGGCCGGGGGGCTCGTCGGGAATGAAGTCCTCCCGGAAAGTTCGCAGGCGCGTAAGGGCCTCACGGCGGCCCCACAGAAATCCCATGTGCGGTAGAAAGAGTTCATATACCGAGCAGACCAGATAATCGCAATCGAATGCCTGCACATCGATGAGGGCGTGCGGTACGTAATGCACGGCAGCGAGAACCACCTCGGCGCCCAAAGCGTGCGCGCGGTCGGCGACGGCTGCAAGGTCGACAACCGAGCCTATCGTGTTCGAAGCGACAGCGCAGGCGACCAGCCGCGTGCGCGACGACGGCAACGGTTCGAGATCTGCAAGGTGCAGCGCGCCATCGTCGCACACCTTCCACCACAGGCAGCCCTCTCCCAGGGGCTCTAACGCAAGCCCGGTAGCGATGTTTGCCTCGCGGTCCAGGTCGGTGACGACGGTTTCGTTGCGCTCGCCGAAGGTTTGTCCAACGGCCAGGCTGGCGAGACGAATAAATGAGGTGGCGTTCACGCCGAAGGCGATTTCTGAGGGATCGCTGCCATTGATGAGGTGAGCAACGCTTGGGCGGGCATGCGCGATCACGTCGTCGACTTCGCGGCTTCGGCGATAACGCCCGCCGCGCTAGTCGTTGCGTTCGAGCAGGTGATTGGCCACAGCGTTCAGCACGATTTGCGTCGCCTAGGCCCCGGCGGCAGCCATATCATGGCGGCTTCGAGCGTCGGCATTCACGCATTTCTCGGACTCACGCAGCCTCCTGATTGACCGTCCCGTGCTTCATCGAGCGACCACTACGGAGCAGGAACGATCTATCAAAGGCTCACTTATGTCAACTGCCATATCTTTCGTATGCCGGCGGCATACCAGCCGGCGGAGCACCTCTGCCCCTTTTTTGATTGACAGGCCGGGTCCTCGACACTATAGTGCACGCCTCACGCCTGTGGGTCCCCAATTCGGAGGTCGTAATGTCTGAGAAGACTCCTCTGCGCCTCTCCGGCGTATGCTCCCTCCTGGTGTGCCTGCTGGGTTCGTTCACTTCGGCACAGACCGCCACTTCCGGATTGATCTCCGGCATTGTCAGCGATCCATCCGGTGCGGTGATTCCCGGTGCCACTGTTACGCTTCGCGAGCGCGGCACCGGAGCTCAAGCCCGCGTGCAGACGGATGCTGTGG
The DNA here is from genome assembly GCA_035272945.1 of Terriglobales bacterium. GTDB lineage: Bacteria > Acidobacteriota > Terriglobia > Terriglobales > Acidobacteriaceae > Gp1-AA122. Next base: position 12,148 of record DATEPX010000403.1, read on the forward strand.
GGCACTATGTGTTCCCCGTCGTCTATCCCAGCGACTACACCCTGGCGTTCTCGGCCACCGGCTTCCAGACCAGTGTTGTCCAGCAGGTCCACGTCGAGGTGCAGAAGTCTTATACGTACAACATGGCTCTGCACGTCGGCGAATCGAGCCAGACAATCGAGGTGACGGAGGTGGCGGCAGCGGAGTTGCAGACAACCAGCGCGACGGTCGGAACCGTGCTTGGCGGAGCGGCACTGGAGAGCCTCCCCACGTTCACCCGCAGCGCCAGCTCTCTCATGTTCTACCAGCCAGGCGTAGCCCCTACGGGACAGATTTCAGGAGCAAGACTGGAACAGGTCACGTTTGCTCTCGATGGCGGCGATGTCACCAGTGATCTCGAGGGCAGCAACGGCTACGCCTCGCCTCCTGGCGAGCCAAATCCCTCGCCAGTCGTGCCGGTTCCCATCGAGAGCACGCAGGAATTCCAGGTGGCTACTTCGAATCCCAACGCGACCTTCGGGCGCTCGTCGGGAGGTGAGGTGTCGCTGGTCACCAAGCGCGGGACCAACACGTGGCACGGCAGCGCTTATGAGTATCACAACGACGCCGGCCTCAATGCCAACAGTTGGACAAACAATTTCAATCACCTGAAGAGACCGCATTCGGTCGACAACCGCTTCGGATTCACGACCGGCGGCCCGATCTTCAAGAACAAGCTGTTTTTCTTCGTGAATTACGAGGGCCGCCGGCTGCACAGCCCCACGATCTTCAATTTTGTGGTTCCGACACCATCCCTGCAGGCGGGCATTCTCCGGTTCCGCGATGCATCGGGAAACGTCGTTTCCTATCCGTTGCAGCCGGGAAATATCACTACCGCCTGCGGCGGCGTCTCGTGCGATCCCCGCAATCTCGGCATAAGCCCGGTCGTGAAAGCGCAGCTGGCGCTTTACCCGGCGGGCAACACGACCTCACTCGGCGACGGCTTGAACACAACCGGCTTCACGTTTAACGCGCCAACGCCGATCAATCAGGATCTTGCGGTCCTTCGCCTCGACTACAAGTTCACGGACAACTGGTCCGCATTCGCGACCTATCACTACGATAAAACCGGCCGCGTAAGCACATCGCAAGTCAGCCTGTTGAACACGCCTGGCTCAGTCTCGACCGATCCCATCTACCCCCAGTACTACACGCTGGAAGTGACCGGACTGCTCAACCCGAACCTGACAGCTGTAACCCACGGTTCATTCCTGCGCGACTGGTGGGGCTGGAATCGCCAGCCTCCCACGCCTTTGGTTTCCGGCACGCAGACGGCGCTGGTCTTGGCCGGTGAAGGATCGGGAAACAGCAATGCCACTTCGAAACTGCTCGCCGATCCGGTGAATCTCGCAACCCAGGCAGCTCGCGGACGCGTGTTCAGCGGCAAGAAGTTCTACATCGCCGAAGATCTGAACTGGGTACGCGGCACGCACCTGTTCCAGTTTGGCGGCTCCTGGTACACCAACCACGACTACTTCATGAAGACCGACAATTTTGCGGGCGGGCTGACCGCCGGTCCGCTGTTGTACGTCGAGTCGACCGGCAATGGCAGCGGCGTGTACCTCGGCGTGAACAGCACGTATGAACCGCGGGGGTGCGGCGGCGGCGCGACCACCGACTGTCTGCAGTCGAGCGATGTCCTGCGCTGGAACGAGCTGTACGCAACCTTGCTCGGTCTGGTCGACCGCAGCTCGCAGGTCATCACCCGCAACGGCAACTTCCAACCGAACCCGATGGGAACGCCCGCTTTTTCGCGCCCGACGATCGACGCCCTCAGCGCGTATTTTCAGGACGTCTGGAAGGTGAGTCCCTCCCTCACGCTTACTGTCGGACTCAACTGGGGCGCGCAGCCGAATCCTAGCGAAGCTAACGGCAAGTACGACGTACTGGTCTATGCGGACACCGGCCAACCGGTGGACTACTGGAAGTATTTTGCGCAGCGAGCCACATCGCTCAACAACGGCGCGGCGCCGGGAGCTGCATACAACCCGCTGTTCGGAGTCACTCCGGTAAACTACCTGCCGGATGGCTTCAAGGGCAAACTACGCGTTACGAGCTGGCACCAGTTCGCGCCGCGCATCGCCTTCGCCTATCAGCTCCCCACCAAGAATCGGATCTTTGGTGACAACAAGACTGTAATTCGCAGTGGCTATGCGCTCGTCTGGGACCGAATGAGCGACATCAATCAGGTTTCTCTGCCATTGACCACCGGCGGCTTGCTCGATGCGAACCCTTGCGGCGGGCCGGTACTCTCCGGCGGCTCCGTCCTGTGCACAAAGGCCGGCACCACGCCGGCGAACGCATTCCGCATCGGCCTGGATGGCAGCAATGTTCCGGTCCCGGCGCCAACCGCGGCACCAATTCCGTACGTGGTGAGCGGCTCGGCATCGGCTCCGTTCGGACTGTTCATGATGAGTGGGCTCGATCCTTTCGCGATCCCGGCATACCATCACACGATCGATCTTACGATCCAGCGTGAACTGCCTGGACGGATGATCCTGGAGGCAGGATACATAGGGCGGATGGCCCACAACCTGCCGCAGGACATTGCCTACAACGCGACCGATTACCTCATGAAGGATGCGGCCAGTGGCCAAACCTACGCGCAGGCATTCGACGGGGTGGCGCAAGCGCTGCGTGCCGGAGCAACCGCGGCCGCAGTTCCCGTCCAGCCGTTCTTCGAGAACCAGATGGGAGGAGCGGGCCGCTGTGCCGGCATTGCTGCCACGCGCAAGCTCTCGGGCATTTCCACCTGTTCGGCATTGCTGGCAGCGGTGGACAAGACCGACCTGGTAAACGGCTCGATCAACAATCTTTCTTTGAACGCGCTGAACCAACTTGCCCCATCGCCGATCGATAATATTCAGTCCTTCCAGTCGTTCGGGATCACCGATCACGGATTTTCGAATTACCAGGCCGGATTCGTGACGCTAAACAAGAGCCTGTCGCGAGGGTTGCAGCTGCAGGCGACCTGGACCTGGAGCCATGCCATCGGCAACCAGGGCGTCGATCAGCAGAGTGGCTCGTCCGCCAATAGCCCATACAACCTCCTGCTCGACAAGGCTTCCGAGCCGTTTGACCGCCGTCACGTCGTCACCTTCTGGTGGTATTACCAACTGCCTTTCGCACGCAATGCCAACGCCGCATTCAGGCGGATCGCGGGAGGCTGGACGACATCCGGGATTTACACGTTCTCCACGGGCGCTCCGCTACGTATCGCCGCGAACGGCGACTACGGCGCCTGGGAGAGCCAGGGCACTGCCGCAATCTGCACCGCAGATCTAGAGTCACTGGTGGGACGTCACAGCGGTGTAAGCGGATCTGGGGGCATTGGGACAAGCGCGACCGGGCTGAACCTGTTTGCCGATCCGGCGGCTGTCTACAACTCGTGCTCGCGACCGCTGTTGAGCGTTAACAACCGTATCCCCTTTGATGAGTTGCACGCCCTCCCGCAGTGGAATGTCGATCTGAGTCTGGGGAAAGATGTGCGCATTACGGAACGAGTCAACTTCAATTTCTCGGCTGAATTGCTCAACGCATTCAACCACGTTATCTTCAACAACCCTACGTTGAATTTGAACAGCAAGGCGAGCTTTGGCGTCCTCAGCAGTCAGAATAATCTGCCTCGCAGGATCCTGCTGGGCGCCAAGGTGCAGTTCTGACCTCCTCAGCCCGTGAATCGGCGCCGTGCTTACGCGGTGCGCTTCTGCTGTTAGCCCCGGTGCCGGTCCAAGTCCGGGGCGGCGGGCCCCGGCGAGCCCCCTGTTGGCTCGTTGGCGTGGGCGCCCGGTTTTCGCTTGGGTGGATCCTCGGCAGCTTCCTCTGTAATACCCTTTCTTATTCGAAAGTTCGGCAATTCCGCAGTGTACCCGCCTCTCTCCGGCGGACCTTTTTGCCGTCCCCCCCAGTCGGGCCCGCCATCACCGAGCTTTGTCCAGCCCTTATCGACAATCGCACTGAGGCCAAGTCTCTGCGGCGGCGCCCAAGCGGCGCCGCTGATGTTTCCGGACCAATCTGGAAAGGGAAACCCGCTCTTTGACATTCAGGGATCGACAGGGATCAACGTCAGCAAGTCTTTTAAAGGTCAGGGATCACAGGGTTCGGTCCCGGCCCGCACCCCAGGTGCGTGATCGCTAGGTTGTCGAAATGGCAAAGCTCGGTCCGTCGCCTGTGCACTTCAATCGGTGGCAGTGACCGGGCGCGCCTCGGTAATCAGAAGGTGTCGATTCTTGTTCAGCACACGGAGCACGGCGGCAACGTCGTCCATCGTGTTGTAGACGTGGAACGATATGCGAAGGCCGTCATGGCGCGAGGAGCAGAGGATGTCGTCCTTGGCCAGGCGGTCAACCAACGCCGCCGCGTCCTTTGCTTCGAGTACAACCAGCGGGCCGACGCTATCCGCTGGAGTCTTGATGCTGATGCCCAGTTCGACTGCGCCCGCGATCAGCGCACCTGTCAACCGGCGTACTTGCTCCGCAACGTTCTCCAGGCCGATTTCACGCAACAGCCGCAACCCGGCGACCGCCGTGTAGACGCTCGGAATGGGCGGCGTTCCGGATTCGAAGCGCCGGGCGGAGAGAGCGGGATCGAAATGCCGGACGTCGAATGCGAATGGATTGCTTTGCGCGAACCACCCGCTCACCGCCGGTTGCAGCACTGGGATCAGGTCCTTGCGGACATATAAGAATGCAATGCCAGATGCGCCCAGCAGGTACTTCAGCGCGCCCGCGGCATAGAAATCGACCCCCAGTTGTTTTACGTTTCGCGGCCGGGTGCCGCAATCCTGATAATCGTCGAGCAGCACGTAGGCGCCCTGTTCGTGCGCGGCGGCCACGATCCCGGCAACGTCAGAGCGAAAGCCGTTCAGGAACGAAATGCCGGTAACCGGCACAATCAGCGTGTCGCGATCGATAGCCCGTGCATATCGTTCAGCAGGGAGACCTTCGATCGATTCGAGAAACTGCACGCGAGCGCCGCGAGGTTGCTGCGCCAGCCAGATGTGACCCATGGTAGGGAACTCGAATTCGCCCATCACTACGGACTTCCTGTCATGGAAGTCGAACGCAGTGGCAAGACTGCTGATGCCTGCAGAGACGCTCCCTGCGATGGCGACCTCCTCCGGTTCGGCTCCGAGAAACGCGGCAAACTCGCGGCGCGCAGTCTCATAGTGTTCGACCCAGAGATCCCATGGCGATCCCAGACGGCCCCACGTTTCGAGCAGTTCGTGCATACTCGATTCAACCGCATCGGATAACGCGCCTTGGGAGCACGAATTCAAATAGACAGCGCGGCGGAAGATGGGAAATCGCGCGCGGACAGCCGAGATCTGCGAATCCGAGAGCATCATGTTCTCCTAAAATTGTATACGAGTTCGCCACTTCGATATACAATCTGTATTCCATTTCAGCCGCATCAGATGTGTCTTACGTAACAGAATTCAACGCGCCAGCCTTCAGGTCATTTAAGGAGAAGTGAAGTGAGAACTAAGGTTCGCACGGCGAATTCCGCGATCGCGCGCGCCCGCCGTTCGCAGAGTACCGGTTCGGCGATCCCTGCGGGGCTGACGACCAGCGCCCACGGCAATGGCGCTGCGTCTTTGGGCAACAGGGTGTACCAGGCGTTGAAGCGCGATATTATCACCGGGGTCTTTCAGTCCGGCGAAGCATTGACCGAAAAGATGCTCGCCAAACGTTACCGGGGGAGCCGGACGCCCGTGCGGGAAGCGGCGGTCCGGCTTCAGCAAGAGAACCTGCTGCGCATCGTTCCCAACCGTGGCTACTTTGTCCGGCATGTAACCATCAATGAATTGAACGAGCTCTACGAATATCGCGCCGCACTGGAGGGAGCTTGCGCGGAACTGGCGGCGCGCAAAGGCGGAGATCAGGCCGCACTCGACGAGATGCGGCGGCTCGGCCAAATTCACTTCGAGAAGAATGACCGCCCCAGCTACGAGCGGTTCATCGAGGCGGATACCGCTTTCCACCTTGCCTTGGCGCAACTCACACGCAATCAGTTGCTGGTGAACGCGGTGCGCGCGGTCCGCTGCCAGATGGAACGGATCATGTTCGCTGCAATCGACATCGATTACTACGGTGAGTCTCCCGCCAAAGAGCACGCCGCGATCCTGGACGCGATTCAGGCGCGCGATTCGGAGCGAGCGCGCCAGGCCATGCAGGAACACATTTTCATTTCCAAAGACAAGGTACTCCAGCTCGCCAGCAATTCACGAGTCCTTTAGGCAGCGACGCCGACGCAGGCGCACCACCATCTGGTATACGAACTGCATACAAAGAATTTCTGGATTGAGATGGACGGGGGATCGCGATGGGATTATCGGCTCGCGCTAGAGAACACCGTCTTTCCGCATCACCTAGCTCGGCCGCATACATCAGATTGCTGTTGTCGGTTGAGACTTGGGGATCTGTGCTCCGCAAGAACTCAGTGTAGAGTGTCCTCTAATCCACTCTCCCGGTCAGAACAAACTGGTCCGTCCGGGCCTGGATATGCGAATCTGAGCCGACTGACTGGCGCGGAACGTCCGGTTTGGGGTTCGCGTTCCCGCACAGTCCAGGATCGCTACTTCGAACCGAAATACGAGGACCTCGCAGCTCGTCCTTAGAATCATGGCTCCTCCGACTTGCGTCGTTGACCATGCTAGGACCGCCAAGTGCCCAGAGCTCCTTTGCCCGTCACAAGCGTTACTTATGACAGGGTGGTGTCCAGCGCCACCTCGAAGGGCGTTACCCCTTCTTCCTTGCTCTTACGAGCTCATGCGCCAAACCAGTTCCCTCCTCCGGAATTCGCGTATCCGTACTTATCTCCCAAGGTCCTTGCAGGTTGCTGCGATCCTCTGCTGGGAACCGGTTCTTCCCGACGTTATCTCTGCAAGTCTTTCCCAGGATGCTTGAGCCATTGATCCCGTCGGGTGGCAGGGTGCATATGCCTGTTCCTTCCCCTACCTCGTCGGCCTTCCCCAAGTCCCGCCCATGGGTCGGCTTCCCCGAATCGCCCCGCAAAGAGACTTCGTGCGGCCTGTTTCGAGATCGTCGCTATTCCTTACGTTCCGGCCTCCTGGTTTGCTCGCCACCCAGGTCTCCCCTACCGGTGCTCCTACAAGGCGCAGGGCAGCCGTGACTTTTCCACGCGAGCAGACCACGCATCGTTACCGTTGCGTGCATCGGGCATGCTAGCCGTCTGAATCAGGCAACTGACGGCGAAGGATTTTCACCTCCTAGACTTGGAGACTTGCAGCCTTGTCGGCCGCTACCCGGGACTTCCACCCGCTGGACTGCAATAAGAGGTTTCACTGACTCATTCTCAGTTCCTCCCCTTCCAAGCTCTCCCCAACGCGACAGCAGATGATTCTCGAACTTTTCTGCTGAAATAGCTGGGATTCGAACCTGACTCTTCAGTGGCACTTCTGAACCCGCAATTGAGCGGGCCCGTAATGAGCCACCACGGCACCGGTGCTGCGTGGATGATACGATTTCTAGGTGCGAACCTTGGCCGTCATCCTGTCTTTTTGCTTGATGCTACCTTTGGGCCAAAGATCTCCAGAGGATCCACTACAACACTTACCCTCGAACATCGAAGTTCTCACGCATTTTGGAGAGCGCGCTGACATCTCTCCCGACAACCAGCGCGTGGCGTTCATGGCAAAGAGCTTCGGAGACGCCATGGTGATTGACCTCAAATCCCGCGTCATTCAATGCCTCACCTGCAATGTACCTGCGGCGGCTTTCCTCCGGGTGATGCACCTGGTCACCGGAGACTATCTCCTCATCGGCCCTGACCACTTTGAAAATACCCATATCAGCCGTACCCGCGATAACGAGCTTTGGTACCTCAGCAAAGAACGTGGATCGAGGCCTATCAAACTCGATCAGAAAATGAGTGAAGGCGCGGCAGTTTCCAAGAGGACTCTGAAACTTGGGTTCTCGCAGACGGCCGTGCAGGCCCCGGACCTTGCCCCCGAAGCTTCTCGCCTGATCGTGGCTGACCTCGACCTCTCCGCCACACCGAAGCTGATCAATAAGAAAGTGGTCTATGAAAGCAAAGATCGAAGCTGCATCATCGAAGGCCAGGATTTCTACGACAACGACCGCAAGATGACTTTTACCTGCTACGAACCTGAAGGGCGCGCATCGGTGATGGGCATCGACTTGCAGACGGGTGAAGTCACGAACTTTTCGAAGGCTCCCGGCACCTACAATGAAGCCGAAGGAGTCTTTCCCGATGGCGCCCACACAGCGGTTGAGGCGGATCGCCAGTGCGAACAACTCGGTGGGCAACGAGGATCGGGGAATATTGATATCTGGAAGCTCAGGCTCGATGGAACCGGAAAAGATTTCACTCGGCTAACGCACTTCAACGACTACGAAGGAGGAAAGGCGTCCAATCCGGTGATCGCAACCGACGGCCGCTTCATGGCGTTCCAGAGCGCGCGCACGACAGATCCCGCTGGCGTGGGTTATGGAATTCTGCTTTTTTGGTTCAAGCGTTAGTTCCAGTATTCCAGTTCGTAATGACGAATGCGTAGTCAGCAAACTGCTGAAAAGAAGGCAACCGTTGGGAAGTGGTCGGCCCTGGCAGATTTTCGAACTTGGGCCTGTTCCCGCGCTGCCCGGTCTATCTCCGCATCGCTCTGAGATTCGCGATTCCCACGGTTTGAAAACCGCGAACGGTTGGGGGCACCCAGTTCGAATAGCCTCTGACCCTTGCCCGGCGCCCCTTTCAGCGTCGCGGTTGTTGTACAATCAGCAGGTTTTCAGGGTGAGGCCAGAAGTTCCCCTTCCGCGGGAACTGCATTCGCCAGACTGAAGCAGGCTCGCCGTGCTTCTTCTGAGTGATCCACGGCCGAAGCCAGGGTCTGCACCTTACTGCCGCCAGGAGGACTTAACGATGCGCAAATCCATGTGGGTTGTCGTCTCAGTTCTGGTCGTAGCCGTGGCCTTCTCCCCGATGGCGCAAGCGGCACAGACGAGAGATCATTTCAAGGCCCTGGGCCCGGACAGGAGCCAGGGAAAAGACGATTCTCTGTTCTTCCCCAACGATTTTGAGGCCGCCGTCGCCAGCCATCCGGACCCCAATGCCCTTACCTTTTTTTCGCTGTGCCGGCGTGCGCCTTTCACCTCCACATCGCTGTTTTCAGCATTCACAGCCGCCAATACCGATACCATCGTGAACGACGAACTGTTCACGCTGGTTGACGGCACCCAGTGCTACCAGCCGCAAAACGAGCAGAACATTGTCATCAACCCAACCAACAGCCAGAACATCGTGACCTCCGCCAACGACTACCGTTCCGGCTTCAGCGCACAGGTTTACGTCAGCAACGATGGCGGCGCGACCTTCACCAATGTGGTCCTTCCAGGATACGCTCCCGCTGCCCAGGCCAGCGGCTTGTTCAAGCATGTGAGTGCGGGCGGCGATCCGGTCCTGGCCTTTGCTCCGGATGGCACCCTCTACTATTCCGCGCTCGTCTACAATTTCAGCTTCCTGAATCGCACTCCCAGCGGGATTGCGGTCAGTGTTTCGCACGACGGCGGCACTACCTGGGGCGTGCCGGTCATGGTCCACTACGAAGACGCTAACACCTTCTTCAATGACAAGGAGTGGGTCGCGGCCGGAACCAACGGCAACGTGTACGTTACCTGGACGCTGTTCAAGTTCAACCGGCCGCGCGGCTACCTTTCTTCGAACATCGTGATGGCTGTGTCGCATGATTACGGCGTCACCTGGTCTGACCCGATCCAGGTCAGCGATGCCGCCCATCCCTTCGACCAGGGCTCGGCGCCGGCGGTTGCGCCCGATGGGACCATTTACGTGGCTTACGAGGGCAACCAGGCCAGCAATGTTTCGCGCGATCAGATCGTGCTTGCGCGCTCGACTGACGGCGGACGCACCTTCACCAATACCGAACTTGTACGCGTTTACGACGACATCGGGTGCTATCCGCTGAATGTGGCCCAAGGCCTCCCACGGCTCAGCTTCGAGCAGTTCCGCCTCAGCAGCTTCCCCTCCCTTGCCATCGACCCGACCACGGGCACCCTGGCGATCGCCTGGGCAGATGACCAGTTGAACCCTGGCTGCGCGGCGGGGGCGTCCTCATTCTCGGGAAGCACCAACAACCAGGTGAAGCTCATTACCTCGACCGACGGAACCACCTGGACGGCCCCGACGTTCATTACATCCGGCCCGAACGACAAGGCGTACCCCGCGGCGGGAGCCAACGCCGGCCGCATCGTGGTCGGCTATTACACTCGCGATTACTCGCCGGTTCCAACCTCGTCCGACCACACCTGTCAGCGAGCGTTCCTGGATACCAGCGATGCCGGCTACCCGGCGTCTGCCCCTCACTACATCGACACGGTCCCGGTGTGCCTCGACTACGCGTTCAGCAGCTCGACGGACAGATATGCGAGCGAGACCCGAGTCTCAACCCAGTCGTCCAACCCGTACATCGAATTCTCTGGCAGCTTCATCGGCGACTATACTGGCGTTGCCGTGGATCCAGCCGGCGGAGCACACACGGTCTGGACCGACTTCCGCGGAAATCCCGGAACGACGACCCCCAACCAGGACACGGTTGTCGGGAACGTGCACTGAAGAGTTTATCTTTCTGCGCTCTTATGGCACACGCGCTTTCGCGTGTGCCTCTTTTTTGACTCGCTACAGCCCTCCGCCCATCTTCTCACCCGCAAGTTGAAAGGATTGGTCGGTCCTGGCAAACGATTTTCGAACTTGGGCCGGCCTAAAGGGGGCAGTGAGGGCAGTTTCGGCTAGAGTTGACTCAAATCCGACCCGAGCGAGAAGCGCAAAGCGGCGCAGACTTCCGCCATTCGCAAGGAACTCAGCTGCGCAACCCGTCGGCCCAATCGATTCTGAGAAACGGTGATCGTATTGTGCAGGTTTACTGCACACGGCGCTTTCATGCCATCATCTTCGCTCAGAACTACCTCGGAGGGTACGTCACGGATCGCGGACGTTACAGGGGCAACGGTGACATTAGAGAGATAAGCGATGGCGCTGTCGCGGGTTAGCACGACCACGGGTCTCTTCTTGCCCGGCGGAGCGAACTGATAGAGTCGGACGTCCCCTCGGGCTATTCTGCCGGCCACGCTGCCTCCGCTTCCCAAGCAAGGGATTCATCGGTTGCCTGGGGCCGCCTGGAATAGCCCTGACGGTCGCGTTGTTCTCTAGCACAGACTTCTAGCCTCCGCAGGTGCTCTCGTAGGGCGTCGCGTACCAAGGCGGACCGATTCCGCTTCGTCCGCCGCGCGGCTTGGTCGGCAGCCTGCAAGAGCTTTCTGTCGAGAACAATCTGGATGATTTCCATACTGTCGAACCTGTTCCACATTATACTCCACATTCAGTGATAGGGGCTCTGACCGGCTTCATGCAGTGGGCGAAGGTAGCCGAATTTTGGTGCAGAAAAGTTCTGCATCGACCGGCACGTCGTAGTCTTGCCCACCTGTCGCGGTCCGGAGACCAACGCGATCTGGCGATGCCTGGCGGCAAAAGCAGGAGCACCGAGAGGCGTGTTCTTCATACGATTCCTCGTGCCTCTAGACAGGACTGACTTGAGCGCGGGTACGTCGTGGGGCTGTCATTGTTCCGTGCGCTGCGGAATTAATGAGGGCACGATTACATCAGCAAAGCAAGAGATTGGTTCTAGAGTGCTGTATGGGTACGTCCATAAGTTCTTGAGATCACACGGGCGAAATTTTGGTCACGATTTTCGAACTTGGATTCGGCACTCTCCCTTTAGTAGCTGATTGTGCTAGAAAAGAACTCTTTACTAGCACCGTCTCTTGGTAAAGAATACTTTCCCAGAGGATGGAGCATGCGTGTAACCGGCCGAAATCTGGTGCGCGAGATCGGCGGCGAGGAAGTCGCTGCCGCCGCGTGACCCATCTTTGTAGACCACGGTGTCGGCCCGTTGCACCGCCTCAATGGCGCTCAGCAGGGATTCCTTACTACCTCGGTCAACTCCGTCCGAGAGGATAATGAGCGCTTTTCGACCCTGCTGCTTCTTCATCAGTTCGTCGGAGGCCAGGAAAACGGCATCGTAAAGCAAGGTCCCCCCTCCGCCGTGCATCCGGCGCGAACCGCCAGGGTGAGAATCGGGCGACGATCCGCCTCCACCCCCACTGTCCCGGTCGTAATGGGAAGTTTGCAGCAACACCAAGGCGGACTGTAATTTGTCTCGTGAGGAAGTGAGGTCCTGGAGCAACTCCACCTCGCGGTCAAAATGGATGAGGAAGGCCTGGTCCTTCGCGGTGGTGAGCATTTGATCCAGAAAACTCTTGCTGGCAGTTCGCTCCTCATCCAGAACATTCCGCTCACTTAGGCTGGTGTCGACGAGCAAGCCGAGCGTGAGCGGGAGGTGGGATTCCTGCGCAAAGTAGCGAATCGCTTGCGCGTGACCATCTTCCGCGAGCAGGAAATCGTCCTTGGTCAGATTGCGGACGATCTGGCCGTGCTTGTCGCGAACAGTGACGGGCAGTGTGACCACTTTGACGTCGACCGGCATCGTAGTAACAGGGGCCGGATCTTGACCCTGCGCCGCCCGATCGGCCAGGAGGAGGCAGACCAGTCCCAGAGTCTGACAGGCGAGGCTGAGCCAGTGCGCAGATCGCTGTCGCGGAGTAGAGTGATTTAGCAAATTTCTTGGCCGTCGCGCGCGAACGACGTTAGCGGGTCCTGCAGGCCGTTGCCTGGTCAACAATCCGATCACTCGGACCTTCCCTTGTCCTGAATCCCCATTTCACTGCCAACGGCAAGCTGCCTGGTCTGGAATTGGCCAAGTGCCTTATCAAGTTTTTCTGCGACGCCAGCAATCTGCTTGCCGTCGATCCCCGAGTGTCCTAGCCCCCGGGTAAGAACCTTGCTCTGTTTCGTGACTTGGGAATTCGCTTTGCCTAGCTTCTTAATTTCGCCTTTTAACCCAGACTTCTGCACCGCCGAAAAGCTCTGCAAAAATCGCTCATTGTCAGTCTGGGCTTCTTCCAGCGCGCTAGTTAAGGGATTGGTGTCGTGGAATAAATCAGGGTGGCTTGCGTTTTCAGCAACCTGCAGAAGATCTTGCGCGCCTCTTCGGGCAGCCTTGGTGCTCTTGGTCAATCGCTGGAACTGGATCACCTGGTCTGGAGTGGCTTGGAGTGCAATCGCCCGCTTGAAGTCCTTCAGGTCGTCGGTGTTGGACGTCCCCGTTGGAGGGCGCCCTCCACCTCCTCCGTGTCCTCCTCGGCGCTGGGCCAGAGCGACCGTGGGACTCATGAGGAGAACAATCCCACAGACCAGCCATGTCAATCGATTCACGTTGGGGAGCTCCGAATTGATGGTAGCTACCAAGAGACCGGTTCGAGGTAAAGAGTCCGTAAAGGAATGCAAAACTTTGTAAACCCGACACGCTCGTGCCGAGCGCCAATGTAACCTCTATTTAAACGCGGTTCTCCGCTGGTCTGATCCGCGGCCAACGTGGAAGGTTGCCTGATCATCACCCCGGACCCTCAGTCCTGCTCTTGTCCATCAAATTGCCCGTGTTGGACTGCAGGAAGGGTCCGTCCGCGAGGACAGAGCCCCTCTCTCCCGTGACATGGTCTGCTGGAGTTACCCATAAAGCCGTTTTCAGGAGGCAATGATCGCAAATCCAGAACCCTACGCCTCTTGACAAGAGGGATGACCTTCAGGACAATCCGATTACGTCTTGCAGTTGTCGGAAGTCAACGGCGACGGCCGATTCCTAGCTGATAACGACCTCTGACGCGTCACGTTATACTCAAGACTCTACGAAGATGAAGGGACAATCGTTTTGCGTCAAGCTAGTGATGGCAGGCGCGCTGCTTCTACCAGCGCCTTGGCTCTGCGCACAAGACGGGCTTGACGGCTCACTGACGCGGGCAAATCAGGCTTCACTGACGAGCGTTGGCCTGATGATGGAACGGAAGCTCGCCGTCGCCGACTTCGATAATGATCACAAGCCGGACGGAGCCGTGCTTGTGGATTCTGGGCGAGTGTCCGGTAACAACAGCTTCCACATAGAACTTCACTTTTCGGGCAGCAACAATACCGACCTCGCCTTCTCCTCCGCCGAAACCACCCTGGCGGTAACAGCTTGGGACGTCAACAAAGACGGCGCGACGGACGTTATCGTCGAGCACCCCTTGACCCATAAGCGTCTTTTCGTTTGGCTGAATGACGGGCGCGGTGGTTTTCATAGGGGTCGAATTGAAGACTTCCCATCCCCTAGCACCGCGAATGGCGAACGGCTGGAGGCGTCTTCTTCTTCCCAGCCCGATTGTCCGGCGGTTTGTTTGGGCCCACAGCGTGATCCTCAGCTCGGCATTCTGACAGCTCATTCTTTAACACGTCGCGATTTCCGAGTGGGTGATCTTAAGGCTTTGCTTGCACCGTTCGCGCCGGCATCTCCTGCCTTTTCTCCTAATTCTTCCCGAGCGCCTCCTCTCTCTTAATCTCGCTAGAAGCTATGGTGCCGCGTGTCGTCCCTGCGGTGTCGGGACTCCTCTTGGCTTTACTGGGAACCGCGTTTGAGGGGAGTGCTGCTCACCACCGCCGGTCAGTTTCCGTGACCGGGGCTCTCGAAAAGAATTGATGATGATGCCAGATCGAATATTTCATCTGTCTAGTGCGTTCGCCCTTACTGGGCTATGCGTGTTGGCGTCCCTCGTCGGTTGCGGTCAGTCTGCTACGCACGACCCTGCCAAGGACCCTCCTAGAGGTCAAACGATTGAAAGCCCTGTTCGCTATGTAAAGGTCGTGCAACAAACGGTTTCCGAGACACTCGATCTCGCGGCAAAAGTACAGGCTGACCCCACGAAGGTCGTACGCATTTTCCCTCCCGCAAGTGGCCGTGTTCTCTCGATCGACGTCAAGCCGGGTGACCACGTCCGCCGTGGACAAGCGGTTGCCAGTTTAAGCAGCTCCGATGTTGCCAGTGCGCAGTCGGATTTTGCGAAAGCCAACATCGAAGCGGAGCGTGCAACCCGAGCCATGGAACGGCAGAAGATCCTCTTCGACCGTGGCGCTGCCGCCGAAAAGGATTACATCGACGCGCGTGCTCAAGCGGATGCTGACCGCGCGGAACTCTCTCGGGCCAAGCAACGGCTTGACATGCTAAACGTCACTTCTTCGGCGACAACGGATCGTGTGACGCTGATTTCTCCCGATAGCGGCGTAGTGCTGGATGTCAGTGCTGCGCCTGGCGAGTTCTCCAAATCCCTCGAATCGGCGAATCCGTTGATCACCATCGCCGACCTTAAAACGGTCTGGATCGTGGGTGACGTTTATGAAAAAGATGTCGCCAAGGTGCGGCCTGGCAAGCAGGTCACTGCCACGCTACAGGCCTATCCCGGCCAGCAATGGACCGGTCGCATTGACTCTATTTCTGGGGCTCTCGATCCGACAACCCGAAGTCTAAAAGCGCGGGTTGGTCTTCCCAATCGCGATCAACGCCTCAAACCCGAGATGTTCGGGACCATTCATGTGAAGGCAGGCACGCATGAGGCGCTGGTCGCTCCCGCAGCAGCGATCATTCGCGAAGGTAATGCGAGCACGGTCTTTGTAAATAACGGTGGTAAGCCGGAACAGCGGACGGTGACGGTTGGGCAGACGGTCGATGGAAATGTCGAGATTCTGAGCGGCTTGCGCGCCGGCGAGGAAGTCGCGGCGGATGGCGCCGAGCTTCTCAAGGGAGGGCCACCCGAGTGATGCACGGCTTGATCCGCGCCGTTCTCCGCTATCGGGTGATCGCTCTGATCGGCATGGCGGCTTGGCTGGCCGCTGGAACTTGGGCAATTCTGCGGCTCGACATCGAAGCCTACCCCGATCCCTCGCCACCCCTGGTGGACGTCATCACCCAGAACCCGTCCTGGTCGGCCGAGCAGATGGAACAGCAGGTCACGGTCCCGATTGAAACCGCCCTGAATGGAATGCCACGGCTGCAGTACGTGCGATCGGTCAGCCTTTTCGGGCTCAGCGATGTGAAGCTGTACTTCGATTTCGACTCCGATTACTTCCGGGACCGACAGGAGGTCCTCAATCGCCTGCAAACCGTAACCCTTCCGCAGAACCTGCAGCCGCAGCTCTCGCCTTGGTCGGCCGTCGGCGAAATCTACCGCTACCAGCTCAAGGGCGAAGGTTATGGCTTGAATGAAATCAAGGCCACACAGGACTGGTTTGTCCGCCGCGAGCTGAAGCAGGTGCCGGGCATCGTTGACGTCACCACTTTCGGTGGTACTACAAAGCAATATCAGGCAGAGATCGACCCGCAAAAGCTGCTCGAATACAACCTCACTCTTCCGCAGGTGCTCTCGGCAGTGGGGGCGAGCAATCAGAACGCAGGGGGCAATTACCTGGAAGTGGGTGCGCAAAACGTGAACGTGCGGGGTCTGGGACTGCTCAAAAACGTTTCTGAGATGGGCGCTGTACTAATTGCCGAGCGCAACGGCGCGCCAATCTTCCTCCGCGACGTTGCAGATGTGCACGAAGGCTACCAGCCGCCTCTCGGCCGCGTAGGACGAAACGGCGAGAGCAATATCGTGAAAGGCACCGTGCTGTTGCAGCGCGGAGAGCAATCCCTGCCCGCTCTCGAAGGCCTGAGAAACAAGATTCGCGCCCTGAATGGAGGACTTCTTCTTCGCGGCATGAAGGTTGCCCCGATCTATGACCGCACATCGCTAATCAACACCACGACGGAAACCGTGCGGCATGTCGTGCTGACCGGATTATTGCTGGTTACGCTGCTGCTTCTCGTCTTTCTTGGTGATGTGCCGCTTGCATTGGTAACTGCGCTGACGATCCCCTTTGCCGTGCTGTTCGCCTTTGGGCTTATGTCAGGCACCGGTCGTTCCGCGAATCTGATATCCATCGGGGCAATCGATTTCGGCATCATCGTCGATTCTGCCATTGTCGTGCTGGAAAACATCTATCGGCGCATGCACGAAGCCACAAGCGAGGAAGACCGGCTTGATCTGATCGCCGAAGCCACTGCGGAAGCAGCCAAGCCCGTCCTGTTCTCTACCCTCATCATTCTTGTTGCCTTCATCCCGCTGTTTACGATGCAGGGCGTGCCCGGACGGATTTTTGCGCCCATGTCAGTGACGTACGGCTTTGCACTAACCGGCGCCTTGATTTTCGCTTTGCTGTTTGCGCCGGTGCTGGCGTCTTACCGCCATGCGGTTCGTGCTGGCCACGCGGCCGACACTCGTTTGGTGCGTTGGCTGAAGCACCGCTACGAGCGATTGCTCATTCGCGGGATGCGGCACCGCAAGTTTGTGATTCCCGTTGCTGTTGTCTTCTTGCTGACCTCGCTGGCCCTCTTTTGGGTAATTGGCGGCGAATTCATGCCGAAGCTCGAGGAGGGAAATCTCTGGATTCGCGCCACCCTCCCGCAGGATGTCTCGTTCGGCTACGCCGCGCATCTGGCGGACGAGATGCGTGGGACTCTGCAATCGTTTCCCGAAGTCGAGCAGGTCGTATCGCAGGTGGGCAGACCCGACGACGGCACCGACACGACAACCTTCAATAACGTCGAGTTTCAGGTGGACTTGAAACCGCAATCTTCCTGGAAAACAGCCCGCAGCAAGGACGAACTTATCCAGAAGATGAATGACGCCCTCGGACGCTATCCCGGAGTGGCCTTCAACTTCTCCCAGAATATCCAGGACAACGTCGAAGAGGCCATGTCGGGCGTCAAAGGCGAGAACTCTCTCAAGCTCTTCGGCGACGACATCGACGTCTTGGCAAAAACGGCTGCCCGAATCCAGGATGCAATGGCAACGGTTCCCGGCATTACCGACCTCGCAGTTTTCAGGGAGACCGGACA
>DATEPX010000404.1:0-5148 GCA_035272945.1 Terriglobales bacterium
GGATTCGAGAGCCTGGCGGAAACTGCCTGCGCAACTGGCCTGCTTCCGACTGTTTCTCGGCACACCGCCGCCCTCCTTTGTAACAGCCTATCTGCAGAGCTTCCGCTCGGCCTTTCGTGGGGACATCGAGAGCGCCCTCCCGCACCTGGGCCGGACCCTGAGCGTCGCTTTGGCCCGCTCGCAGAGGTCCACCGCGGCTTATCTCGAAGAGGAACTCGAGTTTTCAGTTCGCGAGGAGGGACGCGAACGGCATTTGCCGATCATTCGCAAACTCCTTGGGTGGGATGGTGGCACAGGGACGACATTCGAAGGCGCGGCACGCGAGTTCGGGCTCACCCGCGAGCGCGTCCGGCAGATCGCGAGAGCGTGGATATCGAGGTTTTTAGGGGAGAAAGCTGTCCTCCTCCACCGCGCCATACGGTTCATCGCGAGACGTGCGCCCGCTATGGCGAACGAGCTTGAGGCGGCGCTCGTCCATGAAGGAATCATGCGCACCCCGTTTCGACTGGAGTCTCTGTGGGCCACGGCTTGTTGGTTCGATATCAATCCGTGCTGGGCGGTTCACCAGTGGAATGGCGTTCGGTTCGTAGCGAAAACGACCGACCTGGAGGCCATCCGGAATTTTCATGTCGAGGCCCGCAGAGGAGTAAGCCGCTTCGGAGTTACGAATAAGGCTTATGTGATGGCGGGGCTGCCTGTCGAGGCATCCGCCGGCTTCGCCGATCTATGTTGTTCCCTTCTCGAAGACCTTCACTGGCTGGACGACCAGCACGAATGGTTCTGGCTGCCCACGGCGCGAAATCCCATCGAGAAGCGCCTCGCAAAAGTCCTGCGCGCCGTTCCGCAGGTGAGCATCGAGGTTGCCCGCGCCGGCGTGCTGCGCGACCGCCACATGGATGGCGCTGACCTCCCCGTGGAGGTTTTCCGGTCCTTGTGCGGGCTGCTCTGCCCTGGTGCCACATCGAAGGTGCGGATTTAGACCTCGCCACGGCAAAATGCCGAGGATCGAGTAAACACTGCGCTGCGGCTGAAATCGCACCACGGCGGACTTGCTGCTGCACGCTTTCCGGGAGCAGTTCCACCAGCGCCAGACGGCCTGCCACCCAACGCACGCTTCGATCAAAACGGCGCGCCAGCTCCTCCAAGCTGTAGCCGAACGTTGCTCGAGTTCCGCCAGCAGCCAGCCTTGCTCCAAAGCGCTGTCTCGTTGCGACCAACGCAGCGAACGATCCAACACCAGCGCTTCCGCTTCGCTCAGCGGGCCAGAGCACTGCCTCGATCGTGTCCCGACCCAGTTGTTCCAGAGCGGCAACGCACTTGTAACCGTCGATCAGCCGACGCCCTGGGACGCCGAGTAGAACTTCTTCCGGAGAAACCGCACGTTCTCGGTGGCGGTGCGCAACTCTTGCACCACCATGGCTTGGTAGCCCTTGTCTTGCGCATCCGGCGGAAGCGTCGCTCGATCCACATCCAGCTGCACTTCCCGGTCGATGTGGATCTCGCTGAGCTTGGCCCGCTTGGTTCGTTCCCGGGGTTCCTTGCGCTATGCCTCTGCGGGGATGGTGCACTTCCCGGTTGGCCGCCGGGCTTTCCGCCTCCACCCTGGCGCCATCCTAAGCGCTCCCGCAGATAGGCGATTTCCTGCTGGGCTTTCTTCAGTTCTCCCCGCAGATCTTCCACCAAATTCAGCAATAGGCCGACGATGGCGCGCGCCTCCTGGTCGGCGATAGCGGTTAGATCGATCTGCTGAACTTGATCGAGCAGGGCTTCGATCCTCGTGGCTGGGGACGAGCCCTCAGAACTTTGGTTTGATTGGCCAGATCCGCGGCTACCCATCCGTTGTATCGTAGAATTGGGAGGGTCCTTTGTCCGGCAAAATCATAAAGCTTTGTTAATGTTTCCCCGGATCATTGAGAAGATACAACAATTGTTTGGCTCTGTGGCTCTGTGCAACAGGTTGCCAATAAGTGTAGTAGAATCAATGTGGAGGAGTGGCAGAGTGGTTGAATGCTACGGTCTTGAAAACCGTTAGACTCGAAAGGGTCTCGGGGGTTCGAATCCCTCCTCCTCCGCCACTAAATCCAAAGCAGCCTTGGGGTTAGAGACGACTTGCAATTCTTTCAGCAGGCATAGTCTTTATCCCAATTATCCCAATGCACGAATTGCCCGCCCGGCGGTCCGCGAAACCGTTAGGCTCGACCTCTACAAATAAAGCGACGGTCTGGTATCTGCGGTCGGAGATTACTGTCCTAGCGTTCGAGATGAACCTACTTGGAGGCGGCCTGGACTTTTGTGCCGTAGTCGAGACTGGTGTACCAGTTGCCGCGGCCTTGCGGAGTGAGGTCCATGAAGTGCCAGACGGGAGCCAGCAGGTCGATGCCGCGCTCGGAGATGTCGGGCGCCATTCGAGGATGCGCGGAGTAGAAGTGGCGCAGAGTGCCGTCGGCATCGCGCGTGAACACGGAAACGGTGGAGTCCTGATGCCCTTCGCGGTCTTCGCTGCCTAAATCGTACTTGAAGGTGCTGTCGCCGCCGCTGAGGAGGCGCAGCCTGTCCCAGCCGCGCGTGCGAGCGTGCGCGCGCAGAGTGGGCACATCAGCGGCGGCGACCACGGCGAAGTCAAGGTTCTGAGCGAGGTGGTGGGCCACGCCGTTCGCGCCGTCGAGCCAGGCGGTGCACATTGGGCAAGCCTTGGTCTGCCGCTTTCCGTACATCAAGTGATAAATGACGAGCGAGCGATTCGGCTTGGTGAAGAGTTCGCTCAGAAGAACGGTCCCCACAGGCGCATCACCACCGTTGAGGTCGCGCGGGCCCTCTTCAAACGCATAGTCCTGAATAGGAGCGCCCTGCGGAAGATGGCGGCGCAGCTCAGCGACGCGTTCCCGCTGGCGCATGAGTTCGATTTCCGCGAGGCGAAGCTCTTCGCGCTTGGCTAGATACTCGGACGATTCGTTGGTCAAATTGGTCTGCCGGAACGTTCCGTCAACGATTGTGTTTACCATGAGTCGTTCTCTCCACAGGTGATTCTCTCTCCGGCAGCAAAGGAGACACAATGGGCAAGTAGAATTACGATCAAGCAACGTCTGTCCGATTAGTCTTGGATTCTCGGATGGTCGTCGGCGAGCCAGAAGTAATGGTGTGATCGGTTTTATTGGGATAACTTCCGCATGTCCGTGATTCGGGCACAAACCCCTTTCGCTACATGCAGTCCGAATGTCCTCGCAAATCGTGTGATAGACTTTCCGTCAAACAAAATCGACAGTAACTGCCGACGAAGGTTGTGTTCATTGAATGTCTCATCATCGATCGCAGTTTTGGCGCTCACCGTTTCGCTGGCACCAGCAGCTTCCTGTTTTGGTCAGACCGCGCACGATGCGGACGTGAAGGAGCTAGAGCGTCTAGAGATCGTGTGGAATGATGCACATGAGCGGGGAGATTCAAACGCGCTAGAGGCTCTCTGGGCAGAGGACCTGGAGGTTGCGGTTCCAAAAATGCCAGTCATGACCAAGGCCGAAGTCCTCGGTTTCGCCCGTTCTGGCCGCATGAAGTTCCTGCATTATGCAACATCAGACGTACACGTCCGTGTTTACGGAAATGCAGCGGTCGTAACGGGGCGCCTTCAGCGAACCCGCACCTTGAACGGGAACGAAATCTCCGACGATTGGCGATTTACAAAGACTTACGTGCGAGAGACTGGGAAATGGCGCG
This sequence comes from Terriglobales bacterium, assembly GCA_035272945.1. Classification (GTDB taxonomy): domain Bacteria; phylum Acidobacteriota; class Terriglobia; order Terriglobales; family Acidobacteriaceae; genus Gp1-AA122. The sequence goes on from DATEPX010000404.1 coordinate 3,709, forward strand.
TAGTCGCTTTTCATGCCTCCGAAGCTGCTAAGCCTTGATGGTTGCTCGCCAACCGGGGGAAACCACCGGGCGAGCTTCTTCTTCGCAGGCTCGTTCGCGTATTAATTCAGAGCTTGGAGTATTCGTGATTCAAGTCCTGATCGTTTGACAAAAGCTCGCTGGCGCGACTATTTTCTCTGACTATCATGCCTCCTCGCCGCATCGAAGCCTTTTTCTATGGTTTGTTTATGGAGGCCGACCTCCTGAGAGCCAAAGGCGTCAATCCAACGAACAGTCGCCCGGCTTCCGTTCCGGGCTTCGCGCTGCGTAGTCGTCGGAGATCCCGCCTACGACGCGACCCAGCACCTGTTCAATTGTTCTGCGAGATTGCGATCGGACCCGGACGGAATGATCCGGAGCTTTGCGGACCTCTTGGCGTCGATCACGAACGCGTCCGGCTGTGGACGTTCGCTCGCGCAGCGGCGGAACCGCGGGACGATTGGAGCAACGGCGATTTGGTTGCTCCGTAAGTCGCACGCATCCTCTAGACCTTTGCATCCGAGGTGGGACATCCTCTCGGCCAGCGCCAATTCCGGTGAGTTCTGATTAAGTTAAGTTCTTTTCTGTTAACCGAAGGGTTACTAGTTCGAATCTAGTGCAGTAGCCATATCTTTCGCGGCATGCGACACGCGCGCACGTGATAGTCGGTGCGGCAAGTGGAATGTGCGAGTGCAGAGGCCAAGAAGCTTTTGCCTACGCCGCGCGGTCCGCCAGGTTTACTTCGTTTACTTCGCGTTCACCTGCTCGTCCCAGCTCCCGGCGCGGCCTTGGCCGTTAAAGAACGGCAAAGCGGTCTCGACTAACTGTGGTGCGAGGCCCATTTCATAGTGCGTCAGATTAGGCAGGATCGCCAGTCGATTCTGTGACATGTGCTCGCGCTGCCAGCCGGCATCCTTCAGTCCGCCGCCGAGTAACTGGTAGAACCTCACCTCGTGCTCCGGCCGAAACATGTCGCTGTCGCCGTAGATGAGCATCACCGGCATGGTCAGTTTCTTGACGTCCGCCGACCAGTCGTACGACTTGCGCATGTATGCGCCCATCGCATCGAGCAGCTTCGGAAACTCTTCCGGATGCGGCGCGATCGCCACGTACGACTTGTACATCGGCGTTCCCTTCATCTGCTCCAGCATGGCGGCGCCGACTGCCGCCTGCTGTGGCAGCATCTCCGGATAGAATCCGTCCTGCGCATAGGGAGTGGAAACCAGCGCCAGGCGGCGAACCATTTCCGGATGTTGAGCGGCGAACTGGAACGCGACGCCGCCACCCATCGAATAGCCGAGCACGTCGACCTTGTCGTAGCCGAGCTTCTTGAGCACGCCAGCCATGTCGTTGCCCATGTTCACCAGGCTGAACTCGCGATCGCCAAGTTCCGTGCGGCCGTGTCCCTGCAGGTCGACGCCG
>DATEPX010000405.1:0-5531 GCA_035272945.1 Terriglobales bacterium
AAACAAAAACGCGAGGTAGACTTCCTCGTAGTTCGTGACCGCAAGCCCTGGTTCCTGGTGGAAGTCAAGGTCGGCGAAACCAATCTTTCGCCCTCGCTCGGCTACTTTCAGGCACAAACCAAGGCGGACCATGCTTTTCAGGTCGTGATGAATCTTCCGTATCAGGAGGCCGACTGCTTTCGCATCTCCCGTCCCGTTGCGGTTCCGGCCAAGACTCTTCTCAGCCAGCTTCTCTAGCGGACTTTCTGTGAAACTCACGAATTCTTCGTTCAAGGATGCATTGAAATTAGAGTCGGCGGAAGAGAGACGCCGTTCTGTTGGTGCGCCTGGGCTTCGTTGGATTCCAAGGATTTTGCTCGCGCAATGAACTTGACGGCGCGCCCGGAAAGAGCCTCCGTGCGCCGGAAATCTGGCGAACAAGATCCGCATCTACCCCGACACCATCGGGCTCAAAATCCGAATTCACACACCCGACGTTGGGCGCAAGAGCGCGAGGGACGCAGGCTACTCACGCTCGCGGACGTCAACCAGCCCGCACTCACCGTCTGTCCGACATGAGCACAGCAACATGCAGCTGGCCCTTCCGTCAACCAGTTCCCCAATTTCAGAGTCATCAACGAGATCTCGAGGCGACGGTTACAAGTGATGCGGCGGCTCGCCAAATGAACAGAACTCCGCGTTGTGTTGAAGATCGCGCAATCGCAGAGCGGTGTTTGTCGGCTGTTGTCCGGAGGCGGCCGTGCGAAGTTTCTGGGACGAAAAGTGTGCTTCCCCAGATTCAGTGTGTATTAGATGTGAAGCCCCTTAAAGGTACGCCTGCCGAGCGCTCTGTGACTAGGTCGTTGTCATTCTATAGCCCTCTGACGTTCTCCTATCCAGGTATCGCCACGGAGTCTGCACTGCGCGAGGTGTCTTCGAATGAGCAACGCATGGTCGACCTACTTCGCTTCAGATCGAGCAGGATCGCCTCTATGATTCGCGTTCCGGCCCTGCCGTCCCATTTCTCCGGTGCTTGAGCCCTTGGTCCAGTTTTCGTCTGCGCTTTGATGGCATTCCGGATCCTCTGGGTGTGAGTACCAGCGATCGTATTCGTCCCAGAACTTAAGGTAACAGGCCTCTCCGTGTTCTCCCGCACCGTGATACAGGGGACTCCCAGGTAGGTGGTTTCTTCCTGGATTCCTCCAGAGTCGGTGACCACTAGGACGGCGTGTTTCATCAGACAGAGAAAGTCAAGATACCCAAGAGGTGCGAGGATGTAAATCCCTTTCTGCGGAGAAGGATTCTTCGGACCATTCGCCTCCGCTTTCCCATCTTTGAATTCAAAGAAAGGCTCAAGCCCAAATTCCGTGATTCGCTTCCGAGTTCTCGGGTGAGCCGAAAAGAAAATAGGGCACGAATCCGATAATTCCCTCAATCCTTCCAAAATGCTTAGAAACGTTTCTCGATGATCAACATTCGAAGGACGATGGAGAGTCAAAAGTGCGTACTTCCAGGTCCCGCTCGCTGACAGGCGCTTGCTTGATCCGTTTCGCAAACCTAACTTTTCAAGGATGCCGGACCGGTCCGCTTTTTTCTGATAGGCAACAAGAGAATCAATCATGGTGTTACCCACGAAACAAATTTTATTGTCCGGGATACCTTCGTTCTTCAGGTTCCGAACACCGCTCTCCTCGGTCACAAAGAGCAGGTCAGAAAGGTGATCAGTCACGATGCGGTTTACTTCTTCCGGCATCGCACGGTCGAAGGAACGCAGGCCGGCCTCGACATGCGCGATCATGGGCCTTGTTTCATCCGAATCGTATGAAACCTTTGCCGCCACCAGTGCGCAGGCTAGGGTGGAATTAACGTCCCCCACGACGACAACCACCTCCGGGCGCTCCCGCATAAGCACCACTTCGAATCGCAGCATAATCTCCGCTGTTTGTACGGCATGGGAGTAGGAGCTGACCCCCAAATGTACATCTGGCTTCGGCAGGCCAAGATCGGCAAAAAACGAGCCCGACAAGGCCTCGTCGTAGTGTTGTCCCGTGTGAACGAGGACTCCTTCAATCTGGTCTGCTTCAATAGGTTGTTCCCCGGGCGAAAGCGCCGCAGTCCTTTGATTGTGCTCGCGGATAGCGGCAATTAAGGGAGCAGCCTTCATGAAATTTGGCCTAGCTCCGACAACAATCATGATTTTCATGTTTGTGCTTTCAATGGGCGTTCGCCCTTCATCCTTCACTCTGCCGGAAAGCGAAAGCCTGTTGGAGCTGGAGCATGCTCTAGACTTGGCCCTAGACTTCGTTAAAACCCAGGCCCAGTCCCAGCGGCTCGAGGGCACCGAAGATTCCAGAGCCGATTCTGAAACTCAACAAGCAGCGTTCACAGGGTCCAGGGAATTCCTTCGCGATGGAGGGGTTGTCACACCGGGGCGCACTGCCGCGCTTTTTGGATAAGGGACGACTTTACTTTTCACGAGCTTGGTCCCAGACATTTTTGTCGTGCCAGAAGCTCCAGTCGGCGCTCAAATGCTAGACGGACACACGGATCAATCGATCCAAGCTGTGCCGCAGCCGGTGGGTATAATCTTGGCTGTGTTCGAAGGGAGCGAAACTCTCGATTAGCATGATTGACATTCATTCTCACATCCTGCCTGGCGTGGATGACGGTGCTTCAAGCTGGGTCATCGCCGTCGAGATGGTCGTGGCCGCAGCAAAAGATGGAATTCGTCACATCGTAGCGACGCCGCACAGCAATGCTCAATTTCGCTACGACCGTTCCGCGTTCGCAGATCGCTTGCTGGAACTCAGAAAGCGTGTAAATGTCCCAATCGAGCTCTCTTTGGGATGCGACTTCAACTTCTCTCTAGACAACGTGCAAGCTGCTCTCGACGACTGGCGGCAATTTTGCATCGGATCCGGTCCCTATTTGTTGGTCGAATTCAGCGATTATGGCATACCGCCGAATGCCGATACGACTTTACGGCGACTCATACGTTGCGGGGTAAGACCAATAATTACGCACCCTGAGCGAAATCCGTTCCTCAGGTCGAAGCCGGACATGCTTTACTCGATGGTTGGAACGGGCTGCTTGGTACAGGTGACTGCCAACTCTATTACTGGATTCTGGGGAAAAGAGGCCCGCCGAACTTGTTTGGGGTTGCTCGCGCGAGGTTTAGTGAGTGCGGTTGCCACTGACGCGCACGATTTGACACGGCGACCTCCGATCATGAGTGCCGCTCGCGACGCCATCCACAGCAAATTCGGAAAAGACATTGCCGAGGCCCTATGCTCAACGATTCCAAACGCGATTGTTGAGGGAAAGCCAATTCCCGATATCCCTTCGCTCAGGACCCTCCGCGAGGCCGGAGGCTAGTCGCTAGTCTGCCATTCTATTCACCCGGCAGTGTCATACCGTGCTATACGAATTCGGCAGATTTGGCATGCTCTCTGCCCAGTCCGTGATGAGCAATAAAATGAAAATCAAAAAGGACCACAAACATGGACCGGCAATGCCCTGCCGCATTGCAGCGACTCGCGAATGCGAAAGGTGGCCAAGGTGGATGCGTAAAGGCTCTCAAATGGGACGGGCGATTCCACTCCATGCTTCACAGCCGCGACAAACGCACGGAGCTCTTCTCGATGCCCCTTTTTATGAAAGAAACTCCGTTCCCGCCGGTGCAGGTTGCCGCGGTAAAAGTGGCAGGTTCGGAAGTCCTCGCATATTGCGGTTCGCCCCTGACCGAAAACTTCGATGCGTTCTTTAGACACGCTTGCGCTAGCCGAAGAGAGGTAGAGGACCTCGCCCCGAGAGCCATCGGCGAATCGAATGTGAACGTGAATGTTGTCTTCAGGGTTGGCGTCAAGATGGTCCACGGGCCATGCTTGGACTTCCACCGGGAGAGAGGAAGACAAAAACCCCATGAGGTCTACGAAGTGGCAGATCTCGCCAATCACTCGGCCATGACCTTGGGTCGGGTGATGAACCCAGTGCCCGCTCGGCAGCCGTCCTGCGTTCACTCTGTAAAGCATAGACAGCGGCCCAATGCGGCCCTTAAACAGATCAGTGCAATCCGCGGCGAAGGGAGAGTAGCGGCGATTAAAGCCCACGGTCAGGATTCGCCCCGAACGTGCATAAGCCTCGGCTATCTGATTCAGTTCGGCTTCATTGACGCATAGCGGTTTCTCGACAAAGACATGTTTACCCCGGTTCAGGGCGCCAATCACCAATGAGGCGTGCAGGTGATGTCGTGTGCCTATGAAGACCGCATTTATGGCCGGATCATCCAGAAGCTCATTTGCATCTGTACAGCAATAACCAAACCCGAAGTTCCGCGCCGCTCTTTGTGCCGAAATCCCGGTCGCATTGGCTAGGCCCACAAACCGGACACCAGAGATCTTTTGCAGCGCAGGAATCAGTTTCGCCCGGCTGAAGCTGCCGGCGCCAATCCATCCCACGCCGACCGTCTCACAAGTTCCTTTTGGCCCAGAGGGACGTTGCAAATCTTGTCTAAATAAGACTCTTTTTTCCTGTGGCGGCGCATCAGCGTAAGTAAGAAGAATTCCGACGTATTTCTCCTTTCTCTCACCCGAGAGCAGCCTGTAAGCCTCCGAGGCCGCAGCGATGTTGAACCGATGCGTCAGCAACGGTTCAACGCGCACCTTTTGCTGTGCGACGAGCTCCAAGAAAGCCTCCATATTTCTTTTCTCTGTCCAGCGCACAAACGCGTACGGATAATCACGCCCACATTCTTCGTACTCGGGATCGTAACGGCCAGGTCCGTAGGAGCGCGAGTAACGCAACTCCAGTTCTTTCTTGTAATAAAGCTCGCGAGGAATGTCGGTGCGCACGTCGCCTACGAGGGCCACGATGCTTCGGTCACGCGCCAGCCGTCCCGCCAATTCGATAGGCTCGGCGGACCTGGTCGCCGCCGTGAGGATCACGGCATCGGCTCCGTGTCCGTGCTGACACAAGGCGCTCCACGGGCTTTGCTCCCAATCGCGGTTTTCGCAAGCAAAGTCCGCGCCGAGCTCCCGCGCCAACCTCACGCGATCCGGATCAGGGTCCAGCCCCCATACTACGCAGCCCGCCGCGTGCAGAATCTGCGCCACAAGCTGCCCCACGAGCCCCAATCCGATTACGGCCACGCGCTCGCCGAGCTTCGCCTCCGCTAAGCGCACGCCCTGCAATGCGATGGCGCCCAAGGCTACTGAGGCCGCTGACTCACAGCTAACGTTAGGAGGGATCTTCACGCACAGGTTTTTGGGAACCCAATTCACCTCTGCATGGCTGGCATACCCCGCTCCCGCGCAAGCCACGAGGTCGCCCACGACGAACTCATTTATGCCAGCCCCAACCTCTAGGACCACGCCTGCCGAGCTGTAACCTAGAGCTATGGATGAGTCTAAGCGCGAGCGCACTGTGGCGATCACATCTGTCACGCCGGCTGTCTTGAGGCGTCGAAACACCTGCCGCACTAGGTCGGGCCGCTCGAAGGCTTTTCCGAGCAAGGATCTGCCCCCGAGGCTTATCGTCGCCCGCTCCGTCCCACT
>DATEPX010000406.1:0-3553 GCA_035272945.1 Terriglobales bacterium
GAAGGTGTTGCCATAGTCCTCCCGCTGTTTTCAGCAGAACACGAAATAATTTACAGGGGGAGAAGCAGGTCTTAAAAGTTCAACTCGCGAACGGCCAGCGATCGCGGAGGCTGAGCCGTGTTCGGCCCCGGCAGAGCGCACGCGTTGTACTGAATGTTGGCGCTGCCGCCCAGGGTGTTGTCAACCACCGATTGTTGTCCGGCGATGATCGCGCCGTTAACGTTAACTTTGTCTGAACCGCCGCCGGTGAAGGAAATCACGCCGCTCACGATAATCAGGCCATCAAAATTGAAGCCACCGTGAATGTCCAGATTTCCATTCACAACCAGAACGCCAAAACCCGACCAGCCGCCGGTTAATCGAACATCACCAGGAACGTAAGTGACCTGGTAGCCCGTATCGCTAGATTGCACCTGGCTGAGGGGAGCACTGGCAGGCACAGTCCCCATGGTACCCGTGCCGGCTGCGGCTTGATTTCCGCAGTTTAAGGGGTCACCGGTAGATTGGGGTGTGCAAGTCCAGTTGTAAGGAGACTTCGTAACATTCACCGCATTCTGGCTGAATCGGTTCACCAGGTTCGTCAAATCATAAGGCCAGGGCTGGTTCTGCGCGATAGCGGGGCTTTGCCCGGACTCGAACGTCTCCGAGCCATTCGGAGGATCGACCGTGCCGTGGGCATATAGCGAGTACTTGCTCGCGTCGCATGTCTTCCCCGAACGGCTTACGCACGTTGTAACACCCTTGCTGGTGGTACAGCTACAACTGCAGTAGTCGTAGGCATTGACGTCAAGGTTGCCCTGGAGGTTGACGTGGTCTTGAGAATCAACCGCGCCGGGGGTTGTGATCGGGGGATCCTGGGCCACTTCCATCTGCAACATGCGCGTGGCGAGGCTGCTAGTGACCGCCAACGATGTAAGTTGATAAACGGGAGTCAATCCCGGAAGAGGCGTGCCTCCAGCAGGTGGGAGGCAGGAAGTAGTGCTGGCGGCTACCTGTTCACGCGAGCCATCCCAACAGATCGGGGAAGTTTTCGAAGAGCTGCAATCGCCGTTTGTGCAATACGGAGCCGTAGCTGCGTTTGTCTTCCAGTTGACGCGCACCCATTTGTAGCGCAGCGGTCCCATATAAGGACCTGTGCCGGATAACGAGGAATTCGACGCAGGGAACTCCGCCGTCAGGTTGTTCCCCCCGACATAGTTCCCGCTGGACTGCGGCCAGGTGCTTATGCCTTGTGCAGTAAGCTCGGCTTTCAGTTCGCCATCGTAATATTGATTCGCGCTGTTCTGAATCTGCGCTAGTTTGACGGTGTCGTTACTGTCGTAAGGATTAACTACATATACGAACGAGTTTGCTGTGCCCGGAAGAACCGTAGGGCCTGCGAGCAATCCTTGGGCGGCACTGAGGCCCGGTGTCATGCGCTGTCGCACATTCTGCAAACCTGCCAGGGCCGCGAAGTAGGCCTGCTGCGAGGTGCGGTAATTGGCATTGACCAGGGTCTCCGAGTCGGTCATATACATCAGCCCGATCGCAATACCCGTCAGCACCATCAGCGCCATAATGCAAAGCAAAAGCGCGATACCACGTTCATTTCGCCGCATCGGTGGTTTCTCCTTGGGACTGCCGGGCTTGGGCCACTTGCAATCCCTTTTCAGCCTGATCAATCTCTTTCCGCTTATTGCTTAAAACCTCATCCCTTTTGGAGAGCATGTTGGAATACACGTCGCGGACGAGCGCGTCGGTGGTGCCGTTCAGCTTTTCCTGGAGCTCGTCATACTGGCGGATGAGAGATTTCTCCTGCTCCCTCAGTCTGTCCACCAACGCATGCGCCTGTTCGAGTGTCAGATCCTTGGGCGCGGACACCTGCTTTGGTGTCTTGGCGGTTTGCTCTTCTCCTTTTTGAGCTGCGTCATCTTGCTTCTCAGTTTGGCCGCTTGCGGATGGTCCGGGTGCGGCGTCCGCAGGGGGCTCAGGATGGCTTGGCATGTCGTCATCGGTAATAACGACCTTCGATTTGTGCGCTGACTTTTCCCGCGCCGCCTTAACCAAAGATTGGTTCTGGTCAGGTTGGTCTTGAGCAAGCGCCGGGGCTGGGGCGAGCACTGATAGAAGAAATAGCGCGGCTAGGCTACCGCTGAGTTGCGCTCTGTAGGAGTTTAAGTTCCGTGTTTCCATATTCATGATTCCTAGAAATTGTTCAGCTTGATGGTGGTGGTCATGCTCAGAGGCAATCTGAGATCGGTCTGCATGTCCGCATAGTTCGCAAGCAGGTTCACTGAAACCACGATGGTGCGAATCTTTGGGAGATCGGTGGCATTCGCAGGCAGAGTCGCCAAGGTGCCATCATCCAGGAAAGCCTGAAAAACCGGAGCCTTCTTGTATCCCGAGTAGACCGTGTCATAGCTCTTTGCGTGCCCGCCGAAGTCTGCGTTTCCTGTCAGGGCCAGCGCCGTGCCGCCTGGAGTGTCTGAACTGTTCAGAATGTTATTCAGTACCGCTACACCTGAAGCGGTGACGGTGGCATCGGAAATCTGAGATGTTGGGGCGGTACCGTTTACCTTCTGCACCTGGGTCCGCTGCAGTGTGCAAGGGCAAGTGCTGGCGGAGGTGGCAATGTTGCTAGCGCTATCCAAGAGGGTGTAGCGGACATCCTCCACAATGCCATCGCCATCCACGTCACCTTCGAATGTGAGATCCCATTTCGTGACGCTCACCAGCCCTACGGCGTTCTTGGAATCGTTGGCCGCAGTCGCGTTCAGTATGCCCGTGCCGTACATGTTATGGTTGGGAAAGCCTGCCGAATGCAGTTCACGCTGAAGGGAGTCGAAGAACGTGCGCGCCTCCTGTGTGGCATCTACCTTGGTCTCTTCTGCCTTATAGGTCTTTTGTAGGCGGCCAATGTAGCTGAACACGATGCCAAGAATCGCGACTAGCACCGTCATCGTGACCAGCATTTCGATCATGGTGAAGCCTTGCTGCCGGTCGCTGGTACAGGATTGCCTCGGATTCTTCCTCATCACAGCCCTCCCACAGTGCGCAAAGTGATGGGTGGAGCAAATGCCAGAGGTCGACTACTGCTGCCGGTAGCAGAATCTGCCGCCAGCGGCTGTGCCGATACTGTGATCAGACGTGTTTGCACCGTAGCGTTCGTGGGATCTTTATTGACGTTCTGGATGTTCCAGCGGACATCATAGGTCGCCTGCCGCCCATTGTTACCGCAGGCAACAAATTGCATTTTGTAGTTGGCTGGGGCGGCGGCATAGGTCTGACCGGCGAAATCAATCTGGCCGGTAGAATTCAAGGCCGCGCCGCCTGCCGCGGTGGCAACGGTCCAAGTCGTAGCCCCCGCAGCGTTACAATCCGTAACACTGAGGTTGGCGGCGCTGCTGGCCGGCTGCGCCGCAATCTGTTCCAGAATTGTCTGGGCCAGCATGGTGCCTGCTGTGTCTCCCTTGGATCGGCCGTTGCCCAGGATTGCCACTCCGAACAACACCCCCAGGGCGGCCATGCCGACTGCAAGCACAACGAGGGCGATCATCAGCTCGATCAGGGAGAA
>DATEPX010000407.1:0-10698 GCA_035272945.1 Terriglobales bacterium
AGCGGCCACGTCGGCTCCCTTGAGCGCAAAGTAAACGGCTGCTTCCCCGACCCCGCAGGCCATGTCAAGAATCCTCTTGCCCTTTAAATTGCCGAGCCTCTTGAGAATAAACTCGTTGTCCAGAGCAGTCGGTGCCTCGAACATCTCACGCACCAGCAGCTCATCCACGTGGAGTTCTTGCGCCCAACGATCATGGTAGTCTTCTTCAACCTCACCGCGTTGGGCAAGCCTCTCCGGCAGGTTGGCTTTGAGCGAAGAGTCCGCCATTCGTTGATCCCTCCTCGGTCCAGTTCTCACTTGGTGGCGACGCAGCCTATCGAACTGCCGATTGGCAGGTCAGACTGCGCCAGCCAGTCTGCTTCTCTCTTGACGATCCAGCTCAGCACTTTGTTGATTGGGGAAGGGACAAGTACATAATCCATCGTCCTGCTCGGGTTGCGCTGCAGTAGATATCCGACCTTCACCAACAGGAAGAGCGGGAGGAACAACGGCAGGTTGATGTACGTTGCACGGCGTATCCGGAACCCTGCTTGGCGTACTTTCTTCTTCACCTCTCGCAGCGTGTAACGCCGGAGATGGTGCGCGGTATCATCGCGCCGGCTCCAGAGGAACTGGAAAGCCGGTACTGTGAAGATGGCCACTCCACCGGGCTTGCACACACGCTTGATCTCTTGAAGAGCGCTCACGTCGTCATCGATATGTTCCAGTACGTCGATACTGATCACGACATCGAACTGCTCATCGCGATAGGGGAGAAGGGCGCCGTCAGCCGCGCACACCGTATCGATTCCCTTCTCGACACAGCGGCCCAGGGCGAGAGGCGAGATGTCCATGCCGACGACGAGCCCCCGCCCTTCCAGCTCCTTGATTGTCGCCCCAGTGCCGCAGCCTATCTCGAGAATGGACTCGGTACTGCCATTGTTGCCGTAGCGGTTGACCAAAGATGCGACCAAGGCGCGCCGGCCTACCTCCCACCACCAGTTATCTAGGCCGATAACGTCGTAGACAAACTCTTCCATATGCCCTCAGACAAAGCCAAGCCCTAAGCGAAAAAAGGCCGCACCCCGATTATGTTGAAATGTGGACTTTCATCGTAATCGACCGTATTGCAAACGTCAATACTCGCTAGATTGACGCCGCAAAGCTACCCGTTCCTTCCGACTAACTCGGGCTCGGGACGGGAGTAGGCGTTGGCGCAATTGACTTCCGAATCTCGGTCAAGTTCGCATAGTAGAGAAGACCGTCCGGCCCAACCGTCACATCGAGCCAGCAGTCTCGGGCGATCACGTCGTTTGCTGTTATGGCGTCTAGGTTAGGTTGAGCTAGAAGCAAACGGTGCAGCTGCTGCGTCCGGATCTCGCAATACACCAGTGAGTCTCCAAGCACTTCGTACTTCTTCGCAGAGATGAACTCGATCCCGCTCGCGCCGACCGACGAATCGAAATCTGCAGGTTTGTAGTCTTTTCGAGCCAGGTAGCCAATCGGCAGGCTGGCATCGACCACGCTACAGTCGGAGTTTCGCTTGTCTGGCCACCCGTAATTTCCGCCGGCCTGGACGATATAGAGACCCTCGCAGTTCACACCACTGTTATCAAAGGCATAGAGCCGATGTGTCTGAGGATGGAACGTAAAATTAATTGCACCCCGGAAGCCATACGCGTATATCCTATGGTCCGCCGCAGGGTCGTTCACGAACGGGTTGTCCGCCGCTGGGGAACCGTCGGCCTTGTTGACCCGAAGCATCTTACCGATTGGCGAACCCAGGTCCTGAGGGAGCTTTTTTCCGGTAGGGCCTGCCTCCTGAGCCCGGTCGTAGTCGCCGAGGGTGAAGTAGAGAAGACCGTCCGGGCCGAAATTGAGGCTTCCGTTTGCGTTGAAGACCCGCTCCGGATTGACTTTTGGCAGGTCATTGATAAGTACCGTCATTTCCGTGCCCACGTTGTTCGCCTCCGTAAAGCGGGCCAGCACAGGCTTGCCGTCAGGAGGGGGCCCGGGAGCAAGCAATTCGCTGTAGAGGACATAGACGTAATGGTTGTTCGCGAAGTCGGGGTCCAACGCAAGCCCGGTCAGCCCCAGCGCCACGGTCGCTGCCACATTAATGTGAGCGAACGGGTCCGGCAGTACTTGACCCTGCGCGGTTCGAACCCGAATATCGCCGGTCCAGTGTTCGGCATAGAAGAGGCGACCGTCCGGCGCGAACTCCATAGCATCGACATTGCCAGCGGGCGTGACAACCTCGGAAGTCACCCCGAAGCGATTCCCCTCCTCCTGTTTATCGCCACCCCCTCCGCACGCCGCAATGATCAGGAGCAGCCAACCAAGTGTCACAGTCCGAACGAACAAAATGCACTTCATATTGAGAAAGAATATACCCCATTTGGGGGTTTCAAGGGCAGAACACTGCAGAGCCGCTCCTGTCGCTGGGGACCGCAATCGTCCAGGACAGGTGGATTGTTCCCAAGCGGGCGTCGTGCCGAGCGGGCCCTATCCGCGGGCAGGCAAGTCCGCTGTGGCATCATTACGACCCCTGGTAGTTCCGAAAGCCGTCCAACCGGCCCGCGCAATGAGGCTCCCAGCGAAGATTATGAATATTGCCCAGGCGGTTAACGACCAGTAGTTCGCCAACTTCCGGATCGCTGTATCTTCCAATTTCAACTCCACGCTATGGGAGCCGCGCGGGAGATCGAACGAGACTGTGGCAAGGGGGTTGGCATGGTCGTGGGGAATCGTCGTGCCGTCTACGCTTACCTGCCAGTTGGGGAAGTCCGCGACGGAAGTCTGCAATCTTGCACCACTGGTACTGTTTGCAGCGAAGGCAAGGCTGGCACTACCCTGTTCGATCTGAGTGATATCCGCGTCACCGGCGATCACTTGCACTTTCGCTGGCGCTGGTTCTCCTGGCACGGCTGTCGCATCCTGCGGCTGCGTTATTACCCACAGGTCGCTTCTAGGCCCCACCGCCCATGCGGCGCCGTCAAATGGCCCAAATTCGCGCTCACCTGCCCGGAAATACTCCAGGTTCAGGGCGACGACCGCCACGACAAGCGTGACGGATAACAGCAAGGCGAAGCGCGGACGCGCTCTCAACAGAGCGACGGCGGCTCCTGCGAGGAAGGACGAAGTAAGAGTCGCCATGAGGAGAAATCGAAATGGGAATAGCTCCCATTGCAGCAGAGAAAGTCTCCGCCAAAGAAAATCTGAGCTGGAATGCATGATGAAAGCAGAGGCCCAAAAGAAGGCGAAACAAACGGCAGCTGCCCAGAAGGCGGCACGTTTCCGCCACAGGAATGGTGCGAGAAATACGAATACAGCTGCCAAGGCCCAGTGAAGCCAACCGATCTGAAACGACAGCCCGTCTCCGGGGCCAGGCACCGATATCCCATAACCCCAAAACCGGCTGAGGAATAGTTGGTTGAGTGTGGGAAAGTGTGCGGCGTAAGCGTAGTAGCCGCCCTTGGCCCTCTCCAAGTGCACGAGGTCCTGCTCGAGCAAGGCGGGCACAGTGAAAAAGGCCGCTAGCGAGAACGCGGCCACACCTGCGATAGCAAGGCGAACTAGTCTTTCCCACTCTTTGGTCACCATTAGAAAGGCGCTCACCCAGACCAGCGCCAGTGGAAAAAGCATTAGCACGAGCAAGTTATGCGTCAAAAGCAGCGCGGTGGTGCAGAGGATCAACAGCAGGACATTGACTGCCTTGCCGTCCTTAATAACTAGGTAGGACGCCCACAAGACCGCCGGAAAAAGGGCCATGGCCCAATGCTCACCCGGGTCGCCTTGTACGTACACCAAGGAAGCGTGCCAGGGGGCATAGGTGTAGAAAGTGGCCGCCACCAAGCCGCCCCGATTCCCCCAGAACTCTCTTGCCAGCAAAAACATAAACAGCCCTGAAAGAATGAACGCAATGACGTGCAGGACATGGATCGTCTCGAAGATCCCTACGCCGCTGAGGTGTATTAACTCACCTACATAGGAAGGAAGGGGCCCCCAGTAGTCGAATGCGGGCACGCCGTAACCTTGCCCCACATCCGGGGTCCAGCGGCACGGCAGTTGTCCGTCATCGAAGCAGCGGTCCATTTCATAAAGAAGGGCCGGAGCCATAGGGCCATCTAAGCCTTTGACGTAACCGGGCGACGTCAGCGGCTGCCAAACGGGCACGGTCAGCAGGAAGACTCCCATAAGAGCAAGAGCTAGGCGGGCACGGGGCTGCCACAAAAGCCGCAGGTTAGAGGCTGCTACAGCCAAGAGATCGGCTGATGGCCGAGTTTCAGGTTGGTGTTCTGGGCTGTCCGCGGGTTTCATACTATGTTCGCCGTCTAACAATCAGCGCGTCTCAAATTCCGCCACGCCCTGAGCAGACCTGACGTAAGGCCGGATCAGGCGACGGCCTACATGTCCAAGGTAGAACCCCGCGTGTCTGTGCAATGATGAGCCTCGCAAAGAAGCGCGTATGAAGGAATCGGCCTTGATATTCGCGAAAAAAGTGTATACCTCTCTGTCCGCCTATGGCGCAACATAATGTCGACGATTTTAGGCACCCCCGACATGCGAACGGTGTTGGCTGCGCAAACGAGGCGCCCTACGTTCCCGCCCGTAGAGGTGAAAGCAGCGCTGTGGGATACTCAAGGGAAACGCCAAGTCACGGGACGCGAAGTTGCACACGGAACAGACAATTGGGACAGCCGAGAAGCAGGCCAGAACGCCTGCGATCTTGGACTCCGCGCTCGGTCGACTCAATGAAGCGCTCGCGAAAGGCCTCGGCCGCTGGATCGTGGCGCTTGTACTCTTCTCCGTTGCCGCGGTCGTCCAAACGTGGCCGCTAGTCCTGCACGCCTCGACAAGCATCATCGACACTCCGGAGCAGCAGGGAGACACCGGCTACTATCTCTGGAACCTTTGGTGGATAAAGCACGCGCTGGTCGACTTGCATACCAATCCTTTTCATGCCGGCGTGGTTTTCTCCCCGCAGGGCACCGACCTCTACCTTGGAGGTGTGGTCCTGGTCAGCGGCCTCTTGTTTATTCCCATAAATCTCGTATCGGGGAATTTCATCCTCTCGGTCAACGTCCTCTCCCTAGTCCTATTCGTCCTTTCCGGCCTCACCATGTATGCCCTGAGCTTTCGCATCACCCGGAATCACGCGGCGGCCCTTGTCGCGGGATTCATCTTCGCCTTTGCTCCCTTCACCGTCATTCACTCCCAGGGCGGTGAGTGGAATCACTCGGCCACGTTTCTTCTCCCTCTCTTCCCGCTATTTCTTCTCAGGTTCATGGAGAGTTTCCGCCTTCGAGAGGCCGTCGCGGCCGGGGTCACCCTGGCTCTCATCATCTACAACTGGCTCGAGTACGGGACGGACGCGGCCCTTTTCGCAGCCATCTTCGTGCTCTACTGGTCCGTTATCTTTCTCCGTCGAGACGATTGGCCGAACCTAAGAGCCCTGTGGCGCGGTTTCGGCGTAGTGTCCCTTGTATCGTTTGTCCTAAGTTCTCCATTAATATTCCAGGCGTTCAGGACCCTCTATAGCGGCGACATCTCAGCGAGGGGTGGGGCCGAGTTCTACTCGGCCGATTTGCTCACGTACATCACTCCCAGCCCGCTCTGGGGGCCCGGCAACGTACCGGGAGACCCGTATGGGACTCATCTGCCGATCGGCGCGATCGAGAATACAGCCTATTTGGGTATCGTGCCCCTAATCCTGGCCGGGTTTTCGTTACTCACCATTCGGCGGACCCCCCATAGCGTGGCCTTCTGGGGCATCGTCTTGCTGACCTTCGCCACGCTTGCGCTCGGGCCTTACCTCTACGTGGGCGGCTCGAAGACGGCTTCTCTCTTCGGTCTTTCCTTCTCGGTTCCCATGCCTTACCAGCTCTATGACAAGCTCCCGGTCTTTGGGTCGAGACGGTTTACGGCTCGCATGATCGTGTTCGGCATGATAGGCCTCAGCGTTCTTGCGGCCGTCGGGCTCGATTCACTGATGTCATGGCTGCGGACGAGAGCTGACCGGCCCCTCGGGCGCGCCGCGGTAGCCGTCGCCGCCTCGCTGTCGGTCGCGGCCGCCTCGTGTATCGCCGCTAGTGAGTACGGCGCGGAATCGGATTGGGTGGTCGTGGTCGGGGTAGCGACGGCGCTTGTAGTGGGGGCCGCGATCTGCCTCACGCGGCTCGCCCCGCAGATGTGGCACGTTGGAAGCGCCGGTGGCGCGTTGGCGGGATTGGTGGCGGTTCTTGTTCTGGGCCTCGTTGTCTTCGATTATTGGAACCCGCCCGCACAGGTGTCCGAGGTGAGACAACCAGAAATCCTCAAAAAGATCGCCGATGAACCCGGCGACTTCGTGGTCCTTGACGCGCCGCTTGGCCGCCAGGATGGCTATACCGCCGCCGGAGACTCCAACGGCGGCTGGCTGGCCACCTACTATGAATGGATGCATGGCAAGCGCACTGTCGGTGGTTACGTGCCACGGTCGGACGATCTGAAATGGATCATGGATACCCCGGGCTTTCACTATTTGGCCTGTCGCTGCTCGGATTATCCTTACCCGGGCTATAGGACTCCCGACGTGAGCGCTGTTTTGCGAAATTTTGGTGTGAAGTATGTCCTGCTCCATAAACGTGGCCCCAACGGCCAGGGACTGCTGTTCATAGGTGACGCCGAACTGGCGATCTATGACGCTTATCTGCGTGGGATGCTCAACTTCGAGCCGGTCTACTCAGACGATATCCTCGCCGTCTACAAGAACCGCGATCCTAGCGTAGGCTCCGTCAAACCCGATTGACGAACGCCGGATGCGTCGTCGCCCGAGCGCTACCCTAGCCGTCGAACCGATACACCGAAAGACCTGGGTCCGAATAGACTGATTTCATCTTCAAGATGTTGCCCAGATAGTTGTCCAGCGCCTGAATTTCTGGGTCGCCGACGAAAAAGAGCGGCATTCCGTCAGGGCCGATCCTGTGTACCGCGACGTAACGGATCTTGTTGTCCTTGAAGGTCTTCTTCACTAGCTCGACGTTTGCATCATTGCCCTGTGGTTGGTTGCTGCCACAAGTCGTCGGGCAGGCCAGGAAGTGAAGCCCGGGCTGCTCGAGGAACCAGGCGAAGCCTTCCGTCCTCGTCCGCGAAATGTAACCGCCGATTGCCTGTTTACCGTGGATCGTCTGGTAGTAGCTATCAGTCGCTCCTCCCGCCGGATGGCCGGATATTGTGAATCCATTCCTCCGGCCAAGAGGCGCGTGCACCACCGTGAAGTCACCGTCCTCTGCGCCGATCTCGCGGAAAATCTCCGGCGTGTAATGCTTGCTGACGTAGACGGGTGGGTTCCAGTATTCGAGCCAAACGACACCGAGGACAACTAGCGCCAGAGCCGGCGCCACTACCACCGCCAGCCGCCGCCAGCGCCTTCTCAGCGTGCTCATTATGAGGTCGAGACCGATGCCGGCAAGGATGCTAAGCGCCAACATGGCGAAAACGACCATGCGCACCGGCACCCTTCGATTACCCACAAGGGGGAGACGATCGAAGATTTGATATGGCATAGGGACAGAGAAAGATAGGCCGAAGAGGGAGTGATGCCGCGAATCGTCGATGTATAAATACGGGCCCAGGGAAAGTATGAGGAACGTAAAGAAGGTAATGACCCATATAAGCGCCCGATGCGGGTTCCTTCGTAACGTAAAGAGGCTCACTGTTGCCAGCAGTAGGGGCATACCGCCCATATAGGCAGTATTCTCGATGCTGCCCACGGGAAGGTGATTTGGGTTCGGGCCGCCTGCCAGCGGCGCCGTTCCCGGGCCCCAAAGCGGACTTGGCGTTATGAACGTCAGCACATCGGCCGAGAAGACCTCGTCTCCTGATGGCAACACATAGTCCTTGTCCTGAACGTCCCTGATCGTCCCCAACAGGACCGGACCGGATAACACGAACCAGACCACTGCTATGACGACGCCTCCGAGCCACAGCCGTCTGAGTGCCTCGCGGTTCGCCCTACGCAAATAGACGATTGTCCAGTAGACAAAGAAGATCCCCATGAAGAGCGTCGCGTCGACCGCAAACTCGATCCAGTTGAGCGTTAATATCGCCCAGAAGAACCCGGTTACCGCTGCGTCGAGGACGCGGCCGGAATCTCTAAACCGCAGTAAAAACAACATGAAGAACGGGATCGGCCATATTCCGACAATGTTCCAATGTCCGCCAAGACGCATCATCATGAATGGCGAGAGCGCGAAAATAAAGCCTGACAGCAGCCCGGCCAAGTGATTGCCGGTGACTCTGTAAGAGAGCGCATACGTACCGAGGCCCGCCAGCACAAAGCTGAGGAGCGCCACGAGGTTCCAGGAAAGGATCAAGTTGCCCGTGATCACCTGGAAGGGGATAGAGAGAATGCCGGTTATCAGGATCTGCCCGGATAGGTACAGGTCCGCACCCTGGGGATATAACAGCAAGTCAGTGTGATACGGATTCTGGAGTCCCAGCACCGAATGCTTTACCCACCACAGGTCCCACAAGAACGCCCAGGCGTCGAAGGGAAAAAACCACCAGGTGTTGATGCTATCGCTGGCGTGCTTAGCCAGCGGCCAAGTCTGAATTATGGTCGCGATCGCGAAAAAAAGGGCCAGTGCGGGCCAGCGTAACCAGCGGACCCATCGCCCTATGCGCTCCGGGCGGACCGACGCCTCGGAGATGGCGACCGCGGTATTGCTCTCGGTCGTCATTCGACGAGAGCTGTAATTCGGCGGCGAGACGAAGCCGAATGCAGCAAGGACTTGTCGCGGCGGTCTAGCTGGACTACCACGAAGTCCAGTGAATGCCTCCGAGCGAGTTGGTATCGAACTTGTTGGTCCAGAGCACCCCGCCGAGATTAATGATCACTCCGGCCGCGATCAGCGCCATGCCCTGCCACGTCAGCCGCCGTCCCATGCCTTCCCATGTCAAAAGGAAAGCGAACGGCGCGTAATCCAGCAGGTAGCGGTAGCCGAACTGCGGCCAACCAGTGGATGCCGCCAGGTGATGAACGATCACGACCGGTATGACGGCAGCCCAGCAGGCGACGACCAGTTTGTTTCGCGTTTGGATCGCGAAGATGATGCTCAAGGCGGCCAAGATAAAGAACGGAGCCAGCCTGACAAGCCGAGGCACGTCCCATTGCGCCCAGTCGAACCATGGATAGGATGACGGTCCCCTGCCTAGGTTCGGGATGATGAAGAAGAAAATCACGGTGAAGGCCAGGAGAGCGCCTCCAACCAGCCGCATCCATCGCTTCTTAATCGCGGCGAGGAACGCGAACAGGAACGCGGGCGTCGTCGCCCAGAAGGCGGCGCCGTTCCACGAGGGAAGCACGTATGGCGCGTCCGCCTGCCAGAACTTCCAGTCCGGCGAATTCGGAAACATATAGAGCGGCTTCTCGAAGAAGATGGGCGCGTGACGATCGATGTGCTTCACCGACACTAGGCCATGCTCGAGCATGCCGCCCGGGACCGATAGCTGCTGCTTCGCGTGCCAATGGTCGAGCGTCGCCTCCGGCGAAGGCGTATCGAACCGGATGATGTTCAGGACGGCGAAGCCTACCACGAATATCCCGAGACCCACGCTGAACTTCAGCAGCGGAGTAGCTACCTTCAGCAGATCGCGCACTGACGCGCGCAGTTGGGCCCACCGTAGACCACCCAGCGCGTGGCGGAGGCCGCCGAGGGCCTGCCTCAGCTTGCCCCATTCAGTAAACATAATGAAGAAGAATAGGAATCCCCAGACGGTCGGCAGGCGCGTGATATATGCTGCACCCAGCAAAATGCCAGATGTGAATGGGCGCTTGCCAACCAGCGTCTCGTAGACCGCGGCGAACAGGAACAGCACAGCGACGGCATGGTTGAAGTACCAGACGCCTCCATAGACAGCGTTCCACCAGTAGACCGTCCCGAAGGAAAGCATCACCGTCAGCCAGATCTGCTCTCGGATGTTTTCTGTGAGACGCCGCGAGACTTGGAAGACTACGCCCGCCGTGAGCGCGCCGATAACCAGCGAGACAAGTGTCTGGTTGATCGATAACCCAAACAGCAGCACGCCTGGCAGAATAACCAGCGCCGTGCCCGGGGGCTCCAGCGGATAATATTTGCTTCCTTCGGCGCAGGGGTACGGCTGGCAAGCGAAGTCGAGGAAGCCAAGCAGATCTTTGCCGTTGGCCACGTCGAGACGGCCGTGCAGGAAGGAATCGGCAAGCCGCACAGGATGGTTGTGGGGTGC
This sequence comes from Terriglobales bacterium, assembly GCA_035272945.1. Taxonomy (GTDB): domain Bacteria; phylum Acidobacteriota; class Terriglobia; order Terriglobales; family Acidobacteriaceae; genus Gp1-AA122. The sequence continues at coordinate 10,228 of DATEPX010000407.1, forward strand.
CGGACTCGGCCCGTCTAGAATGGAATCCTTTAACGATATCGGGTGGCCATCATAGCGAAAACTAGTGATGTAGTAGATAAGAAGGGTGGCCACTACCAGGAGAAGGGTGATGCCCCACCGCGATGTTACGATGCTATTGAGGTATTCGCCAAGCCTCGACGACTTCCACCAATCCCGCGCGCCTCGCCGTCGCCAGACTTTTTCCTCTACGGTCATTGGTTTCCCTCAGGCGGTCGACTACACGTTATTACGAATGATACAGCCTGCGCAGTTCAGCACGGAAGGTTAGCGCCGGGCACCCGGCGAGCAGTCGGCAAACGCGGCGAAGTGAGCGCAAGGTGCAGCGGCTGTACGATGAAAGGACTCTATGGGGCATCTGACGGGATCGGTCTGGGTCAGAACCATTGTCGGTCTCCTCGTCGCCGCCACACTGCTCGCGCTCGTCCTGTTGCGCACAGACCTTGACGAGAC
>DATEPX010000408.1:0-9079 GCA_035272945.1 Terriglobales bacterium
GCATGCCCCATGCGCAGGCGAGTAGAAGGCGAAAGTACTACGGTGAATTGGTGATCGTGATGTGGAAAGGAAACCGAGGGGAAATTGGGGGGATTTATTGGGGAATGACCCTGGCCATTCCCCGCAAGTTCTGGCGCGCCCGGAGAGATTCGAACTCCCGACCTATTGCTCCGGAGGCAATCGCTCTATCCAGCTGAGCTACGGGCGCGCTGACGAGTCTTAAGTTTACATCCTGGATACGATGCCAGCAACGCTGCAGCCTGCAAGGGATTGCATAAGTGCCAGCGGCGGGCACACAAATCCTCCCTTGGTTCTTACTAGCTCGATTCTTACGTCAGCTGGACCTGGGTGTTACCAGCGACCGCCGCCACGACCACCCCGATCCCGGCCACGGCCACCGCCGCCACTTCCTGCGCGCTCAGTCTTGGGACGAGCTTCGTTCACGTTCAGGGTACGCCCGCCCACTTGCGTGCCGTTCAGCGCGGCGATAGCCTTCTCGCCGTCTTCGGCGTTTGTCATTTCGACAAAGCCAAAGCCACGAGAACGGCCCGTGTCGCGATCGGTCATGATTGCGACCCGGTCTACTGGTCCGTATTGTTCAAACAACTGGCGCAGTTCGTCTTCCCCCGTATTGAAATCCAGATTCCCAACGAAGATATTCTTCAAGCGATTGCCTCGGTCAGGTGAGCTATTTGAATGCAGCTGTCTTCGGCGGGTACGCGACCGATTGCGAAGCGGGCGGCGTCTCGTGGTCGGACCGGCGAACAGTTCAAACGCGGCTGCAGTATAGCAGGTTTGGCTCTCCCCGCACCCAAAACCGTGCTTCGGGAGGACACTTACATTCCCAATTTGGAAATTGTCTCCTTTAATACATCTGCTGATCGGCGAAGCCTTTCCACTTCTTCGTGATCCAGTTCGATGCGCAGCACTTTCTCTACACCGTTGCGATTCACAACAGTCGGCAGGCTCAGGCATACATTGCTGATTCCATAGTAGTCTTCGATTAGGCTGGAGACCGACAGCACGGTGTTCTGGTTGCGCAGAATGGCTTGCGTGATGCGCATCAGGCCCGCCGCCACCGCATAGTAAGTTGCACCCTTCCTCTCGATGATAAGGTATGCTGCGTCGCGCGTCTGGCGAAAAATCTCGTCCATAATCCTCGGATCGTAGGCCTGGCCTTGTGCCGCGGCAAATTCTTTCAAATGCATGCCGGCGATATTAGCCAATGACCATACCGGAACTTCGCTGTCGCCATGTTCGCCGATGATGTAAGCGTGTACGCTGCGTGCATCCACGCCGAACTGCTGGCTGAGGAGATAGCGGAAGCGGGCCGTATCGAGAGTCGTGCCGGAACCGATCACCTGATGACTCGGCAGACCTGACAACTTCCACGCAGCATAGGTGAGAGCATCCACCGGATTGGTCGCAATCAGCAGGATTGTGCTGCGGTTGTGTTTCACAATCTCCGGGATGACCTGGCGCCAGATCGTGGCGTTCTTGTAGATCAGGTCCAGCCGCGTTTCTCCGGGCTTCTGGTTGGCGCCCGCCGCCATCACCACAACCGCTGCTTGGGCGCAGTCGGGGAAGTCCCCCGCCCAGATTTTGGTGGGATGAGAAAAAGGCACGGCATGGTTGAGGTCCATGGCCTCGCCTTCAGCCTTGGCGCGATTCACGTCAATGAGAGCGATTTCCGCAGCCAGACCGCTCAGCAGCAGAGCATATGCGAAGGTAGCGCCTACATTGCCCACGCCAACCACCGCGACGCGACTGGGGGTAGAAAACGAGGATCTTTCAATGGTTGCCATACATCATTGCATTGTGTGGCGCGGGCGTTCCTGCCCGCGGATCACTTCCTGGACCGCATCAGCACTTGTCTACTTTCCAAGAGCCTTCGCGTTCGTACTCAAGCTGCAGGAGGCGATTCCGCGGATCGTGACGCTTCCCACAACTCGGACAGACGAGAAACGCGCGCAAGTGGGTGCCGTGCTTGTCATACCGCTCTGTAACCGCGAAAGTAGTTCCACAACTGCAGGGGATCAGGAACATCTTCAGATTCTGCTTGGACTTCTCCGTCATTCCCGGCCCTTTTTCGCGCAGTATACAATCTACTCCAGCCATGCCCCCTGACGCAGTGAGAACGGTGCAGGTTGTTTCTTACCTAGCCGGTGCTGTTGCTGCTTTGACGGCCGTGTGGGTGTACAAGAGCAACTCTCGCCGGGAACGTGCCCGCTGGGCAGAAAGTCTTTATTCTCGATTTTATGAGAGAGAAGAGCTGAAGCGTGTTCGCGACCTGCTCGATTGCGACGTGGGTGAGCCGCAGGTCTCGCAACTGGTCACCGCCGAGTCGTCGGCGTGGACAGATTATTTGAACTTCTTCGAATTCGTCGCCTACCTGCAATCATCTAATCAACTGCATAAAGAAGATGTAGCCGCCCTCTTCAGTTATTACCTGGGATGTTTGAAAAAGCATGCGGATGTCGTGGGATATATTAGAAACAAGGAAAAAGGTTACGAGTACCTGCGAAGGACATTGCTGAATGAGTAGCTCGAAACGCCCTGCCGCAAAAGGAACGAAGAGATATCTCTTTTCATACGGCACCCTGCTGCCCAGGCATGCCCCGCCCGAGATTGCCCCCACCGTGCGACGTTTGCGGCGAGTGGGCCGAGGATCTGTGCAGGGCCAGCTCTACGACCTGGGCCAGTATCCCGGGGCTATTCTGAGCCGAGGCGGCCCGATGGTGGTAGGCCAGGTTTTCGAGCTTCCGGATGATCCCGGTGTGCTGACCCAGCTGGACGAATATGAGGGCTTTGATCCCTCACGTCCACGAGGCAGCCTATTTGTGAGAAAGCGATGCCTGGTTCGGCTTAACAACGGGGAAAAGCTTGCCTGCTGGATTTACACCTATAATCGCCCGCTCGGGCAGGCGCGTCCGTTAGCTGGCGGCAACTATTCCACAACGCGGAACTACAAACCGCGTTAGTAGCCTGCTTCTTCTACAACAGCCATGGCGCTTTTCTTTCTTTTATTAGCCTGTAGTGTCTTTTTGCGCAATCGGAGCGACTTGGGCGTGACCTCTACGAATTCGTCGTCGGCGATGAACTCGATAGCCTGTTCCAGATTCAACTGGCGAAAGGGAACCAGACGGATCGCTTCGTCTGCGGTCGAAGCCCGCATGTTGGTGAGTTTTTTCTCCCGAACGACATTTACATCCAGGTCATTGTCCTTGGCATTTTCGCCAATGATCATGCCTTCATAGACGTCGATACCGGGTCCGACGAAGAGCTCTCCCCGTTCTTGCAAATTCCACAACGCATAAGAAGTGGTCACGCCGGGGCGGTCGGCAATCAGCGCCCCGGTCAGCCGATGCGGAATGTCGCCTTGCCACTCGATGTAGCCGTCGAAAAGCGAGTTCATCACGATGGTGCCGCGCGTGTCCGTGAGCAGTTGGCTGCGCAGGCCGATCAGTCCGCGGCTCGGCACACGGAAATCCATGCGCACCCTCCCATAGCCGTGATTATGCAGGTTGACGACCTCGGCTTTGCGCGTGCCAAGCTGCTCCATCACCACGCCCACAAACTCCTCGGGTACATCGGTGGTCAGTTTTTCGACCGGTTCCATGAGTTTGCCGTCGATGCGCTTCGTCACAATCTCCGGCTTGCCCACTGCCAGTTCGTAACCTTCCCGCCGCATCATTTCGATGAGAATGGAAAGCTGCAGTTCGCCGCGTCCCATGACCTTGAGGGAGTCGGTGCTGCCGGTTTCTTCTACACGGATCGAGACATTAGTCAGCAATTCCTTATCGAGCCGTTCCCGCAAGTGTCGAGAAGTGACATAGGTTCCTTCGCGACCCGAAAAAGGCGACGTATTGACGGTAAATAGCATGGCAATGGTGGGCTCATCGATTGCAACGTTGGGCAGCGGCGCCGGGTTCTCGGCGCTCGTGATGGTTTCACCGATGGTGATCCCCTCCACTCCTGCCACGGCTACGATGTCGCCCAGCTCGGTTTCTGTGATGTCGGTGCGCTTGAGTCCGCTGAAGGAAAATAGTTTCGTGATTCTTGTTTTCTGAACCGAACCATCCAGCTTCGCAATTCCCACCTCTTCGCCGGTGCGCAAGGTTCCGTTGAACACCCGCGCAATGGCCAGGCGGCCCAGATAGTCGCTGTAATCCAGGTTAGCCACCAGAATCTGCAAAATTCCGGCGCGATCGCCTTTGGGTAGCGGAATTGTGCTCACGATGGCATCGAAAAGCGGCCGCAAATCCTCGCCGCCACCTTTTATGTTGCTCGACGCCGTTCCCAGCTTGGCATTGGTGTAAAGCACGGGGAAGTCGAGCTGGTCCTCATGCGCGTCAAGGTCAATGAACAGATCGTAGATCTCGTTCAGCACTTCCTGTGACCGGGCGTCGGCGCGGTCGATCTTGTTAATGACCACAATGGGCGGCAGGTTGGCTTCCAGCGCCTTGCTCAGCACGTAACGGGTCTGCGGCAGGGGACCTTCGCTGGCGTCCACCAACAGCATCACTCCATCGACCATCTTGAGGGCACGCTCGACTTCGCCGCCGAAGTCGCTGTGGCCGGGGGTGTCCACGATGTTGATCTTCACGTCGTGATAGAAGATGGCCGTGTTCTTGGCCAGAATGGTAATGCCGCGCTCGCGCTCCAGTTCGTTTGAGTCCATGACACGTTCAACCACCTGTTCGTTGGCGCGAAACGTACCGCTTTGGCGCAGCATGGCGTCCACCAGCGTGGTCTTGCCGTGGTCTACGTGCGCGATGATAGCGATGTTGCGAATACCGGAACTCAAAGTCACTCCTGCTTTGCCGAGCTGGCGCTATTAACACTTTACTATGCGTTGCGGGTTCTGCGGGGATGGACTCGACTTGCCAACGTCATGGTAGAGACGGGGCTTGCCCCGTCCCCGCCCCATCGCAGAGAAGTAGCAAGCCACGCCTCTGCCAGGAGATGCTGCGATACCAGGTCACAGCCGGTATCAGTGAAAAGAAGAAGCTGATGGTCCAAGTGGATTGATCAACCTAAGTAGCCGTCGCATCATTCCACCTTCCCGGCCGCGGCGTTCTTGGCTTCGCCCCAGTGGGGTGACTGATACACAACCTTGCCGCCTACCATAGTCAACATGACTTCGGTCTTGCCGATGTCGCTTGGTTCAATTTTGAAGAGGTCCTGGGAAACGATGATCAGATCGGCGACTTTGCCGGGATCGAGGGAACCTTCGGTTTTCTCGCGCCTTCCGGCGATTGCTGCTCCCAGAGTGTAAGCTTTAATCGCGTCTTCCAGGCTGATGCGTTCTTTCGGAACGAATCCTTCCGGAGGATTGCCGTCGACGGTCTGACGCGTGAGCGCATTCTGCACCCCCGGCCAGGGATTGAGCGTCACAACCGGCCAGTCGCTCCCGAAGGCCAGCACGCCCCCGGCGCTCTCTATGCTGTGCCAGGCCCAGGCACGTTGCGCCCGCTCCGGGCCTACGTTGCGCGCCCAGATGTTGAGCGTGTCATCGTCGGGATACGCATGCAGCGGCTGGAAGCTGGCAATCACACCCACCTTTCCGAACTGCGGAATGTCTTCCCCGGCTATGGTTTCGACATGTTCCACGCGGTGCCGGGCGTCCTTGGTGTGATTGACCTTGGCGGCACTCTCATAGGAATCCAGCGCCAGCCGCACAGCCTTGTCACCGATCGCGTGGGTAAAGACTTGAAATCCGCCGCGATCCAATCGTTCCACGGCTTGCTTGTACTTTGCCGGGTCCCAGAACAGCGCCCCTATCTGCTTCGGATCGTCGGTGTAAGGAGTGAGCATGGCCGCTGTGTGCCCCTCGACCACACCGTCCAGGAAAAATTTGACCGCACCTGCCGCGATCCATTCGTCGTGATATCTGCGGCGTGCCGCTTTGATTTCTGCCAGTTGTTTGTGAGTCAGGGCGGGCGGATCCAAACGGTAGGCAAGATACATTCGTACCGTCAGCTGGCCAGTTTTGCGCAGTTCATCGAGAAGATCAACGTTCTGGAGGTCGCTGCTGCCGATGTTTACGCCGCCCGCGCTGTGAACTCGCACCAGTCCCACACGATTTGCTTCCTGCAGCCCCGCGCGGAGTGCTCGCAATTTTTCTTCACGCGTAGGCAGAGGAATCGCGCGACGGACTACCGCGTCAGCCGCATCTTCTTGGATGGCGCCGGTGGGTTCTCCCGTTGCCGGATCACGAGCAATCCTGCCGTTCGGCGGATCGGATGTCTTGGCCGTTACTCCGGCGAGTTGCAGAGCCTTGCTGTTGGCCCACCAGCTGTGGCCGTCGAAGGCTTCGAGATAAACCGGGCGGTCGGGAATGATCTCGTCGAGATATTTTTTATCCGGCAATCCGGAGGGCGCAAAAACCGGATACTGCCAGCCTCGGCCGAGAACCCAGGGTTCACTGGGGTTTTTGTCTGCGTAATCCCTCACGAGCTTCTGAATCTCGGGGATGGTTTTGGCGTCGCTCAAGTTCACTCGCAGCAGACTCAGCGATCCGTCAAGAAAATGAATATGCGAATCTGTGAAGCCGGGTAGCAGAAGGTAGCCCTTGCCGTCGAGAACCTTGGTCGACGCGGCGCGGTAGACTTCGATCTGCTTAGCACTACCGATCGCCACAATTTTCCCACCACGGATGGCCAGCGCCTGCGCCCAAGGTTGCTTGGAGTTGACGGTATAAATTCGCGCGTCGACCACCACCGTGTCGGCGGATGGACTCTGAGAGAAAGCTACGGGGGCGAGAAGAGCCAAAGCCGCGATGACGGCCAAGAGACAGCCTTTATTCACGGCTTTGTTCAACGTCAAGGCGTTCCTCCCGGCGTGCAGGCTAAAACGTTGGTGGAGTATTCACCCACAGTACCCATGTCTCTTTGTGCCCTGGGTTTTTCCAATGATGCGGCGTGGCGCTCTCGAAATAAAAACTGTCACCTTGCTTCAAGCGGTATTCTTCGCCGTTCAGCCCGATCTGCAATTCACCCTTGAGCACGAAAAGAAATTCTTCCCCCTCGTGAGTGTAAGACTCGCCGCTACCGGCATCCGGCGCAATGCGGAACAGGTGGGGTTCCATGACCGTGTTACCCCACGCTAGCAATTCCATGCGTACGCCGGGTCCCGCTTGCAGTACTTTACGCTTTGCCGGGCCGACCAGAGGTGAATTCGACTCGGAAGGATCAAAGAAATCGAGAATGTTGGTCTTGTAAAAGCGGGTCAGTTTACGAAGGGTTCCGATTGAGGCGGTCATGCGTGAACGTTCCAGCGCGCTCAGAAAACCCACAGAGATGCCGACCGCATTCGCGACCTCTGCCAGTGACAGTCCACGTTTTGTCCGCAACTGTCGCAGGCGTATGCCGACGGCGCGGGCAGTGCCGTCTTGTGTGCCGCGCAGCGCTCCTTCTCTCTTCAATAACTGGACGATGGCCGGCGCGTTGAGCCCTCGCACCCGCCGCAGGTACCGGGCGCGCTTGAGAAGCTTCACGTCTTGCGAAGAATAAAGCCGATACTTGCTTGCGGTGCGCCGCGGCCGGGTCAATCCCAGACTCTCCCAGGAGCGAATGACCGACGGCGACACGCCCACTTTGCGGGCCACGTCTCCGATCTTTAAGTAATCTTTTGGTTCTGCCGGATTGCTTGCCAAAACTGGAACCTCGCAAGTTCGCGGAAGTGGAAGCGGTTATTTTTTCCTTGACAGTGTACGGCGGGTTCTCTAACCTTACGCGATTATAGCAAGGTTTGTTTTGCACGCCAGCGGTCATTATTGGCAATTTCCCCGAACATTCCGGAGGCTCCATGTACCCCTCGACTTCCTCTTGGGCGAATCGTTGCCTGATGGTCCTGCTCTGCCTCGCGTGTTGCACTTCGGCCCTCGCTCAAAGCACCGGCGGCAGAATCCTTGGCCGCGTCGCCGATCCGACCGGCGCCGTGCTGGCTGGCGTCAACATCGCACTTGTCAACGAGGCGACCGGAGTCAGCCGGACCACACAGACAAACTCCAGCGGCGACTACACCTTTCTGGAAGTGCAGCCCGGTTTCTACGCCTTATCTTTTGAGCAAAAGGGTTTCAAGACCAACGTCCGCAAGTCCATAACCGTTGAAGTCAATGGCGTGGTCACGCTCAACATGAGCATGGCGGTGGGCGAGACCAAGGAAACCGTGGAAGTGACCTCAGACGCGCCGCTGGTGGACACCACGAGCACGCAGCTGGGTGCGGTGGTGAACCAGCAGGCAATTGCCAATCTGCCTCTCAATGCGCGAGACACCTATGCGTTGCTGCAACTGCAGCCGGGGGTCCAATCGCAGATAGGATCTGATCTGTTTTATGGTAGCGACAAACCGGGTGTAGTGTCGGTGAATGGCGGGCGCGGACGTTCCAACAACTACAGCGTGAACGGTGGAGACGGGAACGACCAATTTGCCAACCTGCCGGTGGTCCAGCCATCACCGGATAGTATCCAGGAGTTCCGCGTTATCACCAATACCTTTGATGCCGAATATGGTCGTAATTCCGGGGCCGTCGTTAACGTAGTCACAAAGTCAGGAAGCAATTCCTTCCACGGCGATGTTTACGAGTATTTCCGCAATAAGGCTCTCAATGCGCGAGGCTACTTCGACACGGTTAAGCCGGACCTGAAGCAGAACCAGTTCGGCGCGACTTTGGGCGGTCCTATCAAAAAGGACCGCAGCTTCTTCTTTGGCTCCTATGAAGGCCGCCGAATCATTCAGGGAATTTCATCAGATACTGTCACCGTTCCGACTGATCAAGAGCGGCTGGGTGATTTTTCCCTGGGCAGTCAGTTCGCGGGCACCTTAAGCACACAGACCGTTGCCGCCATCCTCACCGCGCGTAACTGGACGGGCACGCCGTGCACTACCGCTATCGCGAACTTGAATGGTTCGGCGCCAACCGCGGGTGTGTCATGGGCAAGCATTTTTCCCACAAACGTTATTCCCATTGACTGTCAGGACCCGGTGGCGTTGGCGCTCCTACAACAGTACGTGCCACACGCTAACGTTACGGATGCTTCCGGCAGCCTTTCACTTTTCCAGGCAGTTCCCAATG
>DATEPX010000409.1:0-41355 GCA_035272945.1 Terriglobales bacterium
ATTCTCCGAGTTGCCGCAATTCCGACTCGCTCTCCACGTTGAAAAGAAGAATGCCCTCCCGGAGGGCTAGCCGCATCGCTTCTGCAGTCTTCCCAACGCCTGAGAATACGACTCGTTTACCTGCACGCGGATCGACCGTAAGCACCCGCTGCAGTTCGCCGCCGGATACCACGTCAAATCCGCCGCCCAGCCGGTTCAGCAGCCGAAGAATCCCGAGATTAGAGTTGGCCTTGACCGAGTAGCAGACGGTGTGGGGAATCTTGCGAAACGCGCGGTCGAAGATGCGCAAGCGTTCACGGATCGTCGTCGCCGAATAAACGTACAGCGGCGTGCCGTAACGCTCGGCTAGCTCGGGCAACGGCGCCGAATCACAGCACAGCACCGTTTCCAAATTTCGGCGAAGCAGCCCCTTGCGGAACTCGCGGTAGGAAAAGGCCGGCGGGCGGCCCTCTGGCTGGAATGAAGTTGGCGGGCGGCTCACTTGCGTTTCGTCGTGCTTCCTTTGACTTTGATTGCCACTACGGTCTGGTCGTCAAATGGATCAACCCCGGCGGCGTGTTCGGCGACAGCATTGAACAGTCGCTCCACCACCTGTTGGGCAGCGCACTCGCCGCACTTGGCAACAATCTCCTCCACCCGGCGCCGGCCAAACAACTCCCCCGCCATGTTTTGGGCATCAAGAATGCCATCACTGAAAAACACGAACAGGTCGCCCGGGTTCGCCTTGAAAGTGAACTCGTCGAATTCCACGTCGTCGAATAAGCCCAGGGGAAGACCAGTAGCTTCGATCACATCCGCTTTGCCGTTGTGGTAATAAATTGGGCGCGGCAGGCCGGAGTTTGCCACTTGCAGCCTGCGCCCTTCGTCGTCCCAGACTGCGTAGATCAGCGATACGTACTGCGCTTCGATGCGGCGTTCCGCCAATGAGAAATTCACGGCCGACAGCATCTCGGCGGGAGCAGGCTCGATAGGGGCGTGAGAGCGCAGAATTCCACTGACCAGAGCGGCGTAGATCGCCGCCGGAGCTCCCTTGCCACTAACGTCCCCTACAACGATCGCGGAACGCGAAAGGGAATAGGTCAGGAAATCATACAAGTCGCCGCCAATGGCACGAGCAGGCACGAACTTCGCCGCCACTTCCAGGTTGCTCAGCTTCGGATAGGAGGAGGGGAGCAGGCGAACCTGCAGCTCGCGAGCCAAGGCGAGGTCGCGCTCCAGTCGTCGTTCCTGCCTGGCAATCTCTTCATAGAGCTGGGCATTTTCAATGGCGATGGCCACCTGGGCGGCGAGGGTAGTGATCGTGCGCTTGTGATCTTCGGTGAAAAAACCGCGTCGGGTATGCTCAAGATCGAGCACTCCCAGTATTCGTTCTTTGTAAACGAGTGGCACTGCCAATTCCGACCGCGTCTCCGGATTCAGCGAAATGTAACGCTGATCCTTGCTGACATCGGGTACCAGCACGGCCTGTTTCTGCTGAGCGGCCGATCCCACAATGCCGCGTCCCAGAGGAATGTCATGTTTCAGTTGAATATTTTCCCCAAAACGTAACGCGAAGCGGTGTTGCAGCTTTTGACCGCTGGGGTCCACCAGCAGGATGCTGAACATCTGGTAATCGATTAGCCGGCTCAGCAGCTCGCCGATACGCTTCAAGAGCTGGTCCAGATTCAGAATCGACGTCAGCTCGCGTGCGATCTCGTTCAGCAGCAGAAGTATGCGGGCCTGGCGGGTGGTGCGGGTATAGAGCTGGGCATTTTCGATGCCCACCGCCATGCGCGAGGCGATCAGGGTCAGCAGCCGCTTGTGCTCCTCGGTGAAGTAACCCGGCTCCCGAGCTTCGATATCAATCACGCCAATCACCCGGTTCTTGATGATGAGCGGGATGGCCAGCTCCGAGCGCACGTTGGGAACCGCGTCGATATAGCCTTCCTCTGTCGTCACATCATCCACCAGGACCGCTTCCCGCAACTCAGCTGCCCGGCCTGTGACGCCTTGGCCCACCCTTACGCGAGCGCGTTCCGCCACATTCGGCGGGTAACCCACCTGGAAGCGGATTCGCAGCTCCTGTGTCCTTTCGTTTAACAACAGGATGGCAAAGATTTCGTAGTCAATGACCTTGCGCACCAGCTCGGCGACCCGGCGCAGCGTGTGATCCAGGTTAAGCGTAGTGTTAACGACGTCGGCGACCTCGAGCAGGAGAGGCTCAACCTGGGTCGGGGCGTATTGGGCATTGGTCGCTGACACCTAGCTATGATAACAGCCACTCTGCCAGGTGCCTGAAGGATCAGAGTTTGGAGAAATTAGATGGGCAGGTCGGACGCGCCTGCTTCCTGCACCATCGCCACCCCGGAGCTGGTGCCGATTCGCTCAGCGCCCGCTGTAACCATGGCCGCGAGTTGGGCCAGCGTCCGGACTCCTCCCGAAGCCTTGACCTTTGCCCGATTGCCAACCACCGAACGCATCAGTACCACATCTTCGACGGTCGCTCCGCCCAGCAGGCCAGTTGAGGTTTTCACAAAATCCGCCCTGGCCGCGACGGACAACTCACAGGCGGTGACTTTTTCTTCCCGTGTAAGCAAGGAGGTCTCAAGTATTACTTTTAGTATCGCGCCGGCGTCGTGGGCGATTTCTACAATGCTGCGAATGTCGTTCTCGACGAGCTGATGCGCTCCTGACTTAAGCGCGCCGACATTCATCACCATGTCAAGCTCGCCGGCGCCTAATCGGAGGACCTCAAGTGCTTCGAAGCGTTTCACGGTGGTAAGAGTCGATCCCATTGAGAATCCAACCGTGGTACCCGGTTTGACAGACGTGCCTCGCAACACGGAAGCCGCGATCGCAACGTAGGATGGGTGTGCAAAGACAGCAGGGAATCCATAGTGGACAGCTTCCTGGCAAAGCCGGACTACCTGTTCCCGCGTCGACTCCGGCCGGAGCAGGGAATGATCAATAAAGGGGGCGACCTTTCGCCAGTCCTGGAGCAAGACATCGCTGGCGGCAGACTTTGTTTGAGACACAGATGATTTCTATCATACCGGTGCCCTCTCGGTGCCCCCGGCGGTGAATTGTCTTATTCTGAGTCACGAGGAAGCACGCAAATATCCGGCAAGTTGCGATACTTTTCCGCATAATCCAGGCCGTATCCCACCACGAATTCATCGGGAATCTTGAATCCCACGTAGTCCGCCTCAATGGGTTGTTTGCGCCGGGATGGTTTGTCGAGCAGGGCGGCAACCTTGAAGGCGCGGGGCTGATGGGCGAGGATGATTTTCTTCAAGTACGTCATCGTGAGCCCGGTATCCAGGATGTCCTCTACGAGAATCACATTCTTTTCCCGCATGGACTGGTCAACATCCTTGGTGAGGCGGACTTCTCCCGTAGAATCCCAGCCGGACTTCAACTCCTGGCTGGGACTGGGACGATTGCCGTAGCTGGAAACCCCGATAAAATCGAAGGTCGCTTCCAGGTGGACGCGGCGTGCCAGGTCGCTCAGGAAAATAGCAGCACCTTTTAGCACCGCGACGAAAATTATCGCCTCGCCCCTGAAGTCGCGCGTGATCTGCTCGCCCATTTCTGCCACCCGCTGCGCAATTTGCTCCCGGGTAAGCAGCACCTTGAGTTCGGACACGGCGTACATAGTAAATGCAGAGCGGTCATCACAACTAGCTCACGTTGCAGCCAGCCACCACCCTCACTAGAATGCTTAGGGTCTCAGGAGTCTGGCCATGGTTATGCAGGAATTTCACGCGCTCGTGGATGAAGCGAAGAAGGAAATTCAGGAAATCACGCCTGCCGATCTGAAGAAAATGCAGCAGAGAGGGGATGATTTTATCCTGGTCGATGTACGCGAAAAAGACGAAGCCGCCAAGGGTATGATCCCCAGCGCGGTCAATGTCACGCGCGGCACGCTGGAGCTAAACATCGACCAGGTCACGACCGACAAGAACAAGAAGATTGTCCTCTATTGTGGAGGCGGAAGCCGCTCGGCCCTGGCCGCTTTGTCCTTGAAAAAGATGGGATTCAAGAACCTCATCTCGCTGGCGGGCGGATACAAAGGCTGGATTCAATCCAAATGAGTGTTCTATGTCGTCATTCTGAGCAGACGTGAGTCTGCGAAGAATTTCGCGTGCAGCGCTACAGAAGCTTGGTTCCGCGTGCAAGATTCTCCGCCACTGACGCTTGCGTCAGAATGGGTACATCACATCACTGAGAGCTGACAGCTGATAGCTGAAAGCCAGAAAGAGGAGCTAAGTCAGCCATGAATCTCAAAGGAATCAAACTCACCTGGTTGGGGCATGCCACTTTTCGCATCGAGACTCCGGGTGGAAAAACCGTCATCATCGATCCCTGGGTCATGGGCAATCCCACGTGCCCGCCGAACGAAAAAGACGTGAAGAAGGTGGACGTCCTGCTGTGCACCCACGCTCACGGCGATCATATCGGTGACGCCGTGGAGATTGCGAAGAAGCACAACCCCGTCGTGGTAGCCATCTACGAACTGGGCCTGTGGTTCGAAAAGAAAGATGTCAAGCAGGTCGCTGGCATGGGCAAGGGCGGCACGCAGACTGTGGGGGATATCAAAGTCACCATGGTGCACGCCGACCATTCCTGCGGCATAGAGGACGGCGGCCAGGTGATTTACGGCGGCGAGGCCTGCGGCTACGTGATCGAGTTCTCTAACGGCGTCAAGTTGTATCACGCAGGCGACACGGCCGTATTCGGCGACATGCAGATCATCCGCGATCTTTACACTCCGTCGATTGCCATGCTCCCCATTGGCGATCACTACACCATGGGTCCCCGCGAGGCTGCCTATGCCTCGAAGCTACTGCGCCCCAAAGCAGTCATACCCATGCATTTCGGAACTTTCCCCGTGCTGACCGGAAAACCGAGCGAATTGAAGAAACTTGTGAAAGGCGTAGAAGTGATAGAAATGAAACCCGGGCAGACGATCAGATAGCGCCGGGCAGGCAATCTGCGGAAAGAGGAAGCCCCGTTGGGAATCGACAAAGACACTCGAGACCACTGGCGCATGGGTGGGGTAACGGTTGGTCCAGTTGAAGACTATCTTTATTCGTTGCTTCCGGCGCGCGATGAAGTGCTCACCGAAATGGAAGCCGAAGCGGAGAAGCGCAAGATCCCGATTATTGGGCCTGCGGTAGCCCGCATCTTCCACCAACTGGCGACCATGATCGGCGCGAAAACCATATTCGAGCTCGGCTCGGCGATCGGCTATTCAACCGTCTGGTGGGCCCGCGCCGCCGGTGATGGTGGCCGCGTTTTCTATACCGACAGCGACCCTAAGAACGCCGAGAAAGCGCGTCGCTACTTCGAGCGCGCCGGAGTCGCAGAGCGCATCACGATCGAAGTTGGCGATGCTCTCGAGTTCCTCTCGGAAGAGAAACAACAGTTCGACATTATTTTTAACGACGTGGACAAGGAAGATTACCCGCGAGTTTTCCGTCTGGCTCTGTCCCGCGTGCGCAAAGGCGGATTATTCATAACCGACAACGTTCTCTGGAGCGGCAGAGTCGCAACCGAGAACCCGCCCGCAGCCAGCACCAAAGCGATTCTTGAATTCAATCGCCTCCTGTACAACTCGACCGATCTAATCACGACCATCTTGCCGATACGCGATGGCGTTGCGGTCGCCCTGAAGAAATAACAGCCAGCGATGAGTCTTTTCTGCCTCGTTCACGGATCCACGCAGAATGCGGCAGGCGGGCATTTGCTGGTTCCTGCACTGGAAAGCTACGGTCACCGAATTGTGCCGCCGTGTTGCCGAACAACGAGCCAGAGGCCGATACCAGACGCTATGCCAATGCCGTTATCGCGTGTATCCCGGCGAAGGCTGAGGACGTCCTCCTGGTCGGTCATTCTGCCAGCGGTTATTTCCTTCCGCTGGTAGCAGCGCAACGCCCTCTACAGCGGATAATCTTTCTTGCCGCCATGCTGACCCAGATCGGTAAGAGTTTTCTCGATCAGCTCCGGTCCGACCCCTCGATTCTTAACCCGGAATGGAATGGCAAGGACCCGAGCCGCGATGATGCAGCCGCAATGCATTTCCTCTTTCACGACTGTTCTCCGGATGTGGCGAAGTGGGCTCTAACAACTCGCATTCGTCTGCCGCTCGAGACGATCGCCAGCGAGGTTTATGCGCTCGAGCAGTGGCCTGACGTCGCTTCTAGCTGTATTGTCTCGAGCGAAGACCGCACAATTAACCCCGAATGGTCGCGCCGGGTGGCCCGGGAACGATTAGGAGTTGATGCCATCGAACATGAGGCAGGTCATTGCCCACACGTATCCCAGCCGAAGAGGTTAGCCGAAATTCTGTCTGATCTGAGTTTGATTCCTAAATCGAGTTCACCGGAATGAGCGTCAAATCTTCCACCAGCCCCACCTCTTTCTGAAAAAACGGCTCAGCGTAAGTCACGCCGCCCATCATGCCGTAGTGGCGAGCTATGGCCTCGACTCGCGCGCGGATTTCTGCCTGGGCAGGGAAGATCCCGCTACCCGCCTCCTGATCGCTGAACTGCGATTTGTAAGCCATGAGAGATTGAAATCGAGCTTCAAATTGCTCGGTGATATCCACCACGAAGGCGGGCCGCACGTCGTAGTACAAGGTCGCATAGATAATTTTGAACGGACGATGCGGCGGAGGCAGAGGCCGCGCCGGGTTGCGGGGTGTCAGGTTCAGCTTGGCGAGCCCGGAGAGAAAGCACGCTTCATATCCCAGAGTGGAAGCCTTGTAGTGGTCGGGGTGCCGGCCTTCCCAGTAAGGAAGAATGAGGACCCGGGGCCTGATTTCCCGCAGCACGCGCGCAACCTTCAAGCGATTCTCCCAGGTGTTCTCCACCCGGCTGTCGGGGATGTCGAGCGCCTCCCGCCAGCAGACCCGCAGGATCCTCGCCGCTTCCGCCGCCTCGCGAGCGCGGTCTTCAGCCCTGCCGCGGGTTCCCATTTCTCCCTGCGTGAGATCAAGGATCCCCGTGCGATGGCCAAGCTGCGCCATCTTCAGCAGCGTGCCGCCGCAGGTTTGCTCAACGTCATCGCGATGGGCTGCAAGGGCCAGAATGTCGAGTGGCGGCGTGGACATTTCAGTCGAGGTTGCCTTGTTCCAGCACCACGTTCTCGCGCACGATCAGGCGATGGGCGGCCATTTCTTTCAGAGTAGGCAAGACGCGGTTCACGTGCTCGTCGGTATCCACGAAGATGATGATGACCGGCAGCTTTCCGCCTACATCCACCAGATGAGTAGTTTCGACGCGATGCCGTCCTAAGAATCCGGCGACCGAGTGGACCGCGGTTGCCGCATAGACATTTTCTTTGCGCAGGTAGTTGAGGATTTCCATGTGCAACGGCCGATGATGCCACTGATCGGCTTCATTGAGATACATGGTGACTTGGACCGCCATCGCGCTTGGCATTTTACAGTACCCGCGCCAAAGCCATTCCCGCCAGCGCCGCCGCCAGGCAAAGGATATTATTGGCAACAATGTTGGTAGCCATCAGCAGCCATTGGCCCTGTTCGGAGTAAGCCATGGTCTCGAAAGCGAAACTGGAAAACGTAGTGAACCCTCCGCAGAAGCCGATGACGATCAACAGTCTCCAGCGCGGATCGGCCAGAACTCGCTCGCTTGTCCAGACCATGAACCAGCCCACAATGAAGCTGCCGAGCACATTGATTACGAGAGTTCCGTACGGGAAAACGGGTCCCAGCACTTTGGCTGCGTAGCGGCTCAGAACATAGCGGAGATTGGCGCCGACAATCGCGCCGATAGAAATGATGACAAAGTTCACGATGGAGTCCATGTCGTCATCCTGAACCGGCATCAGCCGGTGAAGGATCTTGCGCGCAGGACTGCGCAGGTTACTGCGCGCGAGACTCTTCGGCGGCTTAATGCCGCCTCAGCATGACGGCCGACAAGATTGGTAGGAGTCATCAGCCCAATACGCAGGCGGTTATGGCGAACTCCATCGCCGAAAATATTATTACCACAGAGCGGCCAAACGCGACAGGCAGTTTCGATCGGCAAGATCGAAAACTAAAATTCAGTCTCCAGGCGGATCGCGTATCCGCGCGGCGCCGCGATGCCGGTTCCTGAAAAAAGACCGGCGAAATTGATTACGTTGATACGATTATTGAGGTTTTGAATATCGGCCTGCAGGCGCATCGTCAGGCGATCCCTTTTAAGCATATCCGCACCCACCGAGGCATTGAGAGAAAGGGAAGGCCGTACCCGCCGACGGTTGAAATTAGCGCGCTTGGCAACTGCCTGTCCAAATTGCTGGATTAGATCCTCTGGCGTGTCATTAAATTCTGTTGGCAGCCCGCTTCCGTAGGAGCCGCCGAACCCGATCCAGGCCCGTGGTACCAGCTGATATCGAAACCTGCTGCTGATCGTGTTTCGCTGGTCCTGCGTAACCGGAAACCGGCCCGTGTTGGTCAGCGCCGTGGTTACGTCGTTCCCCACGAATAGCCCACCGGTTACCGGGGTGTAGCCGAATCCCACCATGTAGGAGTAACTCACAAACCCGGACACCCGGCCCCATCCAGGAATCTCCAGCTTCGACTCTGCGCCATAAATCCTTCCTTTTCGGAATGCGATCGGAAAACCTATTCCCGTGTTGAGCAATAAGTCGTCATCGGCGTAATTATCAAGGACGCGCTGGTAGTAATTCGTGTCCAGCCTGAACTTGCCCAAGAAATTCTTGATCAATCCGGCTTCATAGAAATTTCCATGCGAGGGTTGCACCGGCAGCCGCAAAACCTGCTCATTGAGGGCTGTCATGGCGGGAGAACTGGAAAGGAGAATATTTTCAAATGCCGGAGTCTGAAAGACCCTGTCGTAGGACGCGTGCAAGACCATATCAACCTGAGGCCAATACCAAGCGATCCCGAGGCGCGGGCTCAGCGCGCTCGCTTTCACCAGGAGTTGGTAGTGATCCCAACGCACTCCAAGGCTAACTGTCCATCGTCCTAGAAGCATGAGATCTTGCGCATACCACGCTTGCTCACGGTCCAGTCCGTGACCAGCAAAGCGAAATGTTCTAGGAGTACCTGGATCGAACTGCACCGGGTCAGTGATGATGTAGTTAAAGCGCTCGTGGATCGAATCGTAGTCTACTTCCAGACCTGCTTTTAACTCATGACTCTTACGATGCGCGGAGATGCTGCCCTTCACGTAGCTCTCCCGGAAGCTGCGCTCCTGCCCGGCCATAATCGGGCGGGAGAGATCATTCGAGGAAAGGCTAGCCAAATCCCCACGAGTCATCCCCCGCAGGTCTCCGAGGACATCCGGGGAAAAGAGATGCTGGTAAGAAAGAACACCAATGGTTTCCCGGGCGCCTCGATCCTGGCGCTGTCCCGCAGCTTCTTGCACGTGCTCGTTCGGGACTTGAAAAACCGCTTGCGAATGGCGGACGGTCGCACCCAAGCGGTCGCGACTGGTCAAGTCCCGTTCGTAGTAGGCCGCAAAGTCGCTGGTCGTCGCATGGTTGGTGAAATTGTCCAGCACTGGAGGATCCAGATAACGTCGTGTGATGGCTCCTTCGCTGCTAATGCCCGCATTGTTCTTCCCCCAACTATCCTGAGCCATCAAGTAGCCGTCCGCAGTACTGAAGCTGCCGCCCGACGCCACAACGCTTCCGTGAAAGCCCTGCCGTGGATTCCTGAGAGTCGAGATTTCCACGACTCCTCCCAGTTTTCTGCCATATTCGGCTGGAAAGTTGGCTGTCAGCACGCTCAGCGACTCAACGTCGTTGACCTCAATCGGGGCGGCAAACGACGGAGACCGATTGTCGGTTAGAGGAACACCATCGATTACGTATTGGGTTTGATATTCCGAGCCGCGCGGGTGCAACGCACCATTGGACTCAGCCACCCAGCCGGGCTGCGCATTCACCAGTTCAATGACGGAGCGACCTGGCAACGCAACGCTTGCATGCCCGATCGCGGCCGGGCTCACTCGGTTGATGGTGCCCGTACGATGCGGGTCGACCAGGGTGTCGGAATCCTTTACCACCAAGGACGTTTGCACGGTCGCCACAGACAAGGTCACGCGCAGGTTCGCGGGGATGGCGGATCGTATCTCAACCGTTCCCGAGTAGTTGGCAAAACCCTGGCGTGTCACCCGCAACCGGTACATGCCGAATGGAAGTCCTCTGGCATCCAGGTTGCCCGCTTCATGGGTGATATACGTTTGCCGGAACTGATTGGCGTCCGAGACCAAAGCGACCGCTGCTTGTAAGCCGAGCCCGTCGGGATCCATCACCTTCAGCCGCAGTTCTCCTAGGTTACTCTGACCGAAGAGGGGGACCGCAAAAAGCAGAAACACCAAATACTTGGGCATAGCTTTTGTGTTTCGGCCCGAAAACAGATTCTGATTCACCCGGGTGAGAAGCTGATTCTAATTCCGTTTTTATGACGGCCTGTCTTTTTTCAGTGTCCTGGCCGGAATTCAAATTCCATACTCCTGGAGCTCTTCTGCGGGGCCGTAGTTCGGTCTGCAAAAAAAATGACGTCATAGCTATGCGGTAGGACGCTCATATAGAACATTTCCGGGTAAGAGTCGTTGTACAGAGCTCCGATAGTACGCGCCGGGTGAGGGCTGTCGAGCCACTCTGCGACAACGCCCGTGCTCGGAGCATCTCTCAGGTCGACAGCAAAAAGTGGCAGTCCGGTAGCCGCGAGAGCAGAGTCCAGGCTGCCGGGAAGGGCAGGACCGACGGTGAATTCCCGAAGGCCGCTACGCGCGACCGCTTGAAATGATCCCTGGTTGAACAAAAGTCCACAAACGACCATCCGCGGTCCGTAGATTCTTCTTAGGTACATGCCCATTGACCCGGCGCCGGGAAAGCCTTCCGTCGAGACATGACCATTGTGCGCCCAAATCATGATCTTCGTTCCCGGGGGCTCGTTGTCGACAATCCATGTGATGTTCTGCGCCATCGAGACATCGCGTATTCTGAGACGCCCCAGCTGTCCGGCCGAGTGAACCCGCTCCGCCTGCCTGACAATCACCAGGTTGTGTTGGGCCAGAATCCACTCCTCCTCCGAAGAGGCCTTCGTGTAGCTCAGTTTCTTTTCGCTGAATTTGTCCAAAAGGAGCTTGATACCAACCGCAGTCTCGCGGCGCAGAGCCGGCGGCCGTCTCGAGTACTCCTTTTCGCCGAAGACATCGCTTAGTGGCGCGAGAATCTTGGCAGCGACCTTTGCTTCGTCCAGGTCAACCCTTTGCAAATAGTGCTCGACATTAGCCACTGCCACCCGGGCGGTTTGCATGTCGAAACCGACGAACTTCAACTTTTTGACATGTGCCGGATCCTGGTTATATCGGCGCATCCATCGCATCATGTCGAGCATTTCCTGCGTGTCCCAGGTCCAAAAGTACATGCCGGCCAGCGCCTCGGCTGGATCGCCCTGCCCGCTCAACACGTAATCGTTGACCGCCAACGATTCAGGCCAGTTGCCTTCGATAGCAAATACCGTGAATCCCAGCTTTTCGACAAGAAATTCCAGCATGCGATGTTTGAGTTGAAAGAACTCGCGCGTGCCATGCGTGGCTTCGCCCAGGGCAACAATTTGTGCATCCCCGATCACCCGCTTCAAGGGACTCAGATCGTCCAGAGCACTGTCAGGATTGGTGCTCTTTAAGGGGATCGCGTTGCTTCGGAACCACTCGCTGACCGGTTTTGGAGCGGGGCCTACGTCCGGAGAGGTGACTGGCGCAACCACCTGACCCGCGAGAACGTTCGAAGCAAGCAGTCCAACCAGCAGGCATCCAGCTCGAATACTGAACATAAACGCTCTTGTTCGTTCTTGGTATTTCCCGGGGCCCATCTTTAGATGCCGCTTACGCCTCTTACTTTTTTCGCTCTACCAGAAAGCGCGCCAGCGACTTAAGAGTGTCGGCGCGTTCGCCAAAGCTGTCGAGGGCTGTGCAGGCGTTGCCGGCCAGCGCATCGGCCCGCTTTAGCGATTCGTCAATTCCAAACAGAGCCGGATAAGTGACCTTCTCCGCCGCCATATCTTTCCCGGCGGTTTTGCCCAACTGCTCGGAGGTTTGGGTCACGTCGAGCACGTCATCCACGATCTGAAACGCGAGCCCGATATTTTGCCCAAACGAGCGCAGCTTGGCGGCACTCTCATCACTTGCTCCGGAATACACTCCGCCGCTGACCACGCTCGCCGTAATTAAGGCAGCCGTTTTGGCACGGTGGATGTATTCCAGCATCTTCAAATCCGGCCTGGTGTGCTCCGCTTGCAGATCCACCACCTGACCACCAATCATGCCATCAATTGTGCCTGTTCCGCGCGCGATTTCCTCGATAATTCTCACTCGCGCCGGCGCCGGACAGCGGAGCTTCGCCAGAACTTCATACGCATGTGTCTGCAGCGCGTCGCCCGCAAGGATCGCGGTAGCCTCGCCGAAGGCCTTGTGACAGGTAGGGCGCCCGCGACGCAAGTCATCGTTATCCAGCGCAGGGAGATCATCGTGAATCAGAGAGTACGTATGCAGCATCTCCAGCGCCGCGCCGAGTTCTTCAATCCCGGCGGGCAGGGAACCGGCAACCATTCGACCCGCTTCCATGCACAGAATAGGACGCAGCCTCTTGCCTCCGGCGAAGACACTGTGCCGCATCGCCTGGTGAATGGAAGTCGGGTATTGCGCAGCTGCCGGCAGCAGGCGTTCTAAGGCTGCATCCGTGGCCTTCTGGCCTTGTTCCAGTGTTTCCTTGAGCATGAAAAGGTGAGTATAGCAATTGCTGGATCGAGAGAACGCTTCACCACGCTTCGATCCAAGGTTGCCATGTCGTCATTCAGAGCCAAGCGATAGCTGGGCGACCAGTCCCGCGTGCACAACGGAAGAGTTTGCTGCATCCAGATTTGGCCTCGCGCCGCTTGTAGAGGCGCGCGCAACCTGGAGTCTGCTTGGGATAAAGACTTCGGGATTTATTGAGGAGGAAAATAGAAAAGACGCCCGCAGGCGTCCTCTTCAAGAAAAAGCAGTTCACTTATGCGGCAGCAGAACGGGAAACTGATGGTGTGCTGCGCAGCGCGGCGGTAACAATGCTGCCCGTGTCGAATGAGGGGCAGACATCAGCAGCGCCGGCATTCAGCGCTGCGGTCCACATCTCCTCATCGGCCAGCCGATGAGTGCAGACGATGCAGGTGGCTGTGAATTCACGGTGCAGGCGTGCAATCTCCGACAGGGAAGCCATCTCTATGTCGACGATTGCTACTTCTGTGCGGTGTTTAACCATGGTCTCGCGCAATTCTTCCAACGAGCGCACCGCATGGATGGCATGGAAATGGTGGCACAAGGAACCAGCTAACGATCGGGCGACCCTGGCGTCACCTTGGAGGAGGACAATGCTTAACGGTTTCATGCAACCCCCTTGTGTGCCGTCGTGTACGGCGGGCCTGGGCTGCGGCTTGGTCCGCAGGCGTTGATACTTAACGAGCGGCGACGACCCTCACGGGGCGCCTACTTGCGTGTGGGCGCTTTTTCGGTCAGGGGCTCGAACGGTTCAGCCTGGAGCTTACCGTTGTTCTTGAGCAGAATTTCTACTTTCCCTTCTGCTTGTTCCAGTTCCTTGCGGCAGGAGTTCGAGAGTTGCATGCCTTCCTCGAACAAAGTGAGAGACTTTTCGAGGGACACATCCCCTTTCTCCAGTTCCTGCACAATTTTCTCAAGGCGCTGGAGACAGTCTTCGAACTTGGCCAACGGACAACTCCTGTACTTATTTTAATGCACCTTTTCCTTATCCGATTGCAAGTTAATTCTTTGTAAAATGTCATCCTTTTCGGCGTGTGTGGAAAAATTTCAGGAAGATCAGGGCTGACGAAATCTCGGCGGGTACTCTGGCTCAGCGATCAGGGCGAGTTTTGCACAGCCTTGGAGGTGCCTAATGCTTCCAGAACGTCAACTGCGGACGCATAGCGGCCGAGAGGAGCGCTGATTTGTGCGCCCTGAACCAACCCGCGTACTGCAATTAGCATCTCCCGGGCGATCGACACTCCTTCTTCCCGCGCTGCCTCCGGGGTAACCGTCCTGGCCATGCGCCGCAGGACAGTGTCGGGCACCGACACTCGCAGCTCGTTCTTCATGAACTCTGCGTTGCGTACGCTCACCAAAGGCCAGATGCCAGCCACAACCGGAATGCGACAGTGCTCGATACGTCTGAGAAAATTTTCCAGCAACCCGAGATCAAACACCGGCTGCGTGACCGCATACTCCCCGCCCGCCTCGACCTTGTATTCAAACCGCCGGATCTCCTCGTCAATATTGGGAACACCCGGATTCGCGCCGACGCCGATCACAAAAGCGGTTCCAGTCCCGATCGGATTCGCCCCGATGTCTAATCCCCGGTTCAGGCTGTGCACAATGTTCACCAGGCCGATCGCATCCACGTCAAAGACCGCAGTCGCATCGGGATAGTTACCCATCTTGGGTGGATCGCCGGTGATGCAGATCAGGTTGCGGATGCCCATGGCCGCCGCGCCCAGAAGATCGGACTGGATGCCCAGCACATTGCGGTCGCGGCAGGTGTAGTGCAGAACCGCTTCGATGCCGACCTCTCTTTGCACGAGCAACGACAAGGCTTGATTACTCATACGCGCGGAGGCGCGCGGGCTGTCCGGAATGTTGATTCCGTCCACGCCTACCGATTTTAGAAAGCGCGCACCTTCCAGCTCCTTGCGGATATCTGTGCCCTTGGGCGGCACGATCTCCACCATGGTGACGAACTCGCCATTCGCCAACTTCGTCCCAAGGCGCGATCGCTCGTGCATAGGCACAGTCGGAGCCACCGAGGGCATCGGCTGGGGCTTGGCCGTCTGGACCTTACCCACCTTGGCTTCGCCCGCCCTCAAAGCCGACTTCATCACACGGATGTGATCTGGAGTCGTTCCACAACACCCGCCAACCAGCCGCACGCCTGCGGCTACAAACTTGCGCGCGTAACTGGCCATATACTCCGGCGAGCAGAGATAAATATTGCGACCCTCGACCGAGCGGGGCATGCCGGCGTTGGGTTGCGCGGAAAGCGGGATCGAATTGCTGACTGCACGCACCCGTTCGATAGCGTCCAACATCGCGACTGGACCCACGCTGCAATTGCAGCCGACAACGTCGGCGCCCCACTCCACCAGCCGAGGCGCAAAGTTTTCTGGGGTTGATCCATCCAGGCAGTTGCCGTCTTCGTCGATCGTGACCTGCGCCACCACCGGCAGCTTGGGATTCACATCGCGTGCGGCCAGGAGTGCCTGGTGCAATTCTTCGACGTAACCGAAGGTCTCCAGGATCACCAAATCAATTCCGCCTTCCACCAGCGCGGCAATCTGCTGGCGGAAAGATTCGCGGGCTTCTTCAAAAGAAGTCTTGCCCAGGGGCTCGATGCGAATACCCAATGGACCTACCGACCCAGCGACCCAGGCATCGAAACTCTTCGCCGCATTGTGGGCAATGCGCGCTCCTTGCAAGTTGATTTCGTGCACATGGTCAGCCAGGCTGTGCCTCGCCAGCCGAAAGGAATTAGCGCCAAATGTGTTGGTCTCAATGATCTCAGCGCCGGCCTGGAGATATTCGTGGTGAATTCCGCCAATCAGGTCAGGCTGCGACAGATTCAGCTCGTCATAGCAACGGTTGATGAAGATCCCTTTGCTATAGAGAAGCGTCCCCATGGCGCCATCACAGAGCAAGGGCGACTTCTTCAGACGGGCAAGGAGGTCGTCAGCCATTCTTTTGAGAATACAAGATGAGCCCGCTGTTTGCCTACGCGCGCCTCGGCTATCAGCGTTTCAGCTGTCACTAAAAGGTTCCATACCATGGGAGCCGGAAACCGCTCCCGACTTTTTTGGCTACGAGTTCTTAGCTTTTAGCCTGTCATTCCGTCGGAGGGAGGAATCTGCTTTTCTCATCCCCCGCAGGGGCGCAGCGACTTACGTCCTTGGACGCGCAGGCTCCAAATATTGCTTTGTTATAATCCAAAGCTTCGCATCTAAATCTCTATCGCACATGAGCTTAGGAGTTCGAGGTTGAAACGGACCTTTTTCCCCGGCGTGCTGCTGGCAATGGCATGCGGCTTGACAGGATGCGGTAAAACCACGGCGCCGGGCAGCAACACGACGAGCGGCGTAAAGTTTCGCGCTTTCATCTCGCAGGACGTCTCCACGAGCAGCGCTTCGGCGGGACTGGACATTGTGGACGCCGCCCTCGACAAGTTGGTTCGTGCACCTGGAGTAAATGCCGGTGGTGCTCCCAGGGTCATGACGGTCGCCGGCAATAAGCTGCTGACTTTGGTTTTCGACGCCTCCAGCAATTCAATCAACGCAGTGAACAATAAGCAGGAAACCTCGGCCGGCAGTGTGGTTCTGCCCAGCTGGACCGAGAGCATCGCCATTACAACCGATGCCACAACTGGCTATGCCGCGGTTCCCAATGCGCCCGTAGCCGGGCAGGGAACGGGCGCCGTGGAAATGCTGAACCTGACGAATGTTTCCCTGGAACCGCCGATTCCGGTTCCCGCAGTCCGCTATATCGCTTTGAGTCCGGACAACACTCACCTGCTGGCCTTCAGTGACAACAGCGACACCGCCACTCTGATTACATTTACTAACGCGGGAACCACTGCCACTCCAAACTGGCAGCTGAGCACTACAACGCCGCCGGCCGCAGTTTCGGGCTTGAACCGGCCGGTCTGGGCTACGTACAGCGCGGATAGCAGTACGGCTTACATCTTGAACTGCGGCGTTGAATGTGGCGGATCCGGTCCCCCTGGTGTGGCGGTCTTGAGCCTTAGCAACAATCCCACGCTTGCCCTCAGCGGTTCGGCAGTTGTTAGCGGAGGCGCAACATACGGAGCGATTTTGGGAACCACTTTGTACGTGGCCGGCAGCGCTCCGGGCACAACTTGCGGCTCCGCCACAGCCGCGCCCTTTTGTGGCACTTTGAGCGTGATTGACGTCAGCAATCCCAGTTCTCCCCAGGTAATCAACACCGTGACGATCACCGACGGCTACCACAATCGCATGTCGCTCACGGCCGACAACCATGTTTTCGTCGGTGCCCGCAACTGCTCAAACGTGAACACCAGTATGGAGCAGCGTGGCTGTCTCTCCATCTACAACATCAGTGCCAACTCTGTTGTGATCGGTACAGATCTGGGCGATGTGACCGGCATAGCGCCAGTTACCGGCCGCACGGAAGTGTATGTCGTACAAAACGGCGAGCTGCGCATCTGGGACACGATCAAGGACACCTTGATTCCTCCTCAGAATCAAATCGACCTAATTGGGCATGCGGTCGACGTGAAGATCGTGGATTAGCATTCTCGAAGCTACGAGCTGACACCCGAGACCTGCCTCCTGAGACCTGACACCTCAGACCTGGCACCTGAGTCCTGCGACCCGCCACCTACTTTTCCGGTTCTAACATCAGCCTATGTGCCTTGGACTTCTCCACAGCCTGCGCAGAGAAGGGAAGCGCGAACGTGAATCCCTCGTACCAGGCTTTCCACTGATCCATGTAGTAAGGGCTGAGAAAATTCCCCGACTGCCCGGTCACCAGGTTCAGCGTGCTCTGATCGAAATCTGAAAAATCGACGGTTAAGCGCTCTGAAGGCCCGAATTGTCTTCCCACCTGCTTGACGCTCATCCCGTCACCGGATTGCTCCACAAGACCTGGGCCTGTCCAGCGCCGAATCAGGGGAAGACTCCCCAGCACAGGATGCTGGACATAGAGCGGAGAGGCCTTGCCCCATTTCCATTCGGAACGTTTCTTGGGTGCGGCCGGATTGCCGACGGCTGCTTCTGCAGCGGCAGTAAGAACTGCGTCGTAGTCAGCGTACCCATCGGGAAGCCAGCGCTTGGGCTGTTTTTCGAGAACGTTTTCCAGCCAGACTGAGGCCATCGCCCAACGATAATCCCGCCAACTCAGCCCAGTAGCATCAGTTCTGCCCTCTTTGGCAGTTGAGCCCAGCTTGGGCTCCAAAAGCAGTCGGGCTAATTCGCGGGTTGCTCGAACCTCAATCGTCGCCGCCGCGGAATCGGCGCTCATCCTTCCATCCCAGTCACGTAACAGATCCCTGGCCTGGGCAGCACGTGGGGTTAGGTTCCTAGCATGATCGAGTGCGTAGACGAAGCGCTCGGCGCAAAACCGATCGAACCCAGAGTAGACATCTGTCTGCAGGGCAAGCATGTCGGCAGGCGCAAGCTTCTTGCCCGATTCCAGCACCCGATAAATTCGTTCAGTTCGCCAGGGCGCCCCCCACTCCGTGCTCAAGCTGTATGGATGTTTCTCGGGAGTGATACGACCATTGGCAGTCGCCAGGATTCCCCACTGTGGATCGAAAATGCTGGGCAGCTTGTCGAACGCAACGTAGCCCTTCCATTCATGCGCATCATCGCTTCCATTCTCAGGGAGACTGCCGTCGCCCGTTGCTCGAATTGGAATGTGCCCAGTTGCCTGATATCCGATGTGGCCGTCCACGTCGGCATACACCGCGTTCTGTGAAGGCGAGTCCCAGGTGGAGAGCGCGTGCCGGAATTCATCCCAGTTCCGGGCCGAGTCCACGTCGAAAAAGGGATCGTTCAGGCTGTCGTAAAGAGTCCAGCGCAGTGCGAGCGAGCGCCTTTCACCTGGGATTAGATCGCTGATGATCGGCCCATGCCGCGTGATCAGCACGTCAGCGACTGCGTCAGCCTTGCCCTTGATGTGAATCACCTCGCGGCGATGCTCGGGATCACGCCATCCTTGAGGAGTCAGGTATTGGCCTTTGTCGTTGAATGACTCGACATAGAGGTCTTCGACCGTAGGGTCGAGGTTGGTAAATCCCCACCCGATCCGCTGGTTGTGGCCCACGATGACGAAAGGCAGGCCCGGAAGGCTGACTCCCACCACGTCAAAATTCCCGCTGCGCAGATGCGCTTCGTACCACAGGTTCGGCATCTGGTGATCCAGGTGCATATCGTTAGAGAGCAGTGGCCTGCCAGATACGGTATGCGCACCGGACACAACCCAGTTGTTAGACCCGGGCCAGAGCACACTGAAGAGATCCTCGAAAGCACCCGGTCCCGCCTGCGAGAATTGCTGTGGAATACTGGTCATGCTGCTGTCGTCGCCGCGATCTTCATCGTCGGGCTCGTCCAGGCGAACTGGTCCCTTCGTAGGCAGGCGGTCGTGCCATGAGGAGTTGATGTAGAGGTCCGCCGTCAATTCCGGCCCCAGCCTGGCCAGTATCTTCTCCCGCTGCAACGCCGCGCGGTAGGTGCCGTGACTAAGGTTTTGCACCATGTTAGCGCCCATCAGAATGCAGTCTTCTGCGGTCCAGGGTTTTGGCATGTAGCCGAGGATTCGGAATTCGATGGGCAGACGGCCAGTGCGGGATTGAATGTACGCGTTTACTCCGCGGGCGTAGGCCTCAAAGAATGATCGATCCCGCGGGTTTGCCAATTCGAGGGAGCGTCGAGCCACAGCTCGCAAGCCCAGTATTCGCTGCTGCATGTCATGCTGAAGCTGGCTCTCACCAAGAACTTCCGAGAGTTCGCCTGCCGCAAAACGGCGCATTGCGTCCATCTGCCAGAGGCGGTCCTGCGCAGTGACATAGCCCTGGGCAAAAAACAGATCTTCGAAATTGGCGGCCTCAATGGTGGGCACGCCGTGGTGGTCACGGGAAACCGTGACCGGAGCTGAGAGGCCGACGACTTTCAAACTCCCATCGAGTTGGGGCAAGGCGCGTCGCGCGACGGAATACAGGTAGCCGCCCGCGCCCAGCAGCGCCAGAATTCCGATCAGCAGCAGAATTGTCAGAAAACGGCGCAGCCCGGAAGTGCGGGGACCAGAAGCAGTCAAAACCGTGGTCGCCATGGAAAGCTTCGATTGTAGAGTCTGCCCGCAGGGAATGACAATCCGGGCGCGAGCCCCATAGGCTCCCCTGTTGGGCTCCCCTGTTGGGTTGGCAGTTCGCACTAAACGCCAGTATCATGCTCTCAACCCAACGGGGATTCGCGAACGAGGCGCGGTGTCCAACACGCAGCAGAAACGAATTGATGACCAGCCCAGCATCTCGCAGGAGATGGTCCGTGAAGCCCAAGGTATCCTTCACCGCCATCTGAAGAGGGTTGGCCTGAAGCACACGGAGCAGCGCGACACCATCCTGCGTACGTTTCTCGAAACCCGCGAGCACCTCTCCACCGATGAGTTGCACCGTTTGGTGAAGAAAAAAGATCCCAGAATCGGCTTTACCACTGTCTACCGGACTCTGAAACTGTTAGCTGAGTGCGGTCTGGCCAGCGAGGTGGCTTTTCACGATGGAATCGCGCGCTACGAGCACCAGTACAACCGGCGCAGCCATCATCACATGGTGTGCACCGAATGCGGCAGTTCGGTAGAGTTTTTCTCGCCCGCGGTAGATCACCTGGAGCAGGAAATTGGCCGCAAGCACCGCTACGAGACCACTCGCCATACCTTTCAAATTTACGGCGTCTGCGAAGATTGCCGTCGTAAGAGTCCGTCGCGACGGCTGGTTTGAAGGGAATTCATGACAATCGTCTGCACCCAGTGCGGTGCGCAAATTTCCGAGGAATCCACTGCCTGTTCGGGATGCGGTCACGAGCTGCCGACCCAACCTCCGCCTGGCGTCGCTCGCGGCATTCCCGACAACATTGTCGGGGCCCTGGCTTACGTCACGTTCATTCCCGCTATCGTGTTTCTCTTCGTCGAACCCTTTAACAAGAGCCGTTTTGTCCGGTTCCACTCGTTGCAGAGCCTGCTTCTGGCCCTAGCCCTGGGCCTTCTCGGCATAGCCCTCAAAATTGTGTTTGCAGTGCTCTCTTTGGTACCCATAGTAGGACGTCTGATGATGATGCTGCTGCTTTCGGTCGTGACTGTAGGATGCTTCATTCTCTGGATTGTGCTGCTGATCAAAGCGCTTCAAGGACAGGCATTCAAGTTACCTGTCATTGGCGATTGGGCGGAAAGGCAAGCGGAGTACGTGGACTAATTTCGCCGGCTCTATGGAATCTACGTGCCCCGAATTGCCCGCGGCTCGCTTGACATTACCCCGGGCGGATGGCATTCCTTATTAGCTTTTGATTGTGGCGCGAGCTTCCGTATTCACCGGTACTCGGTAAGCCAAGCGGCACAACCGGAAATGGAAACGGTTTGAAAGTCAAAGTCTTCTATCACGATAAGTGTTTCGACGGTGCCTGCTCGGCCGCCTTGTTTTCGCGTTTCTATCAGGAGCGCATTCGGGAGGATGCCGACTTCGTTTTCAGCGGATTGCTGCACCGTGCCGGTGCGCTCTTCGATGAATCCAAATTCGACGGCGGGGAAAATGCCATCGTCGATTTCAAGTACTCCAGCTCGCCTAAAATCACCTGGTGGTTCGATCATCACGAGAGCGCGTTTCTGACGCCCGCTGACGCCGAACATTTTGAACAGGACCAGAGCAACCGCAAGTTCTACGATCCCAGCTTCCGCTCCTGTACCAAGTTCCTGGCCACGGTAGCCGAGCAGCGCTTCGGGTTCAATCCCGCACCGGTGGCGGAGGTCATAGAGTGGGCCGACATTATTGACGGCGCACTCTATCAGGACGCAAAGACTGCCGTCGAAATGAAAGCGCCCGCCATGAAATTAACCATGGTGATAGAAGCGGCCAGGGATCATGACTTCGTGCCGCGCCTGATACCGCTTCTGGCCAGTAAGCCACTTGCTGGAATTCTCGAGGCGCCCTTCGTGGCATCTGTATTGCCGCCCCTGTTGGAGCGGCACAAAACCTCGATCGAGCTTCTCAGGCAACGCACCGAGTTCAAGGACGGAACCATTTTCTTCGACGTCACCGACCACGAGCTAGAGGGCTACAACAAGTTCATTCCCTACTACCTGCATCCGGAGTCGGTTTATAGCGTCGGACTCAGCAAGAGCAGCTTTCGGACCAAGGTTTCCGTAGGCTCCAATCCCTGGGCCAAAACTGAGCGGTTGGTAAACTTAGCCAAAATCTGCGAGCGCTACGGCGGCGGAGGACACGCACGCGTGGGAGCCATTTCCTTTGATGTGAAGCACGACGAGGCAGCCCGCAACGCGGCACGCGAGATCGTGGAGGAACTGCGAAGTAGCGTTCGCAACAATGGCGGCTAATCGACTGAGAGGAACGTTGCCCCTTCGCTTAACGGTTCACCACTGGTCAAGCAGGTTGTTGCCTTTCCATTCTTCGCGAACTTGACTACTCCGCTTTCGTCCGCGCAGAAGGCGCGTTGCCCGCCACCCGCGACAGCGGGCTCGGCCGCCACCTTAAAATGGCTGCCATCGCATCCGGTCAACGCGAATACATATCCGTTCTTCTTGCCTGCGGCCAGCTCGTCATCGATCGGTATTCCGCGTGGCTCACCTTCTTTACTGGCCTCGGCCAGCTGAGAAAGGGAACAGGCAAAGCCACGTTCCGGATGGCTGGCGCGATATTGATTTTCGGCGTTACCAATGACGCCTATCGACCAACTGGCCATGGCATCGTTTCGGGACCGCTGCTTTTCCTCGAGATCTTTAACCACGTCCTTAAGATAATCCGGGTCGGCCAGCGGCACGCGCGCGGAAAATAGAATCTCATTAAGTCGCCAGACGTCGGATTCTGTTTTCATCATGAAGGTAAGCCGCGGCAGAACCGGTAAGGTTTGCTGCTGTCCGTTCTTGTACATCTGGAAAGAGAGGTCGATTTGGTCCTCATCTCCCATCAGGTTGTCACGCTCCACCACGACTTCGAACTTCTCGCGGCCGCCTGGTTCGTCGACCCTCAGCAAGATGGGGCCTGTCTCCATGATCTGGAGACCGCCACTTGCTTTCGCGTGCGCTCCCAGCCCGGAGATTTCGCTTAAGAACATCATGTTTCCCCCGGACTGGAGCCGCTGAAACGCTTTCTTGGCGGCACTCGGGAGATGTTTCTCGAGGTGATTGGGCGATGTGCCCATAAACATCTCCAGAAGCGCCTGCCGTGGAGACTGTGAAGGGGCAGCTGACGGTATCGGTTGTGCCGTTTGTGCCGTAAGCGACAGGCTGATCAAAAGCATCAGGAAAGCGAATACGATTCGGATCACGGCTCCCTCCCAAGCGACGAGTAAGCAACTCTGTCGGAGACACTAGTCGTTCTTTGCTAGAGACGCAATTCACGCTCCGGAAGTTCCAGAGCGGAGCCCTCCTGCCGTCTTATGCCAGCCTGTTCCGGCGAGCCACCCGGCCGGAACCCGGAGCATCGGAAACACGTAACGATAGTAGTATGTACTCAGCAGCGGTCAGCAGTGGACCCGCAAGCGATGGAATCGTCTAGCCAAGTTCAGCCGGAAAAGCCGCACATCATTCACAAAAGCGATCCCGCTCACAAAAAAGGCCTGCGCACCGTGGCCACCATCGAGTTTACAAAAGGCGTGGCGGGCGTATTGATTGGCGTAGGTTTCGTCGCTTTGATCCACAAGGACGTATGGGACATCGTCGAGAGCCTGATGGAGTTTCTACACATCGATCCGGACCGCCACTGGGCCCAGGTGCTGCTCGATCGCGCCGACCAGATCACCGATTCTCAGCTCTGGATCCTGGCCTTGGCCGTATTCGCTTATTCCACGCTGCGGTTTATAGAGGCGTACGGCCTCTGGAAGACCAGGATCTGGGCAGAATGGCTGGCCATCTTCTCGGGACTCGTCTATTTGCCGTTCGAAATTCATGGGTTAATCCGAAGAGAAACGCCAATCAAATGGGCCCTGCTCGTGATCAATCTGCTGCTAGTGTCGTACGTGGCCTACCTGCGCATTTCGGGCCGGCGGCTGGAGCGACGTTCGCAATGTCAGGAAGAGCCTGGCTGAGACTGACGGTCCTGGTTACTAACCTTGTTCTGAATTCGTAACAAGAACTAATTTCCTCTGCTGACACCTACTGCGTTCTGTAAACTGCACGGCTCGACATTTTAGCGTATGCTGGTGTCTCCACACTGACCAGGTCTGAAGAAAGTAAGAGTAGGTAATGTTTTCTCGTCGTTCCCGACTCGTTGCCTTGACGTGCGTCTTGAATGATGCGATCGCCACCACTTTGGCATTCCTGCTGGCCTACCTGATTCGAGTCTGGGTTGGGCAGAGGGGATTGCTTAATCTCCATGGCATTTATGGACTGCGTACCTATCTGCCGATTCTGTTCGCCGCCCTCATCCTCTTCCCCTGCTGGGGATATGTCCTCGGGGCGTACCGGCAGGTTGAACTCCGTCGCCCGCGAGACTTGGCTACCGACGTAGTCAAGATGACCGCTCTTGGACTTCTCTCGCTTCTGACTGGGTTATTCCTGTTCAAGGGCGAATACGTTAGTCGAAGTTTTCTGCTGGCATTCGCCGTCATGCAATTCCTATTGTTGGCCGGCAACCGATGGCTCTTACTGGTCGGTGGGACCTGGTTCCGTACCAGGCCAGGACGCCTGCGTCACTTCGTCATCGTGGGAACAAGCACTGGTGCTCGCGAGTTAGCATCACTGCTCGAAGAGGGAGAGCGTTTCGGCCTCAGTCTCCTCGCATTTGTGTACACGGGCGATCAGCAACCGAGTCCGCCACTGGGACTGCGTGGTACCTACTCGATTCTCCCCAAAGAGCGTCTTTCCGAACTACTGCACAATCACATCGTCGATGAGGTGGTGTTTGCCGTAGGCAAGGAAGATTTGCTCAGTCTGGAACCCTTGATGCAGCAGTGTGAGGAAGAGGGTGTTCACATGCGAGTGCAGCTCGACTTCCTTCCGCAAGGCTTCTCGCATGTGTTTGTCGAGCACTTGAGCCACGTGCCGTTGCTGACCTTTGCCAGTGCGCCCCAGAACGAGTTTGCCCTTTTTTTCAAGCGAGTCATCGATCTTGTGATCTCTGCGGTAACTCTGACCTTGCTTTCGCCCTTGTTCCTCATCTTGGCTGTGTTGATCAAACTGACCTCATCCGGCCCGGTCTTCTATCGGCAGACGCGATGCGGTCTGGGCGGACGCAAATTCACCCTGCTCAAGTTTCGCTCCATGGTTGCCGACGCTGACTTGCTGCTCCTGCATATGGGAGACCTGAATGAAGTTGATGGCCCCGTATTCAAGATGCGCAACGATCCGCGGTGTACCACGGTAGGCCGCTGGATGCGAATGTTCAGCCTGGACGAGCTGCCGCAACTCTGGAACGTGCTGCGCGGAGACATGTCGCTGGTCGGGCCGCGCCCACCGCTGCCCCACGAGGTCGAACAGTACGAAGGCTGGCAACGCCGCCGCTTGCGGATTCGACCGGGCCTGACCTGCTTGTGGGCGCTCGAAGGACGTAGCCGCCTGGAATTCGATCGCTGGGTCAAGCTGGATCTTCTTTACATCGACAACTGGTCGATGTGGCTGGATTTCAAGATTCTCTTGAAGACCATCCCCGCCGTACTCTCCGGCA
This sequence comes from Terriglobales bacterium, assembly GCA_035272945.1. Taxonomy (GTDB): domain Bacteria; phylum Acidobacteriota; class Terriglobia; order Terriglobales; family Acidobacteriaceae; genus Gp1-AA122. The sequence continues at coordinate 25,426 of DATEPX010000409.1, forward strand.
GGGGAGCGCACTAGTTTTGCCGTCAAGACGCCTGCTGCATGGTTTCCGTTCTAATCACGACCTACAATTCGGCTGCCTTCCTTCGACCCTGTCTAGATTCACTGTGGAAACAGTCTTACCGGGCCGCGGAAGTAGTCATCATCGACAACGCCTCTACAGACGGCACGCGGGAGTTACTCGCAAACGTTGCTACGTGGGCGAGGGTAGTTTACAACCAGACTAATCTCGGCTTTGCGGCCGCCCAGAATCAGGCGGCGCGGCTGGCGAGCGGGAATTGGCTGCTCTCGCTCAACCCAGATGTTGTTCTCCACCCCGACTTCATCGCCACCCTCGTGGCCGCCGGAGAACTGGACGACAAGATTGGCGCGGTGTGTGGCAAGATTCTGCGATGGACCCCCGGCGCCCATCCTGAGTTCACTCAGGTGATCGACTCAACGGGAATCTACTTCTTGCCGAATCTGCGCCACCTCGATCGCGGCGCAGACCATTTGGACCAGGGCCAATTTGACCGAGCGGAATACGTTTTTGGCGCAACTGGCGCGGCGGCTCTCTATCGTCGGAGCATGTTCGAAGATATTTCGGTCGACGGCGAATTTTTTGACGAACAGTTCTTTGCCTATCGCGAGGACGCGGATCTGGCCTGGCGCGCGCAGTTGATGGGCTGGCGCTGCCTGTACACTCCCCAGGCAGTTGCCTGGCATGTACGGCGAGTGACTCCCGAACGCCGCGGCGAACTGCCAACGGAAATCAACTGGCACTCCGTCAAGAACCGCTTCCTCATGCGAGCCAAGAACATCTCCTGGCCGCTCTACTGGCGGTTCTTTCTGCCCATCACCGTGCGGGATGCCCAGGTGGTCGGCTACTGCCTTTTGGCCGATCGCAAACTCGCTTCCGCTCTTACCTCCGTCTGGAAGGCCCGTCACGAGTTAAGAAAAAAGCGGCTGTACATCCAGTCCCATCGCCGGGTGTCAGATCAGGAACTCTGCCACTGGTTCTCCGGCGCTCGGACCGAACTTGTTCAGCCTCATCGCGAAGTCATGCCGGAATGGCGAGAGTAAGCTCGCCGAAATTAAACCAGGAACAGGAGGCACGAGTCTGTGACAACAGTGGAACAGATTGTGGCAGAAGATTCCTTGCGCCCGAAGCAGGTCATTCTTCACTGGATTGCATCTTGTTTTTTAAGCGCAGTCATTGTGATACACCTCGGATTTATTGGTCTGGGGAACTGGCTAGCCGATGAATATGATGATTTCAGCCGACTGGAACGCGACGGATGGTCTTTTTTCTGGAATCGGTTGAAGTGGAGCCCGCGTCCTTTCTCAGAATCTCTCTTTTGCGCTTACGGTTGGGTTGTTAATTATTCGCACCGCCAGCTGATCAGCACGTTCTTGGCGTTGATCTGGGCGGTATTCATAACGGCAGGCCTGCTGACCTTCTGGCAAATGCGTCGGGAGCCCCGAGGCGAAGACGCCCGGCCGGATCTGTTGGTTGCTCTTTCCTTGATGGCATTGTTCGTCGCTGGCGCAGACCGGGAGATCTGGGTCTTCTATTGGCCTGCGGGCGCGGTTGCCTACCTGCCTACGCTTGCCGCTACGCTGTTGTTGTTTCTGCAGATCGCTAGTAGCCGCTTGTCGACCGCAAGTGGCAGACTCCTGTGCAGCTGTTGCTTGATCCTGGCCACATGCAGCACCGAGATCGGAGCAACCTTTGTTCTCTCCTACGGTCTAATCCAAGCACTTCAATGGTGCTTCGTGGCGTGTCGGAGCCGCCGCAATTGGTCTGCTAAGACAGCTATCTGGTGGTTGGTTCCGACGGTGATTTCCGTCGTCGTACTCACGGTCGTCCGATTGAACCGATACCACATCAATGAATTGCCGGGTGTCTCCGTCGGGCCGACGAAGGGCCATCCCGTTGCCAGTCTGATTGCAGCTATGCAGGAACTGCTGGTGGAAGTACTAGGACGAAAGGGCCCCTCCCATGGATGGCATGGTCTGGGTTCTAGCCTGCCTTCTGAGATACTGCTGGCATTGGGTGTTGGCCTGTGCTGGTCCCGCTTTGGCCGACTGCCAAGAGCATGGATAGGGCAGATGCTAGGGGTTACTACTGCTCTTTGGCTGGCCTCGTTGTTTACTATCGTTGCCGCTAACCTGCATTTTGGGATTGTTTGTTGTGATCAACATGAAACTGTACGGCGATGCTGGATCCTCCTGGGCATAGCTGGGACAGCCATGCTGTTATCGGCCAAGACCGGAGATGGACCTCGGCTATGGTACCCAGCGTCCAACGCTTTGCCCCATGTGTTGCTATGCGCTGCCGTCCTGTTTTCATGGCACCTGAAACCAATCCTCCGGGCATACAGAACGTACGGTGGAGTCCGCCAGGCCATCGTGCAGAATTTTCAAGCAGGCTTCCAGGCTGGTGATACGCAAATGGTTTTCTTGCTCCTGCCCCAGACCCTTGTTGCAGAACCACAAATCGACCCCGGTACGTACACCCTGAGTTCAGAATCACCTAACGCCCGGTACATCCTCACGTTCTTTAAGAAAAAAACCATGGTGGCTCGGTCCTCGACTGACTAATGGCTGATCCAGAACAATCGGCGAATATCTGCCGCCCAGTTCGCCATATTGCAGTGGTCAGTTCGTGGCAGCGCCTCCAAGATCGTTCAGCTCGCGGCTCGGGGCAACAGCTTTATCTTTATGGCTCCAGGAAAGCATCCCCGCTGCACTGGTCTCCAGAATTGGGGCCCGAGCATCTTCATAACCAATTCATTTTGTTGCGGCGTGGGATCGATGGTGATCATCCACACGCGCCGATAGCCGCTGTTCGCCTCGGCTACCTTGCCAGGAAAACTGCCGACCCAGTTCACCCCCTGACTGTGCTGCTCATTCGGGCGCAAGGAGTCCCATGCAGTCTTCGTTTTTCGCTGCAAGTAATAGAGGAAGGGTTCGACTCCATTCCCGTTAACGCAGCCAGCGTCGGCAGGGAGTTCGATTGCCAAAAACCATCTGTGCGGCCGAGTTCCAGTCTGGCCACATCGGGTGGCCAAAGTAATGCCAAGCCGCCCGAATTCAGGGTTACCACGAAGGGAAGGACCGCCTGCTGAGAAGAATCTAAAGACGGAAAGGTATCAAGCGCAAGAAACGAATTACTCTACACATAGATTCGGAGGCCGAAAGGGAGGTCTGCCCGGCGACGTTGCTGAAATGGGAGATCGGCAGACCGTAAGCTCGAATACTTCAATGTTTCGACCAAAAGAGCTAGGCTGTAGCTGATGAAACTCGGGGAAATGTTCCCGTAGCTGGGTGGCGAGATTCACTCCTTGTTCAACGACCCAGACTCGATCACCGGCCCTTAGTTTATAGGCGCGTACGAACGGGTCCCAATTTCTCAGGAAGGCATCGAGGGTGAACATCCAGATCTCTACAGGGGAGGTGATTCGGTGATTGTCGCATTCCCGTAGTTCAAAGCCTGGAGCTACCGACCAACGAGGAACTGGTCCCTGGTGGCAGAGATAATGTCCAACCAGGATGCCGCTCTGGTAATCGGTGAAGATCGGCTCTGCCCTTGGGATGTGCTCGCGGACAAACTCCATCGCGCGTTCCATTTGATCGCTATGCCTATTAGCCCGACGCATATACGGCTGACGGGGCCTTCCGAAAACATTGCAGATTAGAACCAGTACAACCGCCACTGCGACTCCGTATACGATTCGCTGCCCGACCGCCTTGGACAACACGAGACTGACTCCCGAAATCGCAAATATCGCAAGGAACATACACTGACGCGTTCCCCCAAACGGATATGACCTCGCAAGAGCGGCCCCTCCAGTAATGGCGAACGGCAGGACAAGAAATAGCGCTGTCAGTCGGCCGTCGATTGGGACACTGTCTGGTTTGAAACTTTTTCTGCAAAGTAGAACGAGGCTGGCAACAAAGAGTAGGAACGCTAGGGAGCCTACGAGCGACTGCCCAAAAACATACTGGAACACAGTATGCATTCGGCTGACCAGGAAAAGTAGGACGTTGTCTTGGCCAGGCTTAAAGTAAAAATTAGGGATATAAGAATTCCGCATCCATGCTAGGAAGCTCTCTTCCTGCCCATTTCCTGCTAGCCTCGAAATATGTGTAACGTAAAAGACCAACGAGAGTCCCAACACACCCACTTGGCCGATCACCCATGCAACGGTGAGTCCCACGAGAGGGCGCTGACTTGCGATGCGCACCAAGGCGTATCCGCCGACAGCAGCTGCGAAGAGGATTGCTGAGTAGTGGGATAGCATCGCCAAGTATAGGAAAGTCAATGAGAGTAACATCATTCCGACAGAGCCCTCCACCAGCGCACGTTCCAGGAAATAAAGGGTACAAGCAGCAAACAGCAGCAGCAGCGCATACTGGCGCACTTCGGCAGAAAATTCGATGAGCGGCGGTAAGAAGGCGAAAAATATGAGACCGATCCAACCAGCTGTGCGGCCGAGTAGTCTCGCCACCCACTTGTAGGCTACCCAGCAGAATGCAGTGCCAGCAATCACAGATGGGAGCCGGAGGATCAGTTCTGAAGTGCCTAAATGCCGAATGTAGTAAAGTCCGAAGATGAGAAGTGGCGGGTGGACGACGTTCAGACTGGCCTTGTAAGCAAGCGGGAGGGAAGTTTGGTTTGCTTGCATGTAACAAAGAGCTTCATCGGGGTCTAGATAAGTCCCTGTCGTTGCCCAGAGGCGAGCCAGCAATCCCATGGCCACAATCAAAACTGCACCGAAAGTTTCACGATTTTCGAGCCGTTCACGGACTTTGGTTAGCTCCGACACGAGCTGCTTTATCATTCGCACGGGCATTATATATAACGTGAGCAAACGGACGTTGGTTGGCGATGGAAGCCCGCGCATGCGTCGCGAGCGCAGCCTAACGCTAAACAGATGTGGCGTCAGGACACCTGTGGGCGGTGAGGTTACTATCCAGTTCAGAACTTAAACGCGAGTCCGACGGAAACCACCGGGTAAAGCTGTGTCCATGAGATGTCGCTGTTGATCTTCTTCTGCTCCGCCTGAACCTGGCTCTGTATCGCAGGATCGGACACCGACCGGCATGCGCCTCCCGTGGGATTGCACACGTTTCCAGTCAGGTTGAGCGACACGTTGGGAGACCCCTGGAAAACAAATCCTACTTCAACCGGTATGCTGAAATGCTTGCCGCTACGAGGAACCAGATTCCCGTAGCCGACTACAAACATTGGTGCCACCGTGTAGAAGTTGGTTTTGCCGCTTCCTAATATCGGATTCGCGGGATCGCTCATGTAACTTGTTCCGCCTAACGTGAAAGTCCGGCCTCCGGCAATAAAAGCGTTTGCCTTCACCTGATTGCCGTTATAAGCCAGCACACCAGGGCTCAGGTGAAATCCGCCCCCGAACGGAAACCAATCGTAGAGAGCTTCGATCGACTGAAAGACCACCTGCCCATTGTAGGGAATGGCATCCTTGGTGAAATTCTTGGTGTAGCGGAAGATGTTGAACCCGCCGCGTACATTCGCGTGCGAGGTGATCGACGCAGCCGCTTCGGCCCCGGCGCCCAGCGACGAGAACTTAACGCCCACCCCGACTCTACCCGTCTCACCCGCAGTTGCGGCAGGCACGGTCCGCCGCTCCGAGCTCATGCTGAATTCGGGTTTCGCCGATTCGTCAATGGTCGCTAGAGGGCGCAACTTGTAGTCCGCCGTGGTCTGCTCGGATTGCGCGAACCCAATGACGGAAAACAACGTGGCGAAGCTCAGCAACCCTGCCATTGCGACGAGAACCAAAATTCTTCGTGAGTTCATAATGTTGGTCTGCCCTTCAGCGTACCATTTTGCCTTTCCGAATACTGCCTGGCCGTAATCATTTTCCGACTGCTCGCTAACAGGTAAAGTGTTGCGACGATATACATCAGCCACAACAAGAATATTGTGCTGCTGGTTAGGAAGGGACTTTTATTGACCAACAGACGATTGGTGAGACCAGAGAGACCCGTTTGTATAAAATCCTGTACTCTAGCAGGGAGAACCAAACTCAGGGTGCTGTGTGAGAACACCCCCCTATAGATGGCGCTATGCGAAATCAGGCCCGAATAATAAGGAATTAGCAGAAAGTGCATGCCATACAAGTCCAGCAATGCGAAGGCGCCAGTCAGTATCGGAACAATCCAGGAATGCAGACGATTGGGTAGAACCGCCTGCAAGCCCCAGTAAGCCAGAATCAATTCAGGTATTATGAGGCAATACATGTACCAGCCGGTGGAGGCTGAGGCTCGCTCACTGACGTAAAGGGTCAATACCTGATATGCCAAGCCGAGCCAGAAGAACCCGTAAAAACCTATGAGTACCAGGAAGCAAGCTGGATGAACAGATTCCTCTTGGGCACTCGCGCTCGCTTCCCTGAGTTTAAACAATAAAACCGCAACGCCGCACACTGCCAGCAGCACAACTGCGCCAAAAGCTACATACACGAAATTCGACACTCTCAAGAAACTCCAGCCGCCGTACCAGATATGCGACAGCAGTACGGAGATCAATGCACTCAACCAGTTGACGTGCAAAACGTGTTGCAGCATCTCCCAGTTCGAGATTCTGCGGACCGCGGCCTCCGAGTATAGACCGGACCAGGAACCCATCAGACGATGAGCACGCCAATACCACCAGCCTGCCATTACTGCACCGATCACCATCATTAATCCCGAGTGAAAAGCCAGTCTTGTCCAGTGCTGCGGCCATCGCCAGAAACAGCAAACTAGAACCACAACCAGAGCGGGTAATGCGGTAAGGAAATATGCCTTGCTCAAAAGACCGAGACCCAGCAAAAGCCCGACAAGTGACAGGTGGCAAAAGTGTTCGGGGCCGTCAACGATTTTCAGGGCCACATAGACCAACACTGTATACAGCGTGATTGAAACACTCTCATTTGCTATCCGCGAAATGTTCACCATCATTTCGGGCATCACGGCGGCTAAAGTAACAATACCCAGTGAACTCGTTTCGTTTCTGAGAACCTTGGTAGCAGCGAGGTAGCCGAATGGTATCGAGACAGATGCCACGATAACGCCGAAAACGCGGAGCAACAAAATGCGAGAAGCCAAATCCAAAACACCGATGCAGCGCAAGATCACCGAAAAAAGTGCGTAGTACAAAGGGGGCTGCTGCGCTTCGTAATTTCTGATGGGCTCCGTGGCAGGCTCTTTCGTCCATTCTTCAGGAATATTTCGGAATCTCTGTTCAAGCTGCTCGCGTTGGCGATCGTCAAGTCTCCAGAACTCGTCATGCGTGATCATGGGAGCGGGATACCCATGCCGCAGAAGCGTTCCGGGAAGGGGAAGCACATGTAGCGACGCTTGGACTTCCCTTGATACCGGAGTTGTTGGCAGTGGAAGCGCTTCTCGCGTCACTAAATATTGAATGAACGCAAAATGAAACGGCTCATCATATCCTTCCCAAATGGGGAATATGGCGGAGTAGAAGATCCCGCGGACGATGAAAGCGCACCATATCAAAGTGAGAAACCTTATTCGCCCACTCCGCGGATTCTCAAGACCAGACAAAGCTCCTCCAACAGACTGGCCGTTTACCTCATAAGCTTTGGGCCAAGCATTTTGAGGAACAGAGTTTCATACTGCTCGACAATCTTCCCCCACGAATAGGTTTGCTGCGCTCTGCGCCGCGCCTCTTCTCCGAGTTCTTGGCTTTGCTTTGAGTCATGAATCAATTGGGCCATTTTGGCCTCCAAATCGGCTTGATCTGAAGAAAACGGGATCCCGCATCCGCCTGCCGTCTCACGATTCGCCGGAGTATCCAGATAGAGAATCGCATTGCCGGCCGCCATCGCCTCCACCAATGCGGGGTGTATTCCTCCAATCTCGCCGGCAAATACGAACAGTCCAGCGTTCTGTTGCAATGCCCAATAACGATCTCCGTAAACGGGGCCGGTGAAAATCACACGTTGGTCCGCCAGGGATTCGAGCTGCCGCATGTAGGAAGGCTTGTACGTGTTTCCTCCCACGATGACAAGAGGCCAATCGGTGCTGAGAGACCGATAAGCGCGAATCACCAGTTCCGGGTTGTTTTCCGGCTCCAGGCGTGCCACGTAAAGAATGTACCGCCTGCTTGGTAAGCGAAAGTCGGGGAGGTGATTGCTGCCGCCTGGCGGCTCAGCGCCATACGCGATCATTTCGGACCCTTTGCGGTAGCGCTGCCAGTAGTAATCTTGGATCGCTCTCGCATCTGTCACGACTCGCGTCGGGGTGTAAGCAGAGAGAACCTCGCAGAAATGTAGAAACCACTGCCCCAAGAAGTTCCATTTACGGCGCTTGCGATCTAATCCATCCACGTTCAGAGCGACTGGTTTTCCCGCCAGCCGGGGAATCCACGCAAACGGACTATTGGCAACATTACAGATCAGTATTACTTCCGCCTCAGTGAAGATCACGTGCAGGACCGAGACCAATGTATGAAACAGCGTGTCGAAATACTTGCTCGAGAGGGTCGGCAACACAATTCGACGAATGCGGCGATCAAAAACGTCAACCGTGGTCGTAAACGGCTTTCTGCAGTAAACGGTCACTGCATGTCCACGCTCCACTAAGCGAGCGGAAAGCTGGTCGGCAAGCGTCTCAAATCCGCCGTAACGGGCGGGAATACCGCGGATGCCGCGGATGGCTATTTTCATCGACGCCTTGTGCAGCAACGAAGGGATTCTGAAACCAGTAGAAACAGTTCAGTTGAGAACTATTCTTGCGCAAATCACACCGCCCCCTGTGCGAGTCGCCCTTGGCCACAACAAAAACCGGCCCTTATCTAGCCTGGTTGACTTCAGTCCGCCATATGCGTGTAGTGAATCCCGTTAAGCTGTGCTGAACGCCAGGTCTGGACTGGAGAAGAAGTGTGCTGCCGATTCTACCACTCATTTTCCTCCCTGGCCCAATGCTCCCGCCAGATAAGATGCCTCCATCTTTTTGGCACGATCCGCTGGCGAAGAATGTAATACTCATTTACCGGCCGATCATCCGAGAGACCTGGCGCATCGGGAGCTTCGGCGATGAGCTCGTCGATAGGAAGTTCGGTATCAAGTACGGCCGTAAACTCCGCCACGGCATTTGGTTGGGGTCCCCATTCCATCATGTCTGTAACCGCCTTCGCCGGCATCCGGTGAACCAGTTGCGCAGCGGGTTGCTTAGGTATAGGGCGTTCGCTGGCGATGAAATGGTATCCCCAGCCGGCCACTGACCGGAACACACGAATGTACAAGAACGATTCCCTTAGTGCGCGTGCGACTGAGGCCAGTTCAACGGAGTCCCCACCCGGCAGCCACTGCTGCAGGAGGCCATCGGGACGCAGTCGCCGTTTCGCGATCGTGTAAAACTCCTTCGAATATAGTAAGCTCGATCCCGAGGCTTCCACGGGCGGTGGAGGATCGATAGCTATAACATCGTACTGCTGTGGTGTGCGTTCCAGATATCGCCGACCATCATCGATGACCAGGTGAGACAAAGGGGAGCGAAGAAGCTCGGCAGCGTCCGCGTGGTAGAAGGAGAACAACTTCGGCACGCTAGGAACCAACTCGACTGCGGTAACCGGAATGCCCCAAGACATCAGCGAACGGTAAGTAGTTCCCATCCCAAAGCAGATCACTAGCGCGTTTTGGGGAGAATGCCCGAGCATAGCCAGGGGCACGTGCGCCATCATCTTGGTGATTGGGGTGAGACCTGTCATGCCCACACCGTTAACGAGCAGTTGCTTCCATATTCCAGTACCTGTGGCAATCGTGGTCGCGGTATGATCGCGAAGCACCCGGCTTTCCGGAAATCCCTTCTGTTGCCCGTAGTCTTTGCTTATCAAGATCAACCCGAAGGTCAGTGGGAGGAGCACAGACGATGCTGCTCGCGTCGCCAGGCTAGGCACAACTTCCGCGAATCGGGACCAACCTGTATAAGCCCCAAGCAAGAGCCACGGCAATGCGAGGATGAAGGTTACCCACCGTTCGCCCATGTTGGGAAGTAGCACGAAACCCGACAAGAGCGGACCGAGAATGCAGCCCAAGACATTCACGGCATAGGCAGCTCCCGCCCTTGCGGGCTCACCGCCTGACCAGCGATCTACCAACTTGGGAGTGAGAAATCCCAGTACCGCGGAGAACGGCGCGATGCCGAGAATTACTCGCAGCAGACTTGGCAAATGGGTATGGGGATTCGCCGTTACTGGCGAGAATATGGCGAATGTTCCAAGTAGGATCCATAACAGCTTTGTTTCTCGCTGCTGCTGGGCACCCCAATGCCGGTAAATCCGTGATCCAGTGAAGGTCGCTGCGAGGTAAACTACTAGAATCAATGCGAATGCATAGACGACTGTCCCTTCATATGGAGTGAACTGGCGTATCCACACTACCTCCATGCCCATGCTTGTCAACCCCGCCGTGAACAAGAGTAAAAGCAATGTGTAGTTTCCGTCTGGACGGCGGGACGTTATCGCTGCGCTCGGCCTCTCTTTGGATAGTGTTTGCCTCGTCCGTGAAAATCGAGTCACGGTAAGTGCAAGAGCGCAAATCGCAAGTGAACTATTGAGCAGTGAGCCAACCTTCAGAGTGCCATGAAAACCGACAAGTTCAATTAAGAAAAGAGGCACAATCGTACCGAACACAGCTCCACCGACGTTGGCCAAGTACAGGAAGCTGAAGGAGCGGCCTTGCTTTTGAGGCAAAATATGGCGGATCGCTTGCATCGCAATTGGTATTGTCGCTCCCATCAATGCGCACCAGGGAACCAAAGTTAGCGCGATCCAGGTCCCGGATGCGAGATAGTACCCTCGTGAAGACGAGAGCCCGATACGTTCCAACATGCCCCTCCCCCACACCAACTCGTGGGGCACGAGTACCGCGGAAACTCCAATCAGCAATTCCGTTAGTGCATAAACCCTGAGCGCCGGAAACCCGGTGTCGCATGCATGTTTCCTTAATAACTCGCCACTGGCCCACGAGCCCAGGCCCAAGCCTGCCATGAACATGGACAACACGATGGACACAAGCGCTGTATTCACACCGAATTGTGACATCGCCAGCCGTAGCCAGACCAACTCGTAGAGGATGCTGCAGAATCCGGAAATGAAGAAGAATGTGAAAAACCAACCCACTGAAATCTCCGCGCACGCCGGCTTGGTGCCTTTGGATTGAACCCGAGCTGAGTTAAACATAAACCCGAGCGGCGAAGCGCCGTTCGGACGGTTTGGTCAGCCTCCGAACGAGCACACCGAAATTGCTTCCTCGGCAAAGTGGGCAAACAAATCCACGAGTGCAGCGAGGAAAAAACGTCTTCGAGGCTCGTAGACAGTTTCTCAATAGACCCTCGCGTCGTTGGGGCGTTCTTGACCCCTAAACCCCTTGGAAAGGCTACCGGTTCTACAACTACGTGCTTATGTGGTGCAACGCCAAGCAACGTGCCAGTAGCCTCCCAGGGCTCCCTCAGCGAATCATTTCGGAGAAGAGCGACTCGTACTGATCAACAATTCCGTCCCAGCCGTAGTTCTCCCGCGCCACCTGCCGCGCCCTCTCTCTAAGTTCCTCAATCTGCTTGGGCGCCCCTATCAATTGCGTCAACTTCGTGCCCAGGTCACCCTCCTCAGGCTGAAACGAAACTCCGCAATCGGCTACAGTCTCCCGGTTCGTAGGTGTGTCGAGATAAAGAATCGCATTCCCCGCCGCCATGGCCTCTACAAGCGCAGGATGTATTCCTCCAATCTCGCCCGCGAATACGAATAATCCAGCGTTTTGTTGCAATGTCCAGTAGCGATCTCCGTAAATGGGGCCGGCGAAAATCACGCGTTGGTCAGCCAGGGATTCAAGCTGCCGCACGTAAGAAGGCTTGTAAGTGTTCCCTCCCACGATGACGAGAGGCCAATCGGTGCTTAATGCTCGATAAGCCCGAAGCACGAGTTCCGGGTTGTTTTCCGGCTCCAGGCGCGCCACGTAAAGAATGTACCGTCTGCTCGACAAGCCAAAGTCGCCCAAATGATTACTGCCGCCCGGCGGTTCGGCACCATACGCGATCATTTCGGACCCTTTGAGATAGCGCCGCCAGTAGTAGTCCTGAATCGTCTTTGCATCGGTCACGACGCGCGTTGGTGTGTAGGCAGAGAGGACCTCGCAGAAGTGCAGGAACCCCTGCCCCAGGAAGTTCCATTTCCGGCGTTTCCGATCTAATCCGTCGACGTTCAGTGCGACTGGTTTTCCGACCATCCGGGGGATCCACGCAAACGCACTATTGGCCACATTGCAGATCAGGATCACGTCAACATCCGTAAAGATCACGTGCAGAACCGACATGCACGTGTGGACGAGCGTGTCGAAATGCTTGCTAGGGAGGCTCGGCAAGATGACTCGCCGAATCCGCGCATCAAAAACGTCATCAGGAGTGGTAAACGGTTTTCGGCAGTACACACTCACTTGGTGCCCACGTTCCGCCAGACGTCGCGAAAGGTGATCCGCGAGCGTTTCGAAGCCGCCGTACCGGGCGGGAATACCACGTGTTCCCAGGATTGCAATTTTCATGCGAGATATTAGGGGCATACGACGCAGCTGCATACGTCCCGGAGCCAGCCAGCAACTTGCGCTGAACTAGAGATCCTCACCCTTGACCGCATAATGCCATACCACGTGCCAATAGCTGCTCGCCGCTTGCGCGACTGAGACCCCTGTCACTCTCCGTCCAGGCACGGCCAACACCACGCGCAACAGTAGCCCGATTGCTACCCCTGCCCGTAAGACGCTGACTTCCCAACGGGGGTGATGTTTGCGGAAATAGCGTAGCAGGTTCTTGTACCAAAAGGACTCTCGATCCCGGAAAGGGAGCCTCTTTACGCTGTGTCCTCCGGCATGAATGAAAACCGCTTCCGGGGAGTAAAGAATTTTCCATCCCTTGTCGCGCAACCGATAGCAGAAATCTACATCCTCGAACCAAACGGGGAAAAAGTTTTCATCGAATCCAGCAGTGTCTTCCCAAGCTCGGCGTTTAACCGCCAGGCAAGCACCGGCGGGCTGCTCTACCTCTTGAATTTTTGTATAGTCCAGATCCAGACAGCGGTAGCTCCGGTTCCAGGGATTGGTCGGCCATAAACGATTGATCAGCAATACTTCAGCCAGCATGTTCCCCAGAGTCGGCAACCTTCTGACTGTGAACCCTTTTTCCACCGTGCCGTCGTTCCTCGTCAAGAGGCCGCCGGCAGCTCCGATACCGGCGGTTGCCGCCAGCACCTGCGCTAGATGATCCAGTGAGCGTGGGGAGGCTAGGGCATCGGGATTCAGGATGACGAATAGGTCGCCTTCGGCCACTCGAGCGCCGCGATTTACGGCGGCGGCAAAGCCAGAGTTCTGGGGATTCAGCACTAGGCAAAGGTTCAATGGAGCGCCTTGGGCCTTTTCTACCGTGTCGTCGTTGGACGAGTTATCGACCAGTATAATTTTCCAGTCTTCGAAGCTCGCCAACGCGCGTAAGCAGGCTTCGATATAAGCCCCTGAATTATGAGAGACGATAATTACCGAGCCAACGGGCATCGTGCATGGCATTATAGCTTTCTATGCTTGCGCTTCTCTGTGAGTGGCCCGGGTACGCAACCGCAAGGGAAACGAGGATTCCCTGGAGAGGCGCATTGGGTTTGACACCCGTGTCGATAAGCAATAAGTTGGATTGGCCAACGCACCTGGCGCATCATGGGCGAGCTTTTCCGCGATACATACCGTTACCGTGAACTCATCTGGGCCCTTGCCCTGAAGGAACTGCGAGTTCGATACAAACGTTCTGTTTTGGGGTTCCTTTGGGCCTTACTCAATCCCGCACTCCTCATGGTGGTCCTGACGCTAGTGTTCGGTACGATAATGCGGTTTTCCATAGACCACTACGCCGTTTTCCTGCTCAGCACGCTCTTGCCTTGGACCTTTTTTTCTCAATCGCTCGCGTATTCAGTGGAGTCGATCGTCGGCAATGGAGATCTGCTGAAGAAGGTACGAATAGCACAGCTAGTTTTTCCCGTAGCAGCCGTCGTCTCCAATATCATCAACTTCTTGCTCTCCCTGCTGCCCTTGATGCTCCTAATTGCGCTCATGCGATTTCCTCTGCATTGGACTTGGGTTTATTTGCCTGTTCCAATGCTGGGGCTCTTTTTGTTTACTCTGGGGACAGCCTTTTTCTTCGCAACAATCAATGTTTTTTATCGGGATGTCAGCCATATCGTGCAAATTCTCTTGTCCGCTTGGTTCTACTTTTCTCCTGTGATCTATTCATTGGACTTCGTGTCCAGCAAGTACCGCTGGCTTTTTCGAATCAACCCGATGTTGTATGTACTTAATGGATTTCGGCTTGCTGTCTATTATGGGATGCTACCTTCACTGAAATCGGTCGGAATGTCGTTGGCATGTGGGATCATCGCACTAATTGTCGGATTTGCTGTATTTCGGCGGTATCAGAATTCGTTTGTCTACTACGTCTAGGATTGCGATGGCCGAAGACCGATGCAGCGTGCAGTTCGATGATGTCGTTCAACGTTTTCGAGTGATTCGAGAACGGCCGGACACGCTGAGGGAATTCTTTGCAAGGATCAGACGTCAGAAAGCCACTTACCACGACTTTGAGGCTCTGAAGCATGTTACCTTCCGAATTGCGAAGGGGGAAATGGTCGGTATCATCGGTCGTAATGGATCAGGCAAGAGCACGATTCTGAAAGTCATCGCTGGGGTCTACGCTCCCAGTTCAGGTCGCGTTGAGGTCCACGGACGCATTGCTCCTTTGATCGAATTGGGCGCTGGATTTCATCACGAACTCACAGGTCGCGAGAACATTCTCCTGAATGGATTGTTGCTGGGCCTTTCAAAGCGCCAGGTCCAGGAGCGAGAGGAGCGGATAGTTGAATTTGCCGAACTCGGCGACTTTATCGATTCTCCCATAAAACAATACTCATCAGGTATGTACATGCGGCTGGCGTTTGCAGTCGCGACCGAAGTTGATCCCGATGTTCTCTTGATCGATGAAATCTTGGCTGTGGGAGACGGTGGGTTCCGTCAAAAGTGTTTTGACCGTATCCGGGGATTTCGCGCTGCCGGCAAGACGATTCTATATGTCTCTCACGATTTGGGTGGCATTCGCGAGTTTTGCGACCGAGTGCTTTTGATCCACAATGGGCAGTTGATCGAGGACGGCTTACCCGATTTCGTCACCGCCCAGTACGAGGCCCTCTTGGGGCAGCATGTGGATAGCATTGTGATGTAATTCTCGTATCAACTGGTTGGGCTTATCTCTGTTTCTCAAGTAGGAAGACCTTTAAAGGGGTAAGCGGCTTCCATTACTTGTCCAGCGGTCCCGGCGCAGCGGAGGCCACATGCGCATGCGTGGTAATCCAAGTAGAACGCCGATATGAAGCTTAGCGTTGTAATTCCAACTCTAAATCGAGCAGCAAAGCTTGAGCGAACGTTGCGGAGCCTTGCCGCGCAAACGGTCCCGCCAGACGCCTACGAAGTTTTGGTAATCGACAATGGAAGCAGCGATGGAACGGCAGAGTTGCTGCTTTGCTATGGTAGAAATTTCAGGAACTGGCAAGGACTAAGGGAAGCCCAACCCGGAGCCGCCGCTGCCCGAAACCGAGGTGTGCTAGCGAGTCGTGGCGAGGTTGTGCTTTTCCTCGATGACGACGTGATTGCAGCATCCGATTTACTGCAAGAACACCTCAACACACAAGCGGCACATCCTGGCTCGGCGGTACTTGGCTACGTACGCAACGGCTGGAGCGAAACCGGTTCTGCTTTTTATTGGGTTCTGAGCCGTAAACAGCTTATGCATTCGTTTCGATTCTCCGATCCCTCCGACGTACCGTTTGTGCACCTTTATTCCTGTAATGTATCCATTCCGAGGGCAGCACTCCTGAGAGTTGGCCTTT
>DATEPX010000410.1:0-3062 GCA_035272945.1 Terriglobales bacterium
TTCGAGGCCATGGCCATTTACGGCGGCCGTAGCTTGACGTTCGGCGACAAAGAGCAGCCCGAGGCAGTTCTCGCCATAGCCGTGTCGCCCGAGTTCTTCTCCGTGCTTCGCGTTCGTCCCCTTCTCGGTCGCACCTTCACGCCCGAGGAATCTCGTCCCGGCGGCGAGCGCGTCATTCTGCTCGGCTATCAGTTTTGGCGGGACCATTTTGGCTCCGATGCTTCCATCGTTGGCCGCGACGTGACCATCAATTCACAGTCCTCCGTGGTCGCCGGAGTCATGCCCGAATCGTTTCGCTTTCCCAGTTTTGCCAAGGTCTGGGTCCCGCTCGCCTGGACCGATCAGGACCGCGCCGTGCGCGGCAATCACAATTACGCGGTTATTGCCCGGCTCAAGACGGGTGTGGACGTTGTCCAGGCTAAGTCGGATCTCAGCACCATCTCCGCGCGGCTCGAACAACAATATCCCGAAGACGACAAGGGCTGGGGCGCCACGGTGATTCCCTTGCGCGAGCAGATGGTTGGCAATGTGCGCACTGCGCTGCTCGTTCTCCTTGGTGCCGTTGCTTTCGTCCTGCTCATCGCCTGCGCCAATGTCGCCAATCTCGTGCTGGCCAAAATTCTCGCCCGTCAAAAGGAGATTGCCATACGCAGCGCCTTAGGCGCGGGCCGCGCTGCCATTCTCCGCCACGTACTTGCCGAAACCGTACTGCTCTCCATTGCCGGCGGTGTATTGGGTTTGCTTCTCGCGCAGCTCAGCCTTCAGTTGATGGTCAAGGTGCTTGCGGACCGCTTGCCGAAGTTTGCTGAAGTGACGGTCGATACTCAGGTTTTGACTTTCACGCTGGCGATATCGGTCGCCGCCGGCGTGCTTGCCGGACTGATTCCCTCATTGAGATTCACACGCGTGGACGTCAGCGAGGCGCTTAAGCAAGGGCAGAGCCGCAGCAGCTCCGATTCCGGAAGCAAGGCCCGCAACCTGCTCGTCGTCACTGAAGTTGCACTTTCGCTCGTGCTGCTCTTCGGCGCCGGCCTCATGCTCCGCACGCTATTCGAGCTCCACAGCATCAACCCCGGTTTCGATGCCAGCAACGTGCTCACTATGAGGGTTTCGATTCCCGCTGACAAATTCCCGAGTCCCTCTGGTGAGATCAATTTTTTCCATGAGGTTTTGCATCGAGTGCGCGCGCTGCCTGGAGTACGGGCCGCCGGCACCATCGACTCCTTGCCGCTCGGCGGCGGCGGCTCGCACCAGCCGTTTTCCATCGAGGGTCGCCCCGTTCTCCCCATGGCCGAGCAGCCTGAGGTGGACGTGCGTATGGCCAGCACGGGTTATCTGAACACAATGCACATTCCTGTGATCCGCGGGCGCGATTTCATCGAAGCGGATCAAGTCGGGCGGCCCGAGGTTGCCCTCATCAGCGATGCCCTCGCTCGCCGCTACTGGCCTAATGAAGACCCCATCGGCAAGCATTTCACCCTGACGTTCTTTCCTGACGTTATCCGCGAAGTGGTAGGAATCGTCGGCAACATCAAACTCGATTCGCTCGACGAAACGCGCCCGGTGGATACCATCTACTTTCCCTTCGCGCAGCTCACCGTTCCTGCCGGCCAGGTTTGGCGCTCCTTTGGGTTGACTCTCACGGTGCGAACCGCCGGTGGACCGCGCGACGCCATTTCTGCCGTGACTGATGCCATCCATCAAGTCGCCCCGGATGTACCTGTAGTGGAGGTTCGCAGCATGGAAGACGTCATTGCGCTATCGATGTCGCCGCAGCGTTTCAATTTGCTTTTGCTCGCATCTTTTGCTGGGCTTGCCCTAGTGCTTGCGGCAGTTGGCATCTACGGTGTGATTTCCTATACAGTGCGCCGCCGTGTGCGGGAAATCGGCATTCGCATGGCGCTCGGCGCCTCGCGCTCGGACGTGTTGAAATTAGTTGTTCGCAACGGTATGAAGCCGATCGTGCTCGGCGTTGTTATCGGTCTTTCTGCGGCCTTCGCGCTCAGCCGTCTGGTTGCCTCGCTTGTGTTCGGGGTTCGTCCCACAGACCCGCTCACCTTCGCGACGGTTGCTTTGCTCCTGGTTTCCGTTGGCATCTTGGCGAATATCCTTCCGGCCTACCGGGCTACGCGCATCGAGCCCGTCAGTACCCTTCGCGAAGAGTAGCTTTTTTGGGAGCGCGGTGGCCGAAGCTTTTGCGGTCAACTCCTGGCAAGTCGGCGGACATCTAGGTATCAGTACTGACCCGCTTGTTTTTAGCGAGCCGAAAAGGATTTCGTTACTGCACACCCCCACAGTATCGAATCCAAGTGTCTGTCAGTAACCGGCATAGGCCTTTGCCACAATCGTCTCGGCACGTTTTCCGCAGGCGCCTCCCGGGCGCGGCCAGATTACTCCCATCAACGGGCTGGTTCTTGCCATCTGATCGGTTCCTTGGTGAGTAGTCGGCAAACCTTCCCTAATCGGTAAGGTAAGGGTTGCCCGGGCAGAATCGGCGACGAGGGCCGGTGGGACTTGGCGCGAGATGGCTCCGCCGACGCCATCTCTGGCTCCTAGTTCATGGACTAAACCTTGCTCAGAAATCGAAACGCAGGCCCAGCTGGACTTGACGAGGATCGTTCGCCTGGGTAGTAAGCACGCCAAATGTCTGCGGGCTCTGCAGGCTCATCGCCGGATCCAAGAAGTTAACGTGGTTAAACAGGTTGAAGAATTCCGAGGAGAAGGTCAGCCTGGCCTTCTCGGTCAGCTTGATTTTCTTCACGAAACTTACGTCCACGTTCCAAGACCCCAAACCCCGCAGCGTGCCGCCACGCGAGGTGGCGTCCGTGCTGAGTTGGATAGGCCGAAAGAGGGAGCACACAGCCCCCGGATCGGCGAAAATGTTTAGACCGGTCCCACCTGTCGCCGGGTTGCCGCTGGAGCCGCAGCCCGCGGTAGTTGTCACGTTGTGACGGCCAGCGCCCGTGTTGCCCGAACTGGTGCGGATCGCTTCGGAGACCTCGCCCAAGCTGGTCTGACCGAATTCCTGTCCCGAGCCATCCAGAACGCGCACCGGTAGTCCA
>DATEPX010000411.1:0-29502 GCA_035272945.1 Terriglobales bacterium
TTAATAGGGAACGCGGCAAAGCAGAAGCGGCCGATTTATGCTCCCAATAGCGGCAAGGATCCCCGCTGCACTCTCAAAGTCCCCGGCAATTATTCCGAACTGGCGGTGCCCTTGATGGTGCGGGAGGAGGTTCTCGGCGTACTCGACTGCCAAAGCGAGAGCGCGGATGGCTTTGACTCCGACACCATCGACCTGCTCACATTGTTTTCGACCCAGGCGTCGTTGGCGGTGCAGAACGCTCGTCTACACTCCCTCGAGCGCCGTCGGGCGCAACAGCTTGAAGCCATCAACACCATCGCGCAGCAAATGACGGTGGTTTTGGAACTCAGAGAGTTGCTGCCGAAGGTCTGTTGGCTGGTGGAAAAGGCTTTCCAGTTAGATCACGTCTCCGTGTTGCTGAAGGAAGAAGAGGACCTGGTGTTGCGGGCCCACGAGGGCAGGTTGACGTTGCGCGTACCGGAAGAGACGCGCTTGCCCTACGGAGTTGGCATTTGGGGACGTGCTTTGCTCACGGGCAAGAGTGTAATCGTCGACGACATCCAGAAAGACGGGGACTACATCGGGCTGCACGAAGAGACCTCCTCCCAGATGTGCATTCCGCTTCTCTCTTTCGGGCAAACCCTGGGAGTCTTGGTTCTGGACAGCACTCGTACCAGTGCCTTTCACTCTGCCGACCGGCCAACCCTGGAATCCGTCGCCGATATTTGCGCCAACGCCGTTCAAAACGCTCACCACGTCGAGCGAGTGCGGCAACTGGCGTACATCGACGGCCTCACCGGCATCTTCAACCGCCGCTTCTTTGAATTGCGAATTAACCAGGAGATTGAGCGCGCAAGGCGATTCGACAGCGGTCTGTCAATTATTATTCTGGATATCGACCAGTTCAAGCGGCTGAATGACGAGTTCGGACACTTGTTGGGAGATGAAGTCTTGAGACAAATCTCGTCTGTGTTCTCTCAACATCTGCGCAAGATTGACGTTGTCTGCCGCTACGGCGGAGAAGAATTTGCCATCCTGTTACCGCAAACCGGCGTGGAGCAAGCCATGCGCGTGGCGGAGAAGCTTCGTTGTGTTGTGGAGGCATGGCCGTTCCCAGGGGTGCCGCGACCAGTCACCATTAGTGCGGGAACGGCGGCTTTTCCCCGGCATGGCATCACGCGCGACGAACTGGTGCAGGCTGCCGATGCCGGGATGTATACGGCCAAGCAGGCCGGACGCAATCGAGTCTGCCTGGCACCGATGGCGACTGCCGCTGCGGCACATTCCTAGTGCGCAAAACCCTTTAGAAACCATGTCGTCATCCTGAACCGGCGTAAACCGGTGAAGGATCTTGCGCGCGCTAGTCAAAAGCCTTCGGTCGTGCACGCGAGATCCTTCAGGGACTTACCTCCGCTCAGGATGACGACATTGCGCAGTGAAAGAAACGCGCGGGCAAGAATGCCCGCGCCACACGAGCTTTTCGCGCCCCACCGGTTAGAGTTAGATCTCGCTTACGCTAAGCTGTAATTCCTGCAGTTCGCGCTGGAGCTCGCGCTGCTGGCTTCTCCATTCCTTGCGTAACTTCAAGCTTTCTTTGTGCATCTGCTTCTGTTGCTCGTGCAGTTGTTTCTGCTGGCCGCACAGCTGCTTGCCGACTTCGTCCAGGCTGCGGCGCGCCTCTTTCATCGCGATCTCAAGCTGCGGCTGTAGGTTGGCGAGTTCAGTCTTCAGTTGATCCAGGTGTAGATCGGCCTGGATGTTGATGTCGGGAAAGGCGAAGCTCTCTTCAAACACCTCGCCCGACTGACGACGCTCGGGTAAAGTAAGCGTAAGGTTCTGTTCTCTCTTATCGCGAATGATGCCGATGCGGACCGGCTCCCCGCCGCGATGGCCGCGCAGAGCGTGGCCGAAATCTCCGGTGTCATGCACCGGGTCTGTGTCAATGCGCACGATCACGTCGCCCGCGTGGAAACCGGCTTTCTCTGCCCGGCTGCCTTTTTCAACCGATCGGACCAGAACCCCCTCCCCATTCTTGGCCCCAAAAAATTCGCCAAGCTGGGGAGTGAGATTCTCAACCATCAGGCCGCTGCGCATTGCCGAGTGCACAACGACGACGGACATGGGAATGTCCATCTCAGGCATCAGGGGCATGGGTGGCATGGGCGCGAGTGGCGGCACGGGTGGAATCTTGAAAAACGACCGGGAATGCCGCGTACCTAGCTGAACTTGCAGATTCAGCGGCTGGCCATCACGGCTGAGACCGATATTCACGACGCGTCCGGGCGGGATCTCGCGGATCATGCGGCGCAGTTGCTCGACACTCTCCACCTTACTGCCATTGATGGTCAGGATCACGTCGTGCTCCTTAATGCCAGCTTTGCCGGCAGGAGCGTCCTGGTCAACCATTGTGACTTCCACGCCAGTCTCATCCTTCAGCTTCAACTCGGCGACACGCTCGTGCGTAATGTCGCGGGTGTCTACCCCTAAATAGGAAGGACCCCCGGAAGGCTCATCGCTGGAAAACGCGTACGACCCGCTTCCGGGGTCGAAGCTTGGCGTCTGTCCGGAAAAAGCTGCTACGGTCGCGAGGGGCAGCAGCATGACCGCAATGAGGAAGTACCTAAGCATGTTGATTCTCCCTTTTTGGCTCGGTAATGTGCTCGCGAAGGCTTGGACGAGCCAGAAGGCCGATTGTCACAAACGACTGCGTATGGCGCCGGCAATTTGCGCGCGGCTTTCTGTATTCAGTGCGCCCGCAAGATGCGGATATCTCCCGTCGTAGTGCGCACCTTCAATAGCGGACCGCCGCCGTTCAGGCTGCCTTCGGCTGTGGCCGATCCGGTTCCCGGCCAGTCGCCCTCGGTGGTGACTCGAAGTTCGGGAAAATCCGATTGAATGCGATGTCCGTTCGAGAGCTCGATGCTGGCGCGCACGTTGACAGCAACTCCGGAAGCAATATACACGGTAATATCGCCAACGGAAGTTTCCAGCATGGAATCGGTTCGCTCGCCGCCTGGAATGAGGCGAGCGACGATCGTGCCGGCGCCAGTCTCTGCTCGCGCGGAGGGTACTCCGTTGAGCTCAATCCGTCCAGCCCCAGTTTCAGCACGGACGGGCCCCTTGGCGGACGCCACCCGAATGCTTCCGCCACCGGTTTCAATCTCGGCTGGACCGCCGATGTCACCCAAATCAATATTGCCGCCACCGGTCGACACTCTTACCTTCCCGATGCACTGCTTTACCTGAATATTCCCGCCGCCCGCTTCCAGAACCGCACCCTGTGATCCGGAGTAGATGACCATGTCGCCACCGCCGGTCGAGGCGTTGATCTTGCCTTTAACCGAGCGAATGGAGATCCGGCCACCACCGGTTTGCAGGTTTACATCGCCGCCGACCGTGCCTACATCGATATAGTCTCCGCCGGTTTCAGCAGATACCGAACCACCGATATCGTCAACTTTAATGCTGCCGCCCCCGGTTTCCGCCTCCAACCGTCCGGCAATGCCGTTAACGACGACGTTTCCTCCATCGGTCTCAATTTTCACCGACTCCATCTGCCGCGGAACATTGACAACGAACTCTCCTGAGCACCGGCTTGCGCGCGACCCCTGTACTTCCGCGACGATATAAGCGGTATCGCCGCGAACGTAGGTGCTGACTTTATACGCATCGAGCTGGCGGCGGGCTTTCTCTTCCGAGGAGGTGTAGGCAATATTGCGGAAGACATAATTGATTTCCTGCTGGGAGCCGCCCTGCACGCGCACCGTGCCGAAGTCCACCTTGACGCGAAGGTTTCTGGCGGCAGAAAGCGTGCCCGAGCTCTCCTGCGTCCAGTTGCCGCCTTCCCGTGAAATGCGGCCCTGTTGCGCCAGAGCAGCCAGGGAAAGTAGCACTACCCATGTCCCGGCGAATTTAGAGAACTGCTTCAACCTGCACCTCGTTTTCCTCCTCACCCCAGGGGCTAAACCCCAACTATCTTCTTAATATACGGCCGAGGCTGCGCTCAACCGGACGGGGTCCCAGACCGTCCCCACACAAATCTTTCCTAATCCATCTCACCCAGCTGCGCCAGCATAGTGCGTGCCTGCGACCGGATGTACTGATTTTTATCGTTCTGCGCCAGGCTCTCGAGCACAACCCGCACACTGCTATCGGCGCGTACCGGCCTGAGCGACTGTAAGGCTTGCGTCCGAACTCCGGCATTGCCGTCATTCATGAGAGCTTCCAGAACCGTGTCGCGAACACGGACGTCGTTCTTCACATACGGTCCAAGACCCTCCAGGGCCTTCAACCGCACGCCGGGGTTGGAATCGTATCGCAACGCGTAAATCAGGGCTTCGCGCACTCCCGCGTTATCAGGCTTCTGCGTCAGCAAGTCCACGGAATCCATGCGCACACCAGAGTTGTAATTGTTGCGCGCGGCAAAAAGCAGTAACTGCTGGATGCGCTGATCGTTGAGGGAGCCTTCCGTCTGCTGCGTGCTGACCGTGTCGTACTTGATGCTGACCTTGTTCGTGCCCGGCTCCTGAACCACAGAGCGAATACCCGTGATGTTGGATTCTGTGGGACCGGAAGCCAGGTCCGTTCTTTCACCAACGGAAGTTCCGGAGTAAGAGCGAAGAATGGAATAGGCTGTGCCGATTCCGCCCGCAAAACCTAGGATGAGGAGGACAGCAGCTAGGGCGGGCGAAAAACGCATTTGCCGCAACCAGACCCACGGATCGAAGGTCAGCCGCTGCCACAAGCCGCCTTGCTCGGTGGTCTCGAGCGCTTCCTGCAGACGCATACGCGAGGCGGCCAGCAGGTTCGGTGTTGGTTCCTCTACCGGTAGTGACGACAGCGTCACGTGGAACTTGCGCGTGGCCTTCAGTTCAGCAGCGCAATCGGCGCAGCGCGCCACATGCTGCTCCAGTTCGTAGCGGGTGTCGTCCGCCAGCTCGTTGTAAACGAAAAGCAGTATGTTCTCCCTAACCCATTCGCACTTCATAATTGCACCCCCACAGTGGGGTAGTCCTTCCTAAACAGTGTGGGGACGGGTCTCTGACCCGTCCCAGCCTTCCTCATCGCATATCGGCCAGCGCGCCGCGTAATTTCTGCGTCGCCCGAAACAGCGTGTTCTTTGCCGTTTCTTCGGTCGTGTTCAAAATCTCGCCCACCGTCCGCAACTTCAGGCCGTGGTAATGCTTCAGCTCGAAAACCATGCGCTCCCTTGGCGTAAGACGCTCCAGGGCGCTGTTGATGCGGCTACCCAACTCACGGCGCATCAGGTCGCGTTCCGGATTGGCTCCCGCCCGGCCATCGGGTACGCGATCGAGCACGTCGAACTGCTCGCCGCTGGCGTCGGTAGCTACCGGCGCGTCTTCTTTGCGCACTTGCTTCTTGCGGAGCTGATCGAGGCACAAGTTGGTAACGATGCGGTAGATCCACGTATAGAAGGAACACTCGAAACGAAAATTGCCGATACTTTTATAGGCCTTCAGGAATGCATCCTGATAGACATCCTGGGCGTCGTGTTCCGAGCCGGTAAGGTGCAGGGCGAGCCGTAAGACGGCCTGGTCGTAGTGACGTACCAGCTCCTCGAAGGCAGCGCGGTTGCCGCGCTGCGCCTCGCGGACCAGCATCGTGTCGTCAATGCGGGCTATGTTGTGCCCAGCCATGGCGCCCCACGTGAAGGGGTTCTGGGTGCCACTGCTTCGTGCTGCGCGATCGCTACTTGCGCCCGGAGAACAACCGCCAATAAGTAATGCCCAAGCATCGGCCGGCATGGTCTTCTGTGTCCTCGCAAACCTGAGTACCAGCCTTTCTTCCTGGTTTGCATAGGTTTGGACGTGGTAGAACCAGAACCGTGAGCAAGATTATAGGGGTTTGGAGATGATTTTGTGGGCAGTAAGTGATTGGTCGGGCGTGGCTTAGCTGAGACTGCCCGAGGAGGGGATCAGCATCGCACCGGCCATAGTGCAATTTGAGGTCGTGTGGAGGCGGGTCTCCGATCTGCCCGCCGAAACCCTACTCGGCAGCTTCCTTCTCGATCAGGACCCTCAGGTGAGCGGTAACGTCTTTGTGAAGCTTGATCGGGACGGTGAATTCTCCCAGAGTCTTCAGCGGCTCGTGGATCTGGACCTTGCGCCGGTCCACACTGAACCCCTTTTTCTCCAGAGCGTCGGCGATATCACCGGAGGTCACCGACCCAAAGAGCTGGTCGTGCTCGCCCGAGCGGCGCTGGAAGCTCACTGACACGCCATCGAATTGCTTAGCCAATTGCTCGGCGCCGGCCTTCTCCGTGGCGGAGCGGCGCACGGCGGCAGCTTTCATCTGCTCGATGACCGCCCTGTTGCTCTTGCTGGCTTCAATGGCGAGCTTTTTGGGCAGGAGAAAATTGCGTCCGTAGCCCTCGGCGACTTTGACCACATCGCCGCGAGCGCCCAGCTTGGGGACATCTTCTTTCAGAATGACTTCCATCGTATGACTCCGTAATTTAGTCGTTGGCCGACGATCGCCGGTCGTTGGCCAACGACGAAGGACCAACGACCAAATCCGGTTTCTTAAGCGCGGCCCGCGAAGGGCAGCAGGGCGATATTGCGCGCCTGCTTGATCGCCACCGAGAGACGCCGCTGGTGAGGCGTGCAAACGCCGGTCAGACGGCGCGGGACAATTTTGCCGCTCTCCGCTACGAACTGCGAGAGCAGGCGGACATCCTTGTAGTTGATCGACTCGATCTTCTCCACGCAGAACTTGCAGACTTTCTTTCGACGGAAATACTTGCGGCCACCTTCACGGCCACCGCCGGGACGCGGGCCGCGAGGTCCGAAACGCCCTTCGCGCTGGCCTTCGGGCCGTGGTCCGTCAGACCGTTGTCCTTCTGGACGCTGTCCTTCTGGACGCTGTCCCTCAGCACTGGGTGCTCCGGGGGTTGCTGTTTTGGTTTCTTCAGCCATGTTGCTCCTTATAATCTGCGGAGGCTCGGGCGTGCTCGCCCGTGCCGCCGAGCGAAGCTCGGCAGAAATTTATGCCGTCGCCGGAGCCGCAGTTTCGCCGCCGCCTTCGGGTGTAGCAGGCGCGGGGGCGGCCTTGCGGCGCGCGTCCCGGATCTGCTTGATCTTGTCCAGACGCTTCTGCTCTTCATCGATCCGCACGGTTAGGAACTTGATCACGGGTTCAGTCACGCGCAAGCGACGCTCTAGCTCGTGGATCAGCGCCCCGCTACCTTCGACGGTCAGCAGAATGTACATACCATCCTGAAAGCGGCGCACTGTGTATGCCAAGCGACGCTTGCCCATACGCTCCACACCTTTTACCGTGCCGCCCGAGGTGGTCACCTGCGATTCCAGCGTAGAAATCAGTTTGTCGAGATCTTCATCCGCCATGTCAGGGCGAACGATGAACATTAATTCATAAGTGCGATTCATTCTGTTTCTCCAAACACCTAATCTTCCGGATCCGGCTTGCGGTTGAAGCGATTCATCGCCGCGCCGGACCCTTCGGTCAGAATCACCTTCACTGCTTCAGCAGCCTTGTCGAGAACCTCGTCCACAGCCTTGAGCTGCTTTTTGCGAAACGGCGTGAGCACATACTTCACGCCGTCCGCGATCTTCTTCTCCGGTGCGATTCCCAAGCGGATTCGCAAAAATTCCTGCGTATCCAGCGCACCGATAACCGATTCCATGCCGTTGTGCCCCGCCGAACTGCCCCGCTGGCGAATGCGAATCGTTCCCAGCTGCAGATCCAGCTCGTCATAAATGACAATCAGGTCTGTCTCCGGCTTGAGCTCATGCCGTGCCAGCAACTCGCGCACCGACAGGCCGCTCAAGTTCATGTAGGTCTCCGGCTTGGCCAGGAGAACCTGCTGCTCGCCGATGACGGCCCGGGCAGTCATCGCCCGGCAATTCCGGTTTCTCACTTCTACACCGCACTGCTGGGCAAGGCGGTCGATGGTGAGAAACCCTAAGTTATGCGGCGTGAACTGGTACTCGATTCCCGGGTTGCCCAGGCCAACGATCAGTTTCACGCGGGTTAGCTCTTGGCTGCTGGCTGCTAGCTAGCAAAGACTATTTCTTCTCTTTCTTCTCCGGCTTCTCGGCCTTCTCCGGTGCAGCTTCCTCGGCACCTTCGCCTTCGACTTCCTGCTTGCCCTTCTTGATGACCTCGGGCTCGGCAGGAGCGATGGCAGCCTCGGCAGCGGCGGCTTCCGGTGTCGGCGCCACTTCTTCCTTGACCGCTGTGACGTGTGCCACGGTCTGGTTCGGGTCCGTAAGGAACTTCAGTTTTTCTCCATGCGGCAGGTCCGCCACGCGCAGCACCTTGCCGAATACCAGTTCGGTGACATCGGCGTCGATGTGGCTCGGGATATCGCCGGGCAAGCACTCGACTTCGACCTCGCGCAGCACCTGCTCCAGAATGCCGCCCTGCTGTTTCACGCCCGCCGCTTCGCCCTTGAGGACGACCGGAACCAGGACCTTGAGCTTCTGGTCCATGGCAATACGTTTGAGGTCGATGTGCAGCAGCGCGCCTTTGATCGGTTCGTACTGCCAATCGACGATCATAGCCTTGCTGCGCTGGCCATCCAGGGCCAGATCGAAAATAGTGTTGTGACCAGTCTCGGAGTGGAGAATGCGGGACACCTGCCGCGGATCCACGCTGACCGGCACCGCGTTCTTGCCGGCGCCGTAGACCACCGCGGGAATCTTTCCGCCGCGGCGCACTCGGCGGGCATGGTTCTTATTGCCCGGCTGGCGCGGCTCCGCTTCCAGAAAATTGATCTTGGGTTTCGTCTCGGTTGCTGTAGCCATAATTTTGATTCCTGCCTACATGAATAATTTGCTGACCGAAGTCTCCTCGTGAATCGACTGAATGGCGCGGCCAATCAGCCCGGCAATGGTGAGCACCCTGATTTTGGGCTCTTTGCTTGCGGCTTCGGAAAGCGGAATCGTGTTGGTGACCACCACCTCGGTAATGGGCGACTTGGAAATGTTTTCAACCGCCGGCCCGGAAAGCACCGCATGTGAGGCGCAGGCATAGACGGCCGTCGAGCCGTTATCGAGCAGGGCGTAGGCGGTCTTGACCAGCGTGCCGGCAGTATCGATAAGGTCATCAATGACCAAACAGGTGCGGCCTTTTACATCGCCGATGACGTGCATGACTTCGGCCACGTTCACATCCACCCGGCGTTTATCGACGATCGCCAGGGCAGAGTCCATCTTCTTGGCAAAAAATCGGGCGCGCTCCACACCGCCTGCGTCAGGCGAAACCACAGTCAGGTGCGGCAGACCGAGCCTCTTGTAATAGTCCACGAGCACGGGCGAAGCGAACAGGTGATCCACCGGGATATTGAAGAAACCCTGCAACTGCGGAGCATGCAGATCAACCACCAAAGCGCGGTCGGCTCCGGCCGTCGTCAGCAGGTCGGCAACCAGCTTGGAAGAAATCGGGACGCGCGGCCTGTCCTTGCGATCCTGACGGGCATAGCCAAAATAGGGAATCACCGCGGTGATGCGCCGGGCCGAAGCGCGTTTTAGGGCGTCAATCATCAAGAGCAATTCCATCAGGTGCATGTCCACCGGGTGGCAGGTGGGCTGCATGAGGAATACGTCAGCGCCGCGCACGTTCTCCTGAATCTGGATATACGCTTCGCCGTCAGAGAACCGAGTGACCTTAGCCTGGCCGCGAGTCATACCCAGAAATGTGCAGACCTCGTCGGCCAGCGCTTCGTTAGCCGTGCCGCAGAAAATCTTGAACTTATCGTCCACACGGGCACGTTGAGGCTTGCGCTCGGGCTTCTCGTCCGGGCTTACCGGCGCCTTTTTGTCCGCGGTCGTCGCAAGAGTGGCCATGTTTAGCTCTTATGCCTTTAGCTACTAGCTCTTAGCTTGAGCCCCTGAACTCCGCGCCAAAAAGCTAAGAGCCCAAAGCTAAAAGCCTAGAGCCGATCCTCTGGCTGGGCCGCTAGGATTCGAACCTAGACAAAGTGCTCCAAAGGCACTTGACCTACCATTAGTCGACGGCCCAGTCGGTGATTGTTGATTTTTGATTCCCTGAATGCTGATTGGCATTCGGTCAGCATTCTAATTCTCAATCAACGGTCAAAAATCAACAATCAAAAATTTTCTTCCAATACTGCTCCCGCGTCAGAGTGGTGGTCGCCTGTGCCGGAATGCCCTGTTTCCGCAACCGGGACGCGGCTTTCTCCGCGGCCGCTCGCGAACCGAACAGGCCGTAAACAGCCGAACCGGAGCCGGACAGCGAGGCATACCGCGCGCCTTCTCGCTGGAGCACACGCTTCACCTCGCGCAATTCGGGATGCTTAGGAAAGACGACCTTTTCGAAGTCGTTTTCGATCCCGGTACGGACGAGGTCGAGAAGCGGGGTCTCGGCCCGGCCCCTGCCGCGGGCAGGGACACCGGATAAACCACTCAGCCACGAAGAACCTGTGCGGCCGAACTGAATCATTTTATCGGACTCGGTAGATGCCGTCAATTTGGCCAAGGGCTGCGTGGGCCCAGACGTCCTCGTCTGGGCGGCCGAGCGCAGCTTGGCTTCTGCGACCATTGCATCCCAGTCTGCAAACGCCTTCGGAGTGGATACACCAATCTCCGGAGCAGCCAGCACGCAATGGATTGAAGGCAAATCGGGCAGGGGATAGACTTCCTCGCCGCGGCCTACGCCCAGCACCGTTCCGCCCACCAGGAACAACGGCAGGTCCGATCCGACTTCCGCTGCAATCCGCAGCTTCTCGACAGCAGGAAGCGGCTTCTTCAGCGTCCGTTCGAGCCCCAACAGTGCCGCAACCGCATTGGACGATGCGCCGCCCAAGCCGCCTTGCACCGGTAGGCGCTTCTCGATCTCGATAGAGACCTGTCCATGGGCGTTGAGTGCAGCCATGGCGAGTTCGGTAATTCGGTAACAAGTGTTGTTTTCATCGGTAGGCACTCGCGGGTCCGTGCAACGGATATCAATTCCCGAGCCCTTCGCCAGCTGCACGCGCAGCACGTCATGCACGGCGACCGTCTGATATGCGGTCCGCAGTTCGTGGAAACCGTCAGGACGAAGCGCACCGATGCACAGGCCGAGATTGACCTTGGCGAACGACCGAACCGTGACCGTCATGGAGGAATGATTGTACTTAGATCAAGGAGAATCCGTGGCAAATCAGTGGCCAAATCTAGGTCCGCCGCTTGTAGTAAATCGCGAACTCGAATCCCGAATTTGGCGGGAACAATTCAGCAACCTTGCGCAGACGCTCAGCCAGCGGGGTGGGCGCGAGCAGAGGATAATCCCGCTCCCGCAAATCGTAGTAATCAACATCCAGGAAAAGCGACAGGAGGTAGATGGAAATCGCATCGGCAAAAGCGGCCGCGAGAAATTCGTTTTTGTACTTCTCGGCGTCGGGGCCGTGTCCGGTGGCCAGTTTACGGGCTTCCCAGGCGTCCAGCGAAGTTTCACCGCGCGCCCCGGACTCCACCTGCTTCCACGCCAGATCCGCAAACGCCTGCGATACTCCCGCCCGCTCCACAATCGCATGACCCACGTTGATGTAGAACTCAAAAGCCACCGAGAACTTGTCGTCCATCAAGCGCGTGGAGATGAACACGCACTGCGAGTCACCGAGATTCAGATTGCGGTGGCAGACGGCATTGTCACTGAGCGTAACATCGTAGCGGTCGGCGATCACCGTATCGTCACCCTGGCTCACGGTCAGCGGAACAAAGTAGTAGGCCTTACGTTCCAGAGCCGCGGCCGCGGAGCGTGGAACTGCGGTAATCATGCGCTCCAGGTCCGACTCCGCCAGCGTGATCTGTCCCGCGACGGCGTAGCAGACTCCGTTGGAAGCCTGCGAAACCGGCGTCTGGCGCACAACGTCGGCAGGAGAGCGCGTAATCGCGGGAGCCGCCTGAGACATTGGGTTATTGTAGCGCACCCGTTCGGCTCCCCTGCGCGTTGAGACGGCGGATATTGTAGGGTAGAACCCATGCCCACCACCCGGAGGCGCAAACCACGGCTAATTCTGGTGCCGCTTCGGGCACTCTTGGTGACCTTCCTCGTCACTTTACTTTCCCTGGCGGTCAGCCTGCTGGTGGCAATTGTGGGGATCGTGATCTACTCCCGGGTGCGGGCAACCCCGCCGAATTTGACCCTTGCCTACAGGAATATCGCGGCGCCGTGTGCGCTCGTGGCCGGGGTGATTGTGCTGGTGCTCTCCCTGATGATGGAGATCCGGCATTATCGTCAGGCCAAAGCGCTGTGGTCGATTGAGCAGCAAACGGCAGGTCCTTCGCTGCGCTCAGAATGACAAGAGCCACCCGGAACTCGCTACAATGACATCATGGTGCCGCGAATTGCGATCCCGTTGCCGCTTTCGACAAACCCCGAATACGTGGAACGCTCTCTGCCGCAATATGAGCGGGCGGTCGAGATGGCGGGCGGAGAGGCGGTACGCATTCCATTGGATAAGACTCCCGCGGAAGTCATGAAAATCATCGAGCGCTGCGACGGCGTCCTGCTTCCGGGAAGCGCCGCCGATATCGATCCCTCGAAGTACGGCGCTGCTGAACGACATCCGAAGACCAACCCCTCCGACCCAAAGCGCGATACGGTGGACGAGTTGTTGCTACAGGACGCCTATAACATGCGCAAACCGCTGCTCGGCATCTGCTACGGGCTGCAGATGCTGAACGTTTATCGCACCGGAAGCTTGATCCAGCACATTGACTCGCCGATCAATCACGCCGCGGGCCGACAAGTACCGATTGCGCACCAAGTGGAAATTGATTCTGGTTCGAGATTGGCGAAGATTCTCAATGCCGGCAATAAAGCCCGTTCCCTTAGCGTCAACTCCAGCCATCACCAGGCGGCAGACGTGGTGGGGGACGGGTTACGAGTGGTGGCCCGCTGTCCCGACGATGGGATTATCGAGGCGCTGGAAGGCACC
The DNA here is from genome assembly GCA_035272945.1 of Terriglobales bacterium. Taxonomy (GTDB): domain Bacteria; phylum Acidobacteriota; class Terriglobia; order Terriglobales; family Acidobacteriaceae; genus Gp1-AA122. The sequence goes on from DATEPX010000411.1 coordinate 12,902, forward strand.
TCTCCCGATCATTTTGTAATCGCGGTGCAGTGGCATCCGGAACGCTCCCTGAACGAAGATGAAGCTTCTCGAGCAATCTTCCGGGCCTTGGTCCAAGGCGCCAAGACGGAGCACCTGAGGTTGGCGGGCGAATTCGAATCTTTGTAAGAGGTAAGAGACAGCTTTTAACTCTCAGCCTGACCGGAGCGCTTGGCGCGAGGCTTTTCTGCCCGCTTTTCTTTTCTCTCCAACAAGACGGTCACGTGGGCGATGGCGGCATTGTCTGTTCCCATGCCCTCCGGCGTCTTAGCTTTGATGCCAATCGCGTCGGTGGGAATACTCAGCAACTCAGCCACGCGTGCGCGAATCGCCTCCGCGTGCGGTCCGATTTTCGGTTCCGTGAGGATGAGGGTTGAGTCGAGATTGACGATTGTGTAGCCGGCGCCGCTGATTCGCCTGAGCGCTTCCTGCAAGAATACCGAAGAGTCCGCGCCCTTCCATTGCGGATCAGAGGGCGGGAAAAGTGATCCGATATCGGGAGCAGCGATGGCGCCGAGCAGCGCGTCCGTAATGGCGTGTAGTAGGACGTCACCGTCGGAGTGGCCACCGAGGCCTTTGGGATAATCAAAGACCAAGCCGCCGATTTTGAGCGAAACGCCGCGCTTGAATTCGTGCGAATCCCAGCCGTAGCCAATGCGAGTTTCTGGTTTCAAGTTTCTAGTTTCCAGTTCTGTCGTTCGCCGTTGGTTTTTGATTCTTGGCTAGTCTTTCAAATAAAACTCCGCCAACTCCATGTCTGCCGGAGTGGTGATTTTTATGTTGCGAGGCGATCCCATTACTACCGCGACTTCTTTGCCGGAGCGCTCAACCAAAGATGCCTCATCCGTGCCCAAGAAACCATCGGCAGCAGCTTCGTCGAAAGCCTTCTTCAAAACGCTGTAGCGAAAGCCTTGCGGGGTTTGCGCCATGACCACCCGCTCCCGCGGCACGGTGGCCGTGATCAGAGCTCCCTCGGCTGTCCGATCCACCTGCTTGACCGTGTCCACGGCCGGCATTCCGGCGATCGCCGCGCCATACTTCTCCGCGGCACGAATCACTTCCCGTATGGTTTCGGAGGTCACAAATGGCCGAACCGCGTCGTGCACCAGGATAATGTCGTCCGCACCTGCAGAAATCGCGGCCAGCGCGTTCGCCACAGATTGCTGGCGGTGTTCGCCGCCTTCCACTAGTTCAATTTTCTTCTGCAGAATGTCTCTGCCTTCTTTTTGCAGGCGGGCGCGGAATTCGCCAATCTCGGACTTGCGCAATGCCACCCAGATTTCCGAGACCGCCGGGCTGGAGGCAAATTTCCTAAGTGTATGAATAAGGATCGGAGTGCCTGCCAGCTCGGTGAATTGCTTCGACTTCTTTCCGCTCGTGCTGGGAGGAGCCATGCGCGTACCCAGCCCGGCGGCCGGAATGATGACAATCACCTTCATGGCGGGGCGATAAGTATACGAGCGTAATGGAGGTAGTTCAAATTCAGAAGGACCGGCGCTGAAACTGAGATTCCTCGCTATGCGGGGAATAACGAGAGCTGCAGGTTGCCATTTCTTTTTTCTTATGGCTCTTATGGCTCTTCTTGGCCAGACACTCCCCGGGAGAAGTCGAGCAGTATAGCCTTAGAGCCAATTTGCCTCCAAAGAAGGCAATTCTGCCTAAGCGAATTCCCCGAGCGGGTTCATCGGATTGCGCGTTGCGGGCTGGAAGAGCCTGCCCGCCAGTGACTTAGAACAGACTGCCTGCACCCAGGAGATGGCATCCAACTTGCGAGTTGAGTGCGGAACTTTACGTCCGAGAGCCTCACCTTCCCATGTCCTGGGGCCAGAGCAGGGCGGGCAGGTCGGACTCAGCCCAGGAGCAGTCTATGCAGGGGCACACTCTGGCCGTCTTAATTCTGTTTGTAACAGGGACGACACTGGCCCAGCAGCCGCCTGGCGCCGGGGATGAGAAGCCGCTCAAGATGGGCCGGGCAGACGCCAACACTTTTGTCGGTATCATCAGCGATTCACTTTGTGGCCCCCGGCATAAATTGCCTGACAAGAGCGCGGAGGAGTGCACGCGCTCTTGTCAACGCAAGGGTGCACATTACGTGCTCGTCGCCGGAGAGAAGATTTACCAACTCAGCGGCCAGGCCAACGATCTCGGGTACCTGGCCGGGCAGAAGGCCAAAGTTACCGGCTCAATTCAGGGAGACGCAATCGCGGTGGTCTCGGTAACTCCCACGCCATAACAGCCCAAAGAGGAGCGAGGATCGCTCCCCGCTCGTATAATTTATTCGATGGGCCGCTCTGCCATGAACGGCTTCTTGGCTTCCGCGGGAGCAACGCTCGACACAGTCGGAACGGCCGGCGGAATAGTTACTGGACGCGCAGGTTCGACTCGTCCAGCCAGCCGCTCGTCCCACTTTCCGAAGATCATCTTGCCCGCCGTCGTTTGCAAAACCGACGTCACTGAAATATCAACGTTCTTGCCGATCATCTTGCGCGCATTGTCCACCACCACCATGGTCCCGTCGTCCAGATAGGCCACACCCTGGTTGTATTCTTTGCCTTCTTTCAAGATGAAGACCTTCATGGTCTCGCCCGGAAGCACGATCGGCTTTAGCGCGTTCGCCAATTCATTGATGTTCAGGACTTCCACGCCTTGCAGCTGCGCGACTTTGTTCAGATTGAAATCGTTGGTGACGATCTTGCCTTCGTACAGCTTAGCCAACTCAATCAGCTTCATGTCGACTTCGCGAATAGTTGGAAAGTCGTCTTCGACAATCTGGATATTGAGCGAGGCGACCTTCTGCAATCGTTGCAGAATGTCCAGGCCGCGACGGCCGCGATTTCGCTTGAGCGAGTCGGCCGAGTCGGCTACCAGTTGCAGCTCGCGCAACACAAACTGCGGGATGACCATGATGCCGTCGAGGAAGCCAGTCTCAGCAATATCGGCAATGCGGCCATCAATGATGACGCTGGTGTCCAAAATCTTGTAGCTTTTCTTGGACTGTTTTTCGCCGCCGAAGATGCCGCCGAGCGCCGCCAGGTTCAGCAGGTCGCCTTTATTGGCGCCCACAATGAGGCCCACGTAGGCCATCAGCAACATGACCATCAGCATCAGGAAGCTTTGCGTGGGACCTGCCGGCAGACTGTTGCGGATGACGACTGCAAACAGGTAGGCACCGAAGATGCCGAGCACACTCCCGATGGCAGCCCCGATCAGCCGCTTGAGGCTCATCATGCGCAGACGCCACTCGAAGATGACTATGACTGCGCCGAACAGCACCCCGATAGCTGCATCCAATTTGGACGGGAGTCCGAAGGGTTCAATCAGGTAGCAGGTGATGGCAACAAAGAGAATAAATAGAAGGCGAATAAGAATTAAGTCCACCGAGTGGCCCTCCCCAGGATGCTTGCCCCGCAAGGGCGGCAAAACCTCCCGCGCTGGCCTCGACCGACCTAAGAGACCAGCGATGTGAAAAAACGGAGCTTATTAAACTTATTAAATAAGAATAAACGCACGCTCCGCGGCCGACGTGACCCCAGCCAGCCGTAACCAAAAGGTTATACCAGCCAAAGTATATACCTGTGCCGAAACCTAGGCATGGGAAAAGGGTGAAGTTCCCGGCACTGAAGTGCCATTCTGGCCCGCGGCTGGTTGCATCGCTACCTTTTCCGATTCCCCTCGTTTCCTACTTGATACACTCCTGGTCCATGAGAGCGGTTGTGATACCTCGGTGGGCTGGACCGGAAGCTCTGGAGTTGCAGCAAGTTCCGGACTCACAGCCGGGCCCGAAAGAAGTGCTGGTCAGGGTGGAGGCGGCTGGGGTCAACTTCGCCGACGTTTTGACCGCCTCCGGCGGCTATCCGGGTCTACCCAAGCCTCCGCTCATTGCAGGGCGAGAGTTTGCCGGAGTGCGCGAAGATACTGACCAGCGGGTCATGGGGTACACGCAGTGGGGTGCTTTTGCCCAGAAGGTAGCGGCGCGCCCCGAATTGCTCTGGCCTATTCCCGAGGGCTGGAGCGTCGCGGAAGCAGCCGCCTTCCCCGTGAACTACTTCACGGCCCATTTCGCCTACTGGAAAGCGGAATTGATCCAACCTCCCGAGCGACATCTAGCCAGGGTGCTGATCCACGCCGTGGCTGGCGGCGTAGGCACAGCAGCGGTAGAAATTGGCAAGTTGCTGGGTATCGAGATGTACGGCACCTCCTCGTCGGAGGAGAAACTATCGAAAGCAAAGGAGCTGGGACTTCAGCATGCGATCAACTACCAAGAACACGATTACGAACAGGCCATCCACGAGCTGACCAGAGGCGAGGGCGTGGATGCGGTCTTCGAGATGCTCGGCGGCGAGCACGTGCAGAAGAGCGTTCGCTGCTTGCGCGATTTTGGTCGCGTGATCACTTATGGTTCGGCGACGGGTCAGCCGGCACAACTTGATCCCCGGGTCCTATATCTCAAGGGAACCAGCGTGCATGGATTGTGGCTGGCCCAGTTGTCGAAAAACCGGAGACTCATGGGCGAAGCCTGGGAGCGTCTTGAAGCATGGGCGAATGCAGGCAAGCTGCGCCCGATTGTGGGGCACACGCTTCCTATCGAACGTGCGAGTGAGGCGTATCGCCTTCTGCTGGACCGCAAGAACTTCGGCAAGGTCGTGTTGACGATCCAATAGCAATCTCCGCGGCTAAAAGGCCGAAAGGTGGAGTCTTGACCCCCGGCGCCACTGAGTGTGCGTCAAAAACTTCAGCCATTCGCGGCGAGCCGCGTCTCTACTCACAAGAACTCAGGTAGAGACGGGGCTTGCGTACATTGCAATCCATCGAGCTAACACTCCAAGACATTTTCTTGTTATTCCAACATCGCACTGTACAGAAGCAATTTTTGCTAACGCGGGCGTAGAGCAACCGTCCAACCCGGTAACTCGCGATGAGAGTGGGGAACTTCGTGAGGAGAGCCAGCGTATCTTGACGCTGATCATGGGGCCGGAAGGACGATTCGTTCTTCCAGTTCACAACCAGGGTGGAAGGGTTCAGGGATTGTTCCCGTCTACGGTTTGGCGGCCCAGGCGAGGACAATCCCCCAAAAAGAGAGAGAGCGCGAGGTCTTGCGGCCCGGCTCTATTCATTGAACCCCGGTCGAGCATTGTAGGCCATTTGCGGCGAAACGCAAGTTGCGGCGCAGTGGTCAAGTCGGGCCGCCTGCAAACGGTTCCCGACCCATCGGGAGGACAAGGAGCAGTATGAATTTCTCATCGAGTTCCAAGATCATGGCGCTGACCCTCGGGTTACTGCTGACAGCCAGCGCTTTTGCCGGGAGTGAGACGCACAAGGCTTCCATGCAGGTATTCGACGCGGTGCAGGTGAACGGCAGCCAACTTGCGGCGGGCCAATATCAGGTGCAGTGGGAAGGCGCAGGCCCGAACGTGGAGTTGAGCATTAAGCAGGGCAACAAGGTGGTGGCCACGGCGCCGGCACGCCTGCTTACCCTGAACGATAAAACCAGCAACGATGCCGTGGTTACCAACAAGAACACGGACGGCAGCAGATCGGTAAGTGAGATCCGGTTTGCCGGCAAGAAGTTCGCCTTAACCTTGGGTAACGAGTCCGCCGAAATGAAATCGGCAGACTCCACCAAGTAGTTTGACCCAGGTTGCAAAAAATAAAGGGGAGCACGCGGGTGCTCCCCAATTTCTTGGTGGAGTAAATTAGTACTTCGGCATCTTCGGATCGACGCGGTCGGCCCAGGCCAGAATGCCTCCGGCCAAATTGTGCACCTTGCGGAAGCCGGCTTGACGCAGGAAAGCCACCGCCTTCGCGCTGCGCACGCCGGAGCGGCAGTGGGCCACGATTTCGCGGCTGGAATCCAGTTCGTGCACACGCTTGGGTAAGTCGCCGAGCGGGATAAGGTGCCCGCCGATGTTGCAGATCTGATATTCATGCGGCTCGCGAACATCGAGCACAAACAATGGTTCGCCCGCGTCCAGACGCCGCTTTAATTCTTCCACTTGCATTTCCGAGACGTTTGATTCCACCGGCTTGTCCTCGCCGCGAATTCCGCAAAACTCGTTGTAGTCTATCAATTTTGTAACCGTCGGATGCGTCCCGCAGGCTGGGCAATCGGGGTTTTTGCGCAGCTTGAGTTCGCGGAACTTCATGCCCAGCGCGTCAATGAGCAGCAGGCGTCCGATGAGCGGCTCGCCTTTGCCCAGAATCAGCTTGATGACTTCTGTCGCCTGCATCACGCCTACGAGCCCCGGCAAGATACCAAGCACTCCGCCTTCGGCACAGGATGGCACGAGTCCCGGCGGTGGCGGCTCGGGATAGAGGCAGCGATAGCACGGACCTTCTTTTGTCGCGAACACGCTCGCTTGTCCTTCAAACCGGAAGATCGAACCGTAGACATTCGGCTTACCGGTGAGCACGCAGGCGTCGTTCACCAGGTAGCGGGTGGCGAAATTGTCAGTCCCGTCGGCGACGATGGCGAACTGGCGGAACAGTTCGAGCGCGTTGTCGCTGGTCAGCCTGGTTTCAAACGTCCGCAGATTCAGAAACGGATTGATTGCTTTCAGTTTTTCCCCTGCCGATTCCAGCTTCTTGCGGCCGACATCGGCGGTGGTGTGAATGATCTGGCGCTGCAGGTTGGTGTAATCCACCACGTCGAAATCCACCAGGCCGAGCGTGCCCACACCCGCAGCCGCGAGATACAAAGCCAGCGGCGAGCCCAGTCCACCCGCGCCGATACACAGCACGCGCGCAGCCTTCAGCTTCTGCTGACCCTCCATGCCGACCTCGGGCATGATCAGGTGGCGCGAGTAGCGCAGGATTTCGTCGTTGTTGAGGGTTACGGGTTCGGGTTTGACTTCGGTTGTAGTGGCCATGAAAGCCTCAATCTTGCAATTTCGAAATTTCCGAATTGACGAATCTCGGGCTAGCGAAAACAGGCAGGACAACAGCGCATTCGGCGGGGGAAGCTCAATTCAACAATCCTCAAATTCGACAATTCGTCACGATCCTGGCTGCCTCCAGCGATGGAAGGCACGATGGAAATACTATCATTATCCTTTAAAGCGGTGCCTTCCTTCTGCAGGTAGCGGATGTCTTCGTCATTCAGGTAGACATTTACAAAGGCTCGCAGCTTGCCCTCATCGGTGTAAAGATGACGGCGCAGGCCAGGATGCTTGCTCACCAGCCCGGTGAGCGCCTCGCCGACCGTACCGGCGTTGACTTCGACCGTGGCGTGCTTGTCCGCATACTGTCGTAGCGGCGTTGGGATGTGAATCTTGGCCATAGTCTCCATTCCGTTGAGATGCGTGCATCTGTGCCTTGGATTCAGAGCCGTACCACTCTCTTCCGCGGGGCTCAGAATGACGACGTGAACATCATGCCGTCATTTCTGAGGGACCGCCAGGTCCCGAAGAATCCAGCGGGTAGAGCCAAGACTCTGATTCTCTGCTAAAAAAATCACACTGCTATACAACTTGGATCGGCTCGTCCAAGAACTTCTTCTGACTCTCCCCATCTCCGGCAAGCTCGAAGGAATTCGTCAGGTCCGCCCTGCCTTTCGCCACGCTGGTGATCAGGTAGGAACAACCCAACCAGTGTGCTTCCTCCAGATCAGTCGGAGACCAGCGCGCCGGGTGGTCAGGATGCGAATGATAGAAGCCGACGATATCTTCACCCCGGTCGCGGCCCTCGCGCTGAATACGCACCAGTTCCTTGGGATCGATGTGGTATCGATTGTGGGGCGAGTCAACCCGCGTATTCCCGCATCGGGCAGAAGAGGTGACCACGCGCTCGTCCCCATCTGCGGTCCCCAGGAGAACCCCGCAACACTCGTGGGGATAGGTCTCCTCGCCGTGCTGCCGAATGGCCAGATATTCCTTTTGGGGGATCTTCAACATGGAGGAATTTTCGAATGTCGAATTTCCAAATTGAAGAATTTCAAACCAAGCGCTTTCTCTAATCCGACAATTCTAAAATTCGTAAATTCGTCAATTTCTACGCTTCGTCCCAGAATCTCTCGCTCAGATACTTATCGCCGGAGTCGCACAAGATTGTGACAATAACTGCCTGCTGTCCCTTCTTCAAGTTCTCCGCCACCTGCAGGCAGCCGACCACGGCGGCGCCGGCGGATATGCCGACCAGCAGACCCTCTTCCCGGGCCATGCGCTTTACCATCTCGTAAGAAGCTTCGGTTGATATTTCCAGGTTGTCATCCGCCAGGTTGGGATCGTAAATCTTGGGCACGAGTGCGCTGGCCATATGCTTGGCGCCTTCAATGCCGTGAAAAGCGGAGTCCGGCTGCAGCGAAATGCAGTGGATGTGCGGGTTCAACTCTTTCAAGCGGCGCGTCGTACCGGTAAACGTTCCGCTGGTGCCGAGCATGGAGACGAAATGGGTAATGCGGCCCTGGGTCTGGTACCAGATCTCCTTGGCGGTCGTCTGGTAGTGGGCGCGCCAGTTGGCTTCGTTCGAGTACTGGTCGGCGTAGAAAAATTTCTCCGGCTCGGCGGCGAAAAGCTCGCGCGCCTTTCGGATGGCACCGTCCGACCCTTCCCCCGGGTCGGTATAAATAATGTTTGCGCCGTAGGCTTGCAGAATACGCTTGCGCTCGAGCGAAACGTTTTCCGGCATGCACAGCGTAACCGGGAAGCCGTGAGCGGCGCCGATCATGGCGTAGGCGATGCCTGTGTTGCCACTGGTCGAGTCGAGGAGTATCTTACCGGGTCCGAATTTCCCCAACCGGCGAGCCTCGGCCAGGATATTAGCCGCGGCCCGGTCTTTGACCGATCCTCCGGGATTGAACCACTCGGCCTTGCCCAGGATTTGCACGTTAGGCAGGTGGCGAGTCAGGGTTTCGAACCCTACCAAGGGCGTGTTGCCAATACGTTGCAAGGGGTCCTCACCCAGGCCGGGACGGACGGGAACTCCCCCATGTGCTGCAGAGTGAGCAACTTCCGCGACTTTGGGCGACGGCCTGAACATGTTGAACGGAAACCCCGTGACTATCGTAATGTGCCCAAAAAATGGAAAAAGGGGTACTACTAATTGTCTTTAGATTATAGAAGAATCGGTTTAGATCCAAGCAAGAAGTGGCAAAGTACCCGATTCTGAAACCGAGCATCTAATTTGGCGCAAGAAGGAAACAAGCAGGAACCAATGGCAGACAAGGTGGAGCAGCGCAGTTACGAAGACGCGGTCAATTGGCTGCGGGATCATGGGTTCGATCTCATCGAGGCCCCAGGGACACAGAGCCGGGTGTTTTTCAAAAAGTACAACGTTTCGGCCGCCATCCAGAAAAACGGCGGCGAAGGTGTGAAGATTTTTGCCTATCCCGGCTACCTGGTCGGGAGCGAGATCTCCAAGCTGGTGAATAAGGGATACCAGCAAGTACTTAAGACCTCCAAAGCGGAAATTGCCGCCACGGCCGACCATCTCAAAGCCCTGCACCAGTTCACCGAAGAAATGAAGGAAGCCCTGAGCCTGCCCAGCCTCTACAACGAGTCGCTGGGAACCGTCAGCGAGGCCTACCAGTACGACCGCGTCGAAGACCGCGACAAGCCCGGGCCGGAACGGCCAAAACGGCCATGGGAAGTCGCTGGGGTCCCCGCCGTGAAGGCGGCCAAGAAAAGTCGCGTCTAACCTCTCCGAGATGTCATCAAGCGGCTTTTAGCCGCGAAGGATCCCTGCGGTTGTCGCTGTCCTAAAAAGGAAAAAACACGGCCACGGATCTCACGGATCTGGCCCGTCGCATCCGTGTCAATCCGTGGTTTTTCTTAGCTCTGTTCTTGTCAAGCCAAGCGAGGAATCTGCTTTCCTGAAGGACTCAAATCTCTAAATTACTCTAAATCTGTCATCTCCTGTGCGACACTGTTGAACCGTGGAGTCGAGCATGCGTGCAACCGTCGCATTCGTCGTTCTATCCATTTCCGCTTTGGTTTTTGGCCAAGCATCGGAGAAGGCCGCCATTGAGAAGGTACTGCAAAACCAGGTACAGGCCTGGAATGGTCATGACCTGGAGGCCTTCATGACCGGCTACTGGAACTCGCCGAGCCTTACATTCTTTTCCGGCGACCAAGTGGCCAAGGGCTGGCAGGCGGCGCTGGATCGCTATCGCAAGCGCTACCAGGGTGAGGGTCGCGAGATGGGGAAGCTGGAATTCTCCGATCTCCAGATTGAGGTGCTGGGCCCGGATTCCGCATTTGTGCGCGGCGGGTGGAAGCTGACCATGACGGACGCCAAAACGCCGCACGGATTGTTCACTTTGATTTTCCGAAAGTCTCCGGACGGCTGGAAAATCGTCCACGATCACACCTCAGCTGCGGAATAAGTGATGGCGGTGCTTGGGGAGGATCTCCGTTCCGTTCAAGCCGGGCGCAATTCGGCTCTGCTTAGCGTTTCACCCGCACCTGCACGCGTGTGCCTTCCGGCAATTCGCCGTCCGACAGCTCGATTACACCGTTCCGCACGACGCCATTAAATTCCTCGCTACTGGCATGGCCGAGAGCCTGCCCTGAGCGAAGCGAAGGGACGCCCGTGGCTCCATTGGTGCGGCGACCCATTCCTTCGTCCATTGCGCAATTTGCCAATTCATCGGCCTCGCGGTTTTGCGCACGCAACACATGTTGGATGGAAAACCAATCCAATCGTTGGATCAGCTCCTGTGCGCGCCGATGAAGCTCCTGCAGTGCCGGACTTTTGACCTTGTACTGGCCGCGAATCTGCTTCACCAGCAGCTCGGAATCGCTAATAACCTTCAATGCTTTGCGGCCGTTTTGCAGCGCATACTCCAAAGCGGCCAGCAACCCGTTGTACTCGGCATAGTTATTGGTTTGCCGGCCAAGATATTTACTGAGCGCGGCAACCTTGTTTCCGGATTGGTCCTTGATGAAAGCGCCGTAGCCGGCCGGCCCGGGATTCCCCCGTGCTCCGCCATCAATGTAAGCGACCAGGTAAGAATCGGGAGCGTTGCTGTGCGTCGGGAAAAGGCCCGGACTCTCACGCGGCATGAACAGAGTGTACAACGATCGGGGATAACCCTCGGGTGCAGTTGCCTGTGTCATTCATGCCGAGCGGTCGAAGATAGGTTCATTCAAAAACTCTGGATAGCTCCATCTGGAGGCGGTCAGAGACCCGCACGGTGGTTGATCAGGCGGGAGCGAGCGCAAAAGCCTGCTTGGCTGCGGTGACGGTCCGCCGGATATCTTCTTCCGTGTGCGCGGCGCTTAGGAATGCGGCCTCGAACTGCGAGGGCGGCAAATACACACCATTGTCCAGCATGGCTCGGAAGAAGCGAGCGAACGCCTCCGTGTCGGACTTGGCCGCCGAGGTCCAATCGGTGACGGGGCCCCGGGTGAAGAACCAGGTGAACATCGAACCCACGCGGTTGTAGGTCATTGGCACGCGGGCGTCCTTGGCTGCAGCGGCAACTCCCGCCACCAGTTCGCCGCCGAGTTTATCAAGCTGGGCGTAAATTTCCCTATGTGCGCGGAGGTAGCGAAGAGTGGCGCAACCAGCAGCCATGGCCAGGGGGTTGCCGGACAGTGTTCCAGCCTGGTACACAGGCCCGAGTGGCGCGACTAGTTCCATGATCTCGGTTGGACCTCCGTAGGCGCCAACGGGCAGTCCTCCGCCGATAATCTTGCCCATGGTCGTCAGGTCGGGGCGGATGGCATACAACTCCTGTGCGCCTCCGAAGGCGACGCGAAAGCCCGTCATCACCTCATCGAAGATCAGCATGGTGCCGTTTCTCGAAGTAACCGCACGTACCGCCTCCAGATACCCCCGCGCGGGCGGCACGCAGCCCATGTTGCCGACTACGGGTTCCACAATCACGCAGGCAATCTGGTTCTTAAACCTGCTAAAAGCTTCTTCCAGGGCATCAATGTCGTGAAAGGGCAACGCCAGTGTGAACTGGGTGAATTCTTCAGGGACGCCGGCAGAGCCGGGAATGCCGAGCGTAGCCACTCCCGAGCCGGCCTTCACCAGCAGAGCGTCGGCATGACCGTGGTAGCAGCCTTCGAACTTCACGATGTACTTGCGTTTGGTATAGGCCCGCGCCAGGCGGATCGCCGACATCGTCGCCTCCGTCCCGGAGCTTACAAAGCGCACTCTTTGCACATGCGGAAAGGCTGAGATCACCAACTCTGCGAGATCAGCTTCTGCGGGAGTTGAGGCGCCGAAGCTGGTGCCATTGCGGGTGGCAGAAATAACGGCTTCCACCACCTGGGCAGCGGCATGTCCGAGAATCTGCGGACCCCAGGAGCCTATGTAGTCGATGTACTCGTTGCCATCCGCATCCCAGAGATGGGAGCCCTGGCCACGCACGATAAACGGCGGATCGCCGCCTACAGCGCGAAATGCCCGCACCGGGGAATTAACTCCGCCAGGGATCATCTGCTCGGCGCGTTTTTGTAGTCTGCGGGATTGTTCGAGCTTGCGGGGCATGCGGCGACCCTCCGAGGCTGGCGGCCGCGATTGGGCACGGCCAACAAACGTCCAACTATAACAGCGAATGGGCGGCGGGAAACTATCGGGCGGATCACATGACGTTGTGATCAAGCGCACGACACGGACGGATGAGACCCGGGTAGCTGGATGAGCATCGCGAATTTACTGAAAATTCATACTTGTGCAACATTGCTGAAATAGACCCGGGATACTCTGCAAGCAGTGACATGCCCTTCTAACCGGGAGGGTCTCAGGACAGCTTCGGGGGCTCCGAGCTGTCCTTTTGCATTTTGTGTTTCCCGTGTGGCGGCGGGTCTGCGACCCGCTTAACCAAAGCGCGGTTTGATGGATAATCCCATTCCGCCGCCATTCGCGGGTCAGAGACCCGCGGCCACGCAGAACTTCCTGCCAGATTGCTTTTGCCCGGACAGCCATTTAGATTTCTGGTCGGAAGCGCAACGGTTCATGTCTACTCGTCATTTCAACGGACATTCCATGGTCGGCATGCTGGAGCGCGTGATGGTGTGCTCGCCGCAGAATGCGGGCTGGGATGAGCCGGGAAACGTGAGCCATTGGCGAGAGCTCGGCTTTCTGCAGGCTCCAGATTTTCTCGCCGCGCAGGCTCAGCACGAAGCAATGTGCCGGGAACTCGAGTCCGCCGGCGCCGAAGTCGTTAATCTCCGTCGGTCGGCTAAGTTTTCGCTGGACGCGGTGTACGCGCACGATATCTCTCTTCCCACCGACTTCGGATTGATCCTGATGCGTCCGGGGAAGCCGAACCGTGTCGCGGAAGCGAATGAGCATCGCCAGTTCTGTCAGGGGCTTGGCATTCCGATCCTTGGACAGATCGAAGCTCCGGGAACCACAGAAGCAGGCGACATGGTCTGGCTCGACTCGGAGACCCTGCTCATCGGGCAGGGCTATCGAACCAATGCCGCCGGGATCGAACAGATGCGCGCGTTGTTGAAGCCGAAGGGGGTCGAGGTGATCCCTGCGCCGTTGCCCTACGGCTCGGGACCCTCCGCATGTTTGCACCTGATGTCGCTGATCAGCCTTCTGGATGAAGAAACTGGTCTAGCGGATATGCCTTGGCTGGCGGTGGAAACCGTCGAACTGCTGCGTAGTCGCGGATACAAGTTTGTTCAGATCGAGCCGGCGGAGCGCAACACTTTGGCCTGCAATGTGCTCTCGCTGGGCCGCCGACGCTTGCTCGCGTTAAAGGAGAACGAGCGAACCAATGAGCGATTGCGACGCGCCGGTTTTGATGTTCGCACTTTCCCTGGCAGCGAACTATGCACTAATGGCAGCGGCGGCCCTACGTGTCTGACCAGGGCCCTCCTCCGTAGCTAGTCTTTTGACAGATTAGCAATCTAGAATCACCGGAGTGTCCAGCCTCCCCATCCGCCGCCTGCAGTTCTTTACCATTCGCACTAAGAATCTCGCAGCGGCACGTGAGTTCTATGTGGACAAGCTCGGATTTCCAACCATGAGCGAAAAAGCAGGCGAGTTCTTCCAGGTATCCGTTGCGGGAGTGCCGGTCTGCGTCGACCTCTCCCAGGACAACCCGCCAGCCCAACCCAACCAGATAGGGATAGAAGTCACGGATCTTGACACAACGATGGCAATGCTGCGCAAGAAGGGCTTTGTCATTCGGGAAGGTTCGCGCGCCGCAGGTACGGAACGGTGGGCGGCGATCCAGGATCCCGATGGTCACGAACTCATTTTCATCGCAGGCTGAACCCTTTTTCGGAACACCTACAGACGACACCCGAGAATCAGCCGCGAAACCCTGTATCCATCCTGCTCCAGCGTGAGCAGCGCAAACGCCGAACGTAAAAAACACATTCACGTGCCGGGTGCCGGTTTCCCGCCATTCGCCATAACTAACTGATCCTCATACCAGCAAGCAGCTACTCACCTATGGCAGTCCGTTTGCTTTTACCTCTGCGCGTAGCCAAAAACCAAAAAAGGCTTCAAAAAGGCTTCAAACGGAGGAGCAGAACATGGACAATTTCGTAACTAAACATTGGCGCACAGGCTTGATGGCGGGTTCGCTGTGCCTAACGATGGTGCTGGGCGCCTCGGCGCAGAGCACGAAACCGCAATCTGAGCCGGCGCAACCGTCCGCGACACAAAGTTCGCCGTCCCCGGCTGAACCGGCCCCGACTTCACCGAGCCAGACCTCGCCAAGTCAGACCATGCCAAGCCAGAGCTCACCGGCGCAAACCGCGCCCGGTCAGACTCTGCCGGATCAGGACAACGGCGTGCGTCCCACGCCCGACAAGGACGTCGCGCCCCAGCAGCCTGCTACTACTCAGGAACGCGAGCAGGAACGCGGCGATAAGGACCGCGATCACGATCGTGACCAGGCCGCCTCTTCGCAAACTGCGCAAAGCTCGAGCAATGTCAGCCGGAAAGACGTCAAGAGCTTTGACCAGTTCCTGGACAAGCATCCCGACATCGCCCAGGACCTGCAGAAGGATCCCCAGAAAGTCAACGATTCCACTTACATCAGCAGCCATCCGGAGCTGAGCAAGTGGCTCGACAAGCATGAGAAAGTCCGCGCCGAGCTGCAGAAGGACCCCTCGGCTTTCATGAACCGTGAATTGAAGTACGACAAGAACGAAAACAAGCACAAGCCGATGTCGGAGCAGAAGCCGATGTCGGAAAACCCGCGGTAAACCCGCTGATTGCAGTTTGCCAGAAGGGCCGGTGCGCCGGCCCTTTTTCATTCTTGAGGTACATAGCCTGCTTCAACGACCGAACGGCGCCCATGCCCAGAGGTCGTCCCGGCTCTCGCCCTAAGTTATCTACTGCTAGAATAGTCAGGCGATGGTCCTGCCTTTCGTCCGCGAGGTTTTTGCGGACGCGGAAAAGATTGCCGCCTTCACGCGTGTAGCCTCCCACCTGAAAGAGGGCACGGGGCGAATAATTGTCTCCGGACTGACACCCACAGCCAAAGCTCTAATGCTGGTTTTGCTGCAGCGGGCGGCAGGCAGGCCCTTAATCGTGGTTGTGCCGGATAACCGGGCCGCTGAAGAGGTGCTCCCGGTCTTGCAGGGCTTCTCGGAGCTGACCGGCGCGTGTGAACCCAGCGCAGTAGTCTCGTTTCCGGCCCGCGACGTCCTACCTTTTCAAAATCTCTCGCCTCATCCGGAAATCCAGGAGGAGCGCGCGGCGGCCCTCTGGAAGATTGCGACTGGCGCGGCATCCATCGTGGTTGCGCCCGTGACCGCTGCTGCCATCCGGCTACGCTCTCCCGAATATTACAGCGACTTGGCGCGCACCGTGCGGCGAGCCGAGACGATCGACATCGACGCCTTGATCCAACACCTGAACACGGTTGGCTACGCGGCGGCCGATGTGGTCGAGATGCCGGGACAATACGCGCTTCGGGGCGGCATCCTGGATGTCTACTCCCCGGAAGCGGACCGCCCCGTGCGGGTTGAATTCTTCGGCGACGAAGTGGAGTCCATCCGCAAGTTCGATCCTGCCAGCCAGCGCTCGTCGAATCCGGTGGACGAGGCGTTGCTTTTGCCGTTGACCGAAACGCCGGTCAGTGAGGACTTGTTGGGAGCCATTCACGCGCGTCTCTCGGGAAGACGCATCACCGGAGCGGAAGACATCGTTGAGCAGGCTTTAAAGGCGGGCGGAGTAACCGTCTTTCCCGGCTGGGAATTCTATGCGCCGGTTGCCGGCGCAGATCGCAGTATACTCGATCTAATGCCGCAGGCGGCTGTGGTTGTGCATGAGCCCGACAGCGTGAAATCCGAGGTGGAGCGTATCTGGTCGCGTATCACCGAGGCTCACGAGCGCAGCGGAGTGGGTAACCTGGTTCGGCCAGAGGATCTGTATTTGTCCCCGGAAGATTTGAACCAGAAATTAGCGGCTCGTCATGGCGTCGAGATGGAGCACCTCGGAATCACTCGCGACGGCAGTGAGCCCGTAGCTGTTCTCTCGCAACCGACGCCGCGTTTTCACGGCTGCGTTCCGGCAATGCTGGAAGAAGTGCAGAAGCTAGTAGCCGAGGGCAAGCGCGTGCTCTTTGCCGCGGCTAATACCGGAGAACTCGAGCGTCTGGCCGACATCTTCACGGAGTACAACGTTCCGTTCCGTTTGGGAAGCCGCACTCGAGGCGGGGAGAG
>DATEPX010000412.1:0-2070 GCA_035272945.1 Terriglobales bacterium
AGCCCAACCAAGTCCGATGTTGAGCGTGAGATTGTTGGTCACACGCCAATCATCCTGGATATATGGCCGGAAGAGCTTCCAGCGACGCCCGGTTGTCGCGCCAGTGAAAGTCTGATCGTGGATCCCTAAGCCGATCTGGCCTAGGAGAAGATCGGCGGCGGTGTCGCCACTAATTCCGAAGGGAATCAAGAAGCCATCTTGAAAAGCGTTCGTTTCGACATTCATCTGCTGAGCACGAACCTGCCCACCGATTCGGATGTCGTGCTTGCCACGAATCATGTCGAACGAGTCGGAGATCGAAAAAACGTTAGTTCCGCCCTGGAAGGGAGCAAACCCGCGATCACCCAGTGACCAGTAGTTGGTCATAGTCGTCGAGCTTAGCCCGCAACTGATGCAGTCTTTGGTGGACTGGTTCAGAGTTGCGGGGTATCCAGTCACGCTGTCACATTGGCTTCCCAGATTGGCACCCTGAATACCGAGTCTTGCCGAAGCGCAGGAGCGATCGCCGAAGGACAGAATATGGTTGAAAATCCGGTTAAAGCCTGCGTTGAACTGGTTGATAGTGCGATCGGAAAAAACGTGGGTCTCAGAGATCGCAACATTCCGCCCGTGGTTGGTGATGTTTTGTGTGCTCGAAAAGGCACCCTGCTCGGCGAACCCGGCGGCTACTCCTCCCGGTATGAACGACGTTGCCTGATCATAGCTGAAGCGCGCAAACACGGAATCCTTGCTGGAAAAGTTGTGATCTACCCGCACATCAAACTCGCCTTCGTTCAGCTTCCGCACGGGAACGTTCGTAAAGTTAATCCCCGAGGACGCGTTGCTTGCATTGCTGGTGGGATACAGGTCGATCATCCGTTTTCCGGTCATGTCAAACATGTTGACCGGGATCTTGTTGCAAGCCACACCTGTTGGCTGTACGCCGCCAGCTCCCGCGTCAAGGGGATCTCCCGTCACAGGATCGCATTGGAAGGCCGTGAAGTCGTACAGATTGACCAGATCGGTGAACCCGTCTTTATTCTTAGTTGCCGGAAAGTCGAAAGTGTTGGGACGAGGCACGCCAAAAGGATCCAAGCTAAAATCCCCATTCTTCATCGCAGGTGTTGGAATCGCTCCCACGAACGGGGTGCCGTGCCGCTGCCTTTTTGCCTGGTAATCCGCGAAAAAGAAGGTTTTGTCCTTCTGGATTGGACCGCCTATCGCGCCACCGAACTGGTTCAGGTTGAATTGTTCTTTGGTTGAAGCGAAGAAACTGCGGGCGTCCAGCTTTGTGTTGCGAAAGAACTCAAATAGAGATCCGTGGAGCGTATTCGACCCTGATTTCGTCGTCACCAGCACGGTTGGACCCGCGCGCGTACCGTATTCGGCCGAGTAGTTATAGGTGAGGACTTTGAATTCCTGGATGGCATCGATCGAAGGTATGATCGAAATGCCGCCTGCGGTGAGTTCGTTGTTGTCGTTTCCGTCGAGCAGCCAATCCGTGCTCTGGGCGCGTGATCCACCTACAGAAAGCGAGTAAGTGCCGCGAGCGGAGACTTCGCTGCTGGGGCCGGCATTGAAGAAGCTGTTAGGATTTGTTTCCTGTGTGGTGCCAGGCGTCAGAGTAGCCAACTGGACGAAGTTGCGCCCGTTCAAGGGAAGGTCGGCCACTTGCTCGGCGGTGATTACCTGACCCAGGGTCGGAGTAGACGTCTCCACGGCTACTTCCGTCGCGCTTACTTCAACCGCTTCTTTGACCGAGCCGGGCACAAGCGTAAAATCCACTTCGCGCTGCTCATTCACTTGCAGGCGAATGTCTGTCTGTTCGACAGTCTTAAAACCCTGGGAATTCACTCGAATCGTGTAATTCCCGACGGGCAGCAAGGGTGTAAGGTAATGCCCAGTGTCGTCGGTTTTGGTTTCGCGAGAAAGCCCCGTGCCTTGCGAGGTGACGGTCACCGTCGCCCCCGAAATCACAGATCCGGTCTTGTCCGAAACGGTGCCCAAAAAACTGCCGTTCGCCTGACCGTACAGGAGCGGGCTAATAGAAAATACAACCGAACAGAAAAGAACTACGATCAACGTTCTCTT
>DATEPX010000413.1:0-2214 GCA_035272945.1 Terriglobales bacterium
GCGGTGATGCTTGTGCTGGTGGACACTCCGGTGTGGTCGCTGGCCTTGCGGCGCAAACCAGGCGACTTGAGCGCGCGAGAACAGCCGCTGACGCAGGCCCTGGCCGAGCTCATCCGTGACGGACGAGCACAGTTGATGGGCATGGTGCGGCAGCGGTTGCTTTCGGGAATCCGCGAGGAAGAGCGCTTCCAGAAGCTTCGGGATTATTTGCGGGCCTTCGATGATCCTCGGCTTGAACTGGGCGATTACGAAGAAGCGGCACAAATGCGCAACCGCTGCCGCAGCCGTGGGATTGCCGGGTCGGCAATTGATTTTCTGATCTGCGCCGTGGCTGATCGCCGCCATTGGCAGATTTTCACGACCGACCGGGACTTTGAGCGGTATGGCAGAGTGCTGGGACTGAAGCTGTACGCGGCGGGGAAATAGCAGTTTCGGGTAGGCGGGCGAGAGCTTGCCCTGAGCTTGTCGAAGGGGCGCCGTTGCCATACGTGTCAACGTCTGCGGCTCGATCATGGTGAGAAACGGTAGTTGCTATAAGTGCATGACTGCGGCGCGATTTCGGGATGCAGCTCAACAAAATGCTGACGCCGGGACTTCGACGACAATAAGACGAACTTCATTTCGGAACACGTCTCTTCTGAGGCCTTCGACGGCGAGTATCATCGTAAAACCATGACCTGCCCCAACTGCAATGAGCACATGATGGTCATTGCGCACGATCGAGCTCGAAGGCCTATCGCATGGTGGTGCTGGTGGGACAGGCTACGCCTGATCGATGAAAGTGCGAACGGAATTACTGCCGAATAATCCATGTACCGCCCTAAGTCTGGGCTATGTTCGTACGCGGTAATTTCCCGGAGAGAGAAAACTGATCAGGCATAGGTCCCGAAGAACTTGAAGCTGCTGCCGTATCTTGGGACGCACGTTTTGGTTTTGTGGGTGGAGCGACTTCAGTTCTGATTCGAAACCATAGAGTTCTTCAAGCGAGAAGTCCGATTTCCCTAGACGCCGGATGGCTCTCAGGACATCCAGAGTCCAGCCGCGCAGCGAGGGCGGCAACTCGGCCAACCGCTTGACGCGGGAGAACTCTTCTCGGACCTGATTCTTCAAGACTGGCACGCCGGCCGAAATCATCGTGATTTTTCCATCTGCCGCTATCTCGCTGAGGAGGATGTTGCATCCGACCCATCCTGCCCGACGCGCCTCCGGAGCAAGCGGTTTCCGCTTCTCGACAACGCTTTCGGAAAAGAACATTCGTGGAATCAAGACTAGGTTCTGAACCAGCCACCCGCTCGAATATTGAAGGACTAGCAAGTTCGGCGTCCTGTCGGCCCGAATCGCACGAAGCATCGCTTCATAGCCTGCGTCCACGATCTTCTTTGGATTCCAATTTCTGAGGCTTTTTAGCTGAAAGGGCTGCTCACATTTCACACACGAAAAATCGACTGCTGGTTGATTTGGCTTTGATCCCGTCAATCGGTCGGAGTCACAAGCAGGACAGTACAGCTCGCGCTTGCACCATTCCTCGCTGAGCACGCGTGCGATTTGCGACCCGGATTTGTACTTCGAAGCAAGATCAACCCTACATTGGAGATTCATTCGCTTATTAATTCAAAACGTCTTCACTGAAGTAAGGTTCAATTTCACGGTCGCAAACCGGGCACCTATCGTTGCACGTACACGTCCACTCGTCGTTCCATTTTGTTGCATCGTTTGGGCACTCGTAGTGGTTGCGGAATCTGAATGGTTGTTGCGATTCCGCGGGGAGGGTATTGATCGTCTTTTGGATCACGGTTTTTGCGGTGTTCATATGAAAAGTCCCGGACTTGTCGTGCAATCCGAGAACCGTTTCACATGATACGTTGCTGATCAGATAGACGGAAGTGCCGCTCGGCCTGCGGCGTCGCGCTTGGTCCGGTCTCTTCCGCTACCCAAGGCTTACGCCCTGGGCTGTACTCTGTCGCCCCCAACGGGGCTGGACAGCCGAGGGCGGCTGTCCCCACGCGAGAAAGGCGTTCACTTCTCGAACGCCACTCTGCATCAGTCATTGCCCTGCGACCTGGGCTTCCAGCACTCACATCCCTCGCCGTGGCTGGACATTTCACGATCTGACATATGAAAGAGAAGAATGCCTGCGGCGACAGCGACATTGATGGAGTCGCAACGGCCCCGCATGGGAATGCGAACCGTGAAATCAGACGCTTCGATGAGCTG
>DATEPX010000414.1:0-6686 GCA_035272945.1 Terriglobales bacterium
CACTGGATTGATGAAATCGCCCTGCAGGCTGGACGCGCCGGGTGCAAGAGCAAACAATGTGAAGAGGCTGCGTCCGTTGGTGGCAAGTTGAGTGACCTGCTGGCCGGTAATGAGGTTGCTGACTTCGCCGGTCTCCGTTTGCACGGCAACCGCATTGGCCTCGACGGTCACTTGCTCTTGCGCGCTACCGATCTGCAACTTGAAGTCGATCCGCAAACGGTCTCCCACTGTCAGGGTCAATCCCGTCTGCTCGGCGACCTTGAAACCGGCAGCCGTGGCGCGCATGACGTAATGGCCAGCGCGTAAATCTGGAGCAACGTACTGGCCGTCGCTGCTGGTTGGCGCGGTGCGCGACACTCCGGTGTCGGTGTTCGTGATCGTGATGGATGCAGTCGAAACGGCGGCCCCAGACGGGTCGGTCACGGTTCCGACGATCGTGGCGTCCTGGGCCAAGGCTTGAGCCGCGAAGATGATTAAGAAGACTGCGAGGAGAAACGCCAGGCGAGAACTACGGCGTTCGATCGCTAGAACGATATTGCCGGCAAACCTGGGGGAGAAGAATTTCATTTGGATCCTCCGAATGAATTGGTTGCGCCTAGTGCCCCGTCGAAAACCCTAGTTTCCAGTACTTAGCGTTGAGACATTTGCGGTCATCGTAAACGTTCACGGTGTTACATCCGGCGATGACCATTGTCAAGAACAAAAATCGATATTGCCCCTTTTGACACCTTTGGTGCCATCAATCAGGTCTTCGAATCCGGCAGGTTGCAGGTATACTGTGGCTGCACCAGCCTCGGGGGTTCGGAAAACAAGCTAGTGGAGAGTCCTCTGGTTCCAATGACAACGGGGTGCATCTCGATGTTGACAGGGTCGAAGACGGTCTCAATCTTGGTTCTTATTGCCTGCTGGTCGGTCCATTCGCAAAGCCAGCAGAAGCCAGAAAAGCCGGGTCCGGGCAGCATACAGGAATTTCCGGTAATCCTCGAGGAAAATGTGATCGCAGGTAAAACTCCGGCCGGAAAGAAGCTTCAGGCCAAACTCGCAATCGCAACCTGGGTCAACGGTGTCGTTGTCCCGAGAAATGCAAACTTCTCTGGAGAGGTCGTCGAGTCATCGCCCAAGACTGGCACAGAGCCTTCGCGAATCAGCATTCGCATGGACCGAGTGAACTGGAAGAACGGATCCGCTCCCGTCAAGGTTTATTTGACTTCCTGGTATTATCCCAGCGTGGCCGAAGCGGGGCAGAATCTGCAGTACGGGCCACCCCAACCTGCGTCCAGAACCTGGAACGGCGCGGGGGCGTACCCCGATCCAGACTCACCGGCGTATAAACCGTTTCCGCAAGCCGATTCGGACAAAAATCAGTCAGGTCCCGACACAACCAGTTCAATGACTTCCAAGCACCGTGTGGTGATGAAGAATGTCGAAACCCAACGAAACGGCGACGGTGGGATCTCTCTTGTTTCAAAGCATGCCAACATCAAACTGGACCGGTTCACCATGTACGTGCTGGCAGCGGGCGATCCGGCGCCGGCAAGATAGTCGCGTCTCCCCAAGCCGGCTTTGCTAGAACTCCTGACGCCATTCTTAAGCGCGCTTCTTGACCTCGCCAATTCCCTGTGCTACAAGCGACGGCCGACCGTAATCGTTAACGCAATAACCTCTAGCAATCGACCAGCATTCTTGCCAGGCACTCCGAAGGGGCAAGATGCGGAGGAGAATCCATGGAAATGCGCATTCGAAGCACTATGCCGGTGGCTTTTTTTCTGTTTCTCATCTTCGTACGTGCGGGTGCCCAGACGGCGGGTGGCGCCGTATATCTGGACCCTTCCCAGCCCATCACTGTGCGCGTTGATGACCTGGTGAAGCAGATGACTCTCGAGGAGAAGGCTTCGCAGTTAGTGAACCAGGCGCGTGCTATCCCGAGACTTCAGGTGCCGGCTTACGACTGGTGGAGCGAAGCCTTACATGGGGTAGCCAATGCCGGGACCGCAACAGTCTTTCCGGAGCCGATTGGACTGGCGGCCACGTTTGACGACCCTTTGATCCATGACATGGCGATCGTGATCGGTACGGAGGCTCGAGCGAAACATCACCAGGCGGTGCGCGCCGGAAGGCGGGACATTATGGAGGGGCTGGATTTCTGGTCCCCGAATATCAACATCTTCCGCGATCCACGTTGGGGACGGGGCCAAGAGACCTACGGGGAAGATCCCTTTCTTACGGGGCGCATGGGGGTGGCCTTCGTAACCGGGCTGCAGGGGGATGATCCGAAATATTTGCGGGTCATTTCGACGCCAAAACATTTTGCGGTGCACAGCGGTCCCGAGCCGTCGCGGCACAGCATTGATATTCAGGTATCGAAGCATGACATGGAGGACACTTACTTGCCGGCGTTCCGCGCTGCGGTGACCGAAGGCAAGGCGGAGTCGGTGATGTGCGCTTATAACCGCGTCAACGGCGAACCAGCCTGCGCCAATACTTTCCTGTTAGAGGACCAGTTACGCGGTGCCTGGAGGTTTACGGGTTATGTCGTATCAGACTGCGACGCGGTGGTTGACATTTATGAGGGCCATCACTTCGTGAAGAGCCAAGCCGAAGCCGCGGCGGTTTCGCTGAAGAAAGGGATGGACAATGAGTGCGCGGACTTCTTTACCGTGGCGAAAGACAGCCACGATTATCAGCCGTACCTGGATGCCGTGAAGCAGGGACTGCTGATCGAAGCCGACTTGGATGTTTCCTTGAAACGGCTCTTTACCGCGCGCATGCGGCTGGGTATGTTCGATCCTCCAGAGATGGTGCGGTATGCGCAGACGCCGGAATCGGAGATTGACAGCACCCCGCACCGCGAGCTTGCGCTGAAAATCGCGCGCGAATCCATGGTGCTCCTGAAGAACGATGGTGTGCTGCCTTTGTCCGGAAGCGTAAAGAAGATCTTGGTCGTGGGCCCGCTGGCCGAGTCTGCCCAGGTGCTGCACGGCAACTACAGTGGGACGGCTTCCCACGCGGTCACCGCGCTGGAAGGCATTCGCAAGGGGTTTCCCGGAGCCCAGGTCTCATTCGAGCCTGGAACCAACTTTCTGCGCGAGCATCCTCTGATTCCAACTTCGATGTTATCCACCGATGACGGCAAACCCGGACTCAAGGGCGAATACTTTTCCGGAGGGTTATCTGGCACGCCGCAGGTAGTTCGAGTCGATCCGTTCGTCGATCTTCAACTCTCTCACCCGGATGCCCATGCGCTCCCGGCACCCGCCGGCATGAAGGATTTTTCAGTGCGTTGGACAGGATTTCTGACACCCACCGAATCGGGCACGTACCAGATAGGGCTGATGGGTTCGATGCAGCGCTTGTGGCTTGAGGGAAAGCTTATTGTGGATGACGCCATCCTTCATGATCCTAATCCTCAACTGGCGACCCTTCAGCTGACGAAGGGCCATCGTTATGCCGTCAAAATTGAGTATTTGGCCGGAGGACGCACAACGAAGTTGATCTGGCTCCTTACCAGCGCTGATCCACTGGTGGAAGCGGTCTCTGCAGCGCGGCAAGCAGGCGTTGTGGTCGCCGTGGTCGGGATCACCTCAAAATTGGAGGGCGAAGAAATGAAGGTCGACCTTCCTGGATTCCGCGGCGGCGATCGCACCAGTCTCAACCTGCCGGCAGAAGAAGAGGCTCTCCTTGGGGCCTTGAAAGGGACGGGCAAACCGCTGATCGTGGTACTAATGAACGGCAGTGCCCTCGCCGTCAATTGGGCCAATGATCACGCCAACGCCATCCTCGAAGCTTGGTACCCGGGAGAAGAGGGTGGAACTGCCATTGCCCAAACTCTGGCCGGCGCCAACAACCCCAGCGGACGATTGCCCGTGACGTTCTATAAGGGAGTGGAGCAGTTGCCCGAGTTCGAAGATTATGCGATGAAGAACCGGACCTACCGCTATTTCAAGCAAGTACCTCTGTATCCATTCGGCTACGGGCTTAGCTACTCGAAATTCGAATACAGCAATCTGAAGTTGTCGAGCCCGGAACTGGAGGCCGGCAACCCGCTCACGGTCGAGGTAGATGTGAAGAACGCCAGCCCACGCGCGGGCGATGAAGTCGTGGAACTCTACGTGAACTTCCCCAAGCTACCGGGTGCGCCCGTGCGTGCGCTTCGCGGCTTTACCCGCGCTCACCTCGATGCCGGCGCCGAGCGCCACGTGAAGTTCGCGCTAGAGCCTCGTGACTTGAGCTACGTCAACGAAGCTGGGGATCGGATGGTTGGAGCCGGAGACTACATCATTACTACGGGGGGAGGGCAACCGGGAACCGCCGCCGCGCCAGCCGAAGCTCGGCTGTCCATTCGCGGAGAACAAAAGTTGCCGGAGTAAAATGACACGAGGTACGCGGGTGCCGCTCCGGAGGTGAAGAGTCGCACATCTCCCTGCTCGCTGGCCGCATCCTTGCTGCTGGGGGCTGGGGCGCGCTCGTGCCGGCACGATCTCACTCACCCGCGCGCCAGCGGAGCTACTCCGAATGGTTGATGAAATGCGGGATCGATTTTGCGGTAGGTATTAAGACTGCGCCGTGCATTTGTCCCGAAAAGCCGGCCTAGTCAATCTCGTCGGCGTCGAGTCTTCGGGAATCAAGAGAGGAATCCAGAGCTTTCTGGACCGCTAACCCGCAAGCTCGCCACCCGTCACCGGGATCTTGCCCTGCCCAGCCGGGCCGGAGACTGAGGAAGGGCTGGTGCTCTTTCGATCCGGATGCAACAACCTTGCCAGTCTTGTCAATCACGAGCGCTCGTGTTTCCGCCCGTGCCTGCGTTAATACCCGGATAAGCCTTGTTTCCTCGTCTATTTAGCTTTCCATAGCGCAGCCGCTAAGCGAAATCTCCTGCTAGATCGCCTGTGCTTCCCGGGATTGATCGACTTTCTCCTTGAGCGCTTCCCGCGACTGTCTCTCGAGAAAGAAGTCCAGATTTCCGCGCATCACCAAGTGCGGCGCGAGTGCGACTTGATGAGATCGGCTTACTCCCTCCACCAGAAACTCGTGCAACATACGAAATGCCATCTGGCCCTGAGCGCGCGGGCGCTGGTAGATAGTCGCGGCGACAGCGCCGGATCGAATCTGAGGAACAAGTTCCAGGAACAGGTCGGTCGTGATGATAGTCAAACGCTGCAAGACATTTGCGTCGCGGGCTGCGTTCAATACCGGAATCGAGGCTTCCGTCGTGACGTAGACTCCGCACAGGTCGGGGCAATTTTCAAACAGTTTCCGGCACTTAGCGTACGCTTCCCTCTCCACGTCATGGTCTTCGATGGGCTTTAACAGACGCAGCTTGGGATAAAAGGACCGCAAAGTATTTTCAAAGGCGGCGTACTTTTCGGCGTGCTCGGTGATGGCCATGTCAAAAAGGGTGACCGCGATCGACCCCTCCTGTCCGTTCAGAAACCTTCCCATAAGATCGGCGGCAATCGATCCGCTGGCCAGCGTGTCAATCGCTACCATGCCCAACCGGCCGCTGCCGGCAGCGTCGGTGGCTACACATACAACGGGAATCCGTGCACGAGAGGCGCGGCGTATCCATGGGCGCAAAATTTGAGGGCGGCTGGGGAAAGTGATGATCCCATCTACTTTGTCGCGGATGGCCGATTCGAAGGCCTCTTCTTCTTCTTTCCCGAGACACGGGTAGGTTCGGAAATCGATTTCGACATTTTCCAACAGGATGGATGCGGCTTCCTGGCGGATACCTGCCCTCACGTCGTCCCAAAACGATGTGGTTCCCTTCAGTGTGTTTACCGAAATTCGCAGAGTCTTTTTGGAAGACAAGTATCTCGCAGCCAGGTTTGGGCGATACCCCAGGGTCCTCACCATCTGCAGGACCCTCGTTTTGGTCATGGGGCTTACGCCCGGATTGTCGTGGAGGGCTCGATGCACGGAACCGATTGAGACACCCAGCGCCTTTGCAATGCCCCGGAGAGTTGTGGAAGGTTTGCCCATTTCCTGCTCGTGTCCCGTTCAAGCGGTCCAAATACGAGGGAAATGTTTAGACCGCCCGGGAGCGTAAACGTTAACGGAAGTGGCTCAAAAGCGCAAGATTAGCTGCCCATTGATTAGCTGCCCATTGACCAACCGGACGAAAGCTTCCCATCAAGGCCTTCCCCTGAGCGAGGCATTTCCCGGTCGGACAAGAATTCAGGCGCCGTGGGGTTAGAGAATATGTCGTAGCTCCCGAGCTTCGGCACAAGGCTAAGTCAATGGCACTTCATGAGGCTTACCGCGGTGGTGGTCGATCTTCACCCTCGTCGGTGCTTGCTTGATCTGGTGTCGCCGGTTCTGATCTCGCCAGTTTCGAACGCTCAATGCGACTGGCTGGCAAAATCTGCCACTGCCCTTCAACGCCGCTACGAAACGAATGAAGCGGCATGCAAGGCTCTCAGAATTCCTCCGCAAGAATTTAACTCCGCTCATGTCTCTGTCGAGGACGAGTACCTAAAGCAAGTCCCGATGATCAGCTCCCCGCGAGAGGAAGCATGGCTCGAAACGAGTCACGATATGCCTAGTATATTCAGATATCCTGACCTCCGAGGAAATTAACAAGAGCCGAGTTTGTAAATGAGGCGTAGGTCTGTGCCCGGGAAAATGGTCTCGGTCGCGTTGAGTTCGTCGCAGAGACGAAGAAGCGCCTGATCGTGAACCGCTTGCGT
>DATEPX010000415.1:0-4563 GCA_035272945.1 Terriglobales bacterium
ATTCGGAGAGCATGATCTCGTATGGCGTCATGCCGGTTTCGCGCTGTGGGACACGGTCCAGTTCGATTTCAATGCCGACGTGCCCGCGCGCTCCCATCTCGCAAGTCGAGCAGGTCAGACCGGCAGCGCCCATGTCCTGAATGCCCACCACAGCTCCGGTTTGCATGGCCTCGAGGCAGGCTTCGAGCAAAAGCTTTTCCAGGAAAGGATCGCCTACCTGCACATTGGGACGCTTGCCTTCAGAAGCCTCGCTGAACTCCTCGCTGGCCATGGTCGCCCCGTGGATGCCGTCACGACCGGTCTTTGAGCCGACGTAGATAACTGGGTTTCCCTCACCTGCAGCTTTCGCATAAAAGATCTGATCGCGCCGCACCAGTCCCAAGGCAAATGCATTCACCAGAGGATTGTTGGAGTAGCAGGGCTCAAACTTCGTCTCCCCACCCAGGTTCGGTACTCCAAAACAATTTCCATAAGACGCAATCCCGCTGACCACACCCTCCAGCAAGGAATGGTTCTTATGAACCTCGGCTTGTGTAGGCCTAGACGTCCTCGTCCGGGCAGCCGAGCTTCCTTCGGCTTGTGTTTTGTCCTGGATGGGGCCAAAGCGCAGCGAATCCATAATCGCGACCGGTCGGGCTCCCATGGTGAAAATGTCCCGCAGAATGCCACCCACCCCTGTAGCCGCCCCCTGAAACGGCTCGATAAACGAAGGGTGATTATGCGATTCGATCTTGAAAGCACACGCCCACCCGTCGCCGATGTCGATAATCCCGGCGTTTTCCCCCGGCCCCTGCACCACCCGCCGGCTGCGGGTGGGCAAACGTTTCAAGTGGACGCGTGATGATTTATAGGAGCAATGCTCGCTCCACATCACGCTGAAGATGCCCAACTCAGTCAGCGTCGGCTCCCGTCCACCCAGCAGACGTTTGATTTTCTCGTACTCGTCAGCAGTGAGCCCGTGTTCCTGGATGAGTTCCGGGGCAATCGCGGAAGCTGTCATAGGGAAGCTCTATTGTCGCATGCCAAAGCAGCTCTCAGCTATCAGCCGTTTGGTTTTTGCTGATGGCTAAAAGCTGACAGCTGATGGCTATACTTGTTTCAATGAAATCGGTCATCGTAGGCACCGCCGGCCACATCGACCACGGCAAAACCGCGTTGGTCAAGGCTTTGACCGGCATTGATGCCGACCGCTTGGAAGAAGAGAAGCGCCGCGGCATCACCATCGACATCGGCTTTGCCCACTTGGAACTGCCTGCACCCGGCGGCGACGCTTTGCGGCTCGGATTTGTGGATGTTCCCGGCCATGAGCGCTTCGTGCGCAACATGCTGGCTGGAATAGGCGGTATCGATCTGGTGCTGCTCGTCATTGCCGCCGATGAGTCTATCAAGCCGCAAACCCGCGAGCACTTCGACATCTGTCGCTTGCTTTCGGTGCGCCGCGGTATCACTGTGTTGACCAAGTCCGACCTGGTCGACGGCGAGACCCTTGATGTGGTGCGGCTCGAAGTCGAAGATTTCCTGCGCGGGTCCTTTCTTGACCCCTCCCATGCTCCGATTGTCCCCGTCAGCTCGCTCAAGGGAACCGGTCTGGATGAACTGAAGCGGGCGCTCGCTCAGGTCGCTTCCGAGGTTCCTGCGCGCGATTCTCAAGCAATTGCACGTCTACCCATTGACCGTGTGTTCACTATGAAAGGATTTGGCACGGTGATCACCGGCACGCTGGTTTCGGGCACGATTCGCAAAGAGGAAGAGCTGGAAGTTTTTCCGACCGGACGGCGGGTGCGCGTTCGCGGCGTCCACCTACATGGGAGACCCGCAGAGCAGGCAACAGCCGGGCAGCGCACCGCGCTAAACGTCGCTGGCGCCTCGACCGAAGATCTGGCGCGTGGCATGACCCTGGCCCCGCCCGACACTTTCCACTCCACGAACCGGATCGATGTTTCGTTATCTCTTCTGCCCACCGCCAGGCCACTGAAGGACCGCGCCCGCGTCCATTTCCATGCTTACACATCCGAAACCGTGGCCGAAGTCCGCCTGTACGGAGAAAAGCAAATCGCGCCTGGACAAAACGCGGACGCGCAATTGCGTCTGGACGATCCTGCGCTGCTCTTACCGGCAGACCGCTTCATCGTGCGCCAGTTCTCGCCGGTGATAACCATCGGGGGAGGAGTTGTGCTCGATGCCACCCCGTTATCCCGCAAGGTCCCGGCGGAACAGTTGAGCGCCTTCCTGCGCACCCTGGAAACCGGCTCGCCCGAGCAGGTGCTGAATGCTCGCATTGCGCGGCGAGCTCTGGAAGGGCTGCCTCTGACCGCGATTTCCGCTGAAATGAACATTCCCAGCAGCCAAGCTGCGCAGTTGGCGTTGCGCCTGGTGCAACGCGGAGAACTGGCGAAGAGCCATAACACTTTGGTCTCTCCGGCAGCCTTCCACCAGGCCCAGACGGAAGTGCTTTCGACGATTTCAAAATTCCACGATGCCAATCCCCTCGTGGCGGGAATCAGCAAAGAGGAACTACGCGAACGCCTCAACATCGGCGCCGACGTTTTTTTCGGCGTTCTGGAAAAACTTGTTCAGGAGAAGAAAATCCAAACCTCTGGCGAACTAGTCCACCTGGCTGGACGCGGTGTGATCATGAAGGACGAAGAGGCCGAATCCAAGAAAACTATCGAAGAGGCCTTCGCCACGGCCGGTTTGAAAGTGCCGGCGTTGTACCAGGTGATTGCCGGACTCAAAGTCGATAAAGCACGAGCTCAGAAAATCGTTACTCTGCTACTTCGCGACAAAGTCCTGGTCAAAATCTCCGACGAGCTCGTTTTTCACCGTACCGCTCTGGAGGAATTGCGCCGTCAGCTCGCAGCCTATAAGACGAAAGCGCCCAAGATTAACGTTTCCAACTTCAAGGACTTGACTGGCGTCAGCCGCAAATATGCCATTCCTCTTCTGGAATACCTCGACCGAGAGCGCGTGACCCGCCGGGTCGGCGACGAGAGAATCATTCTGTAGCGAATGACAATGCAACGGCAGACTGAGAACCGAATGCGCTAGATTTTCTCTGCCGGGAATTCCAGCTCCAACCCCAAGGGATCCGTAAACCGGTTCGTTAGGTTGATCAGCCCTACCAGCAGGTCCAACTCTACAATCTGTTCGTCGGGAAAGTGTGTCTTGAGGGCTGCTATATCGCCATCATTAATTTCTCGCGGCGTTCGCGTTAGCTTATCCGCAAATCTTAGCGCGGCTTGTTCCTTTTCACTGAAACCGGAGTAATTCGTTTCTTTAAGAGCCTTCCAATCTTCCGGGGTGAGCCCGACTCGCTTCGACGAAGCGATGTGGTGCTGCATTCAATAATTACAGCCGTTCACCATCGAAACCCGGATATACACCATCTCGTACAGGCGCCGCTCCAGCGAGCGGCCGACACTTCCGTAGAAGGCAAGAAAATGCTTCAGAACCTCCGGCCGATGAGCTATCGCTTTCTGCACATTGCCCGGCTTGCCCTTCAGCAGTTTTTCGTAGATTTCTTTAACTTCAGAACTGGCCTGATTAGGCTCAATCAGTGAAATGCGCGCCATCGTCCTCACCTCCAGGTTGCGTCCGTATAATACCTTGTAGCGCCGGCATCTTGCCGGCTGTCGTGCAGGCGTCCCCGCCCGCTTCGTCATAATTAATGACCGCACCAGTAAACATCATCGGCGCCGGCCTTGCCGGTTCAGAAGCGGCCTGGCAGTGTGCCCGCCGCGGTGTTTCCGTCCAACTCTGGGAAATGCGGCCTGTGCGATCAACCCCCGCGCATCAAACGGATAGTTTTGCGGAGCTGGTCTGCTCGAATTCCTTAAAATCCGATACCGAGAACACCGCCCCCTGGCTCCTGAAAGAAGAAATGCGCCGAGCCGGCTCGCTGCTGATGGAAATCGCCCGTGCTTGCGCGGTCCCCGCTGGCCACGCCTTGGCCGTGGATCGTGTGACATTCGCGGCAAAGGTTACCGAAGCAATCTCCCACCAGCCGCTGATCACAATCCGGCGTGAGGAGGTCACGCGCGTCAACCAAGATGAGCTCACAATTGTCGCCACCGGTCCCCTGACCTCCGACGCACTTTCCCGGGAAATCGCCCGCCTGAGCGGCAGCACGCACTTGTATTTCTACGACTCCATCAGTCCGATCGTGGAGGCTGATTCCATCGACATGTCGAAGGTCTACATGGCCGCACGCTATGACAAGGGCACAGCTGACTACATCAACTGCCCCATGATCAAGGAGGAGTACGACCGCTTTTACGACGCGCTCATCGCGGCAAAATCCGTCGAGCAGCGCGACTGGGAGAAGCTGAATTACTTCGAAAGCTGTCTGCCCATTGAAGAGACAGCCCGCCGCGGCCGCGATACCCTGCGCTTTGGCCCGATGAAGCCAGTGGGTCTTAAAAATCCTCGCACCGGCCGGCAACCCTATGCTGTCGTTCAACTGCGACAGGAGAACCTGCGAGCCGATTCTTACAACCTGGTCGGATTTCAGAATCACCTCAAGTTCGGCGAGCAGTCGCGAGTGCTGCGACTGATTCCCGGCCT
>DATEPX010000416.1:0-21198 GCA_035272945.1 Terriglobales bacterium
TCGTGACCGCCCCACGCGCCCACTCACCAACGCGCGCGCTTGCCAGCACGCCCTGCGCGCCAACTC
The DNA here is from genome assembly GCA_035272945.1 of Terriglobales bacterium. Taxonomy (GTDB): domain Bacteria; phylum Acidobacteriota; class Terriglobia; order Terriglobales; family Acidobacteriaceae; genus Gp1-AA122. The sequence continues at coordinate 67 of DATEPX010000416.1, forward strand.
AACATCGCCCACTCCGCCCACACGCGCGATCAACGCGCGCAGATGAGCTGCATAGGAAATGGTGCAAGGTGGGGGGTGTAGCAAAATCCCCTCAATGCGTATAACCCCATCAATTTCTTGAGGGGAGAAGGGAAAGGGACCCCCAAATAGCGCCGCTCTAGCGTTAACCGGGAACAATTGCAACGAATGTCCGAAAGTCTCCGAAATGCTTAATAAGAGGTCGGTTCCAAGAAAGCCTGCCGATCACTCGCGCGAGGGCTTATTCGTATCTCAAGGCGACGATGGGGTTGACGCGCATGGCCCGCCTCGCCGGGATGTAGCAGGCGAGGATGCCCGTCGCTAACATTAGCGCCGTCGCGAGGGCAAGCGCGGTGGGGTCAGCCGGTTTCACTCCGAAAAGCAAACTCGAAATCCACTTCCCTGCTCCGAATATCAAGGGCAGCCCGATGGCGACACCAACAAGCATCAGCAGCAGCGATTCACGCAAAATGAGCCAAAGGACGCTCCCGCGTTGTGCGCCAAGCGCGATGCGAATGCCGAACTCGCTGGTGCGGCCCGAGACCGCATAGGACATGATTCCGTAGAGTCCGATGCACACGAGGATCATCGCAAGTGGGCCAAAAACTCCTGAAAGCTTGGTAATAGTGCGGTCCGTCGCAAGCGATTGAGAAACGCGCTGATTCATGGTTTGGACTTCGATCAGCGGCAAATTCGCAGCCATCTGTTTTACGGCCGCGCGAATGGCCGAGACTATCGTCGCTGGATCGCCGGAAGTTCGCACCAGAACATTTGCGGAGCTCGCGTCACCGATGGGATTGAAGAACGGAATGTAGAAGCGTCGCTGCGGTTTCTCTCGAACGCTACCATGTTTGGAATCACCCACAACACCGATGACCACAAAGTCTGATGGACCCACCGTGGTTTTCACCCTGATGCGGCTGCCGACCGGATTTGCGTCGCCAAAATAATAATGCGCCGCCGTCTGATTGAGCAGGCCGACGCGCTGGCTATTCCCGCCGTCTTGCGGGCCAATTTCGCGACCGTAGAGAATCGGGATGCCCGTAGTCGAAAAGAAATTCGGGCCAACCATGTCCCAACGTGATGCGGGCGTCTCGACAGCCTTCGGCTTCGCACCCTCAACAAAGATGTCCGAGTTCGAGTCGCCTCCGCCGAATAAGCCGTTGTCCATAAGGCTTGCACTACGAACGCCCGGAACCGCGTCGAGGCGTTCGATTATGTCTTTCAGGAGCTGGGCGGCCCGCGGTCCTTTGAAGCCAGAGGACAATGGGCTGACGCCGAAAAGCAAGAGATGATCGCTGTCGTATCCAATCTGCACCGCGGCGAGATTCTGAAAGCTGCGGAGGAACAGGCCGGCCACGACCAAAAGCAGGAGCGACAAGGCGACTTGCGCCACGACGAGAGTCTTTCCCACAGGTACGCGCCCTGCTTGCGAGCCGCTGCTTGCGATGCTGCGAGATGTTCCCTTCAGAACCGAGCTGAGGTCGATACGAGCCGCGCGTAACGCAGGCGCCAAGCCGAAGAGAATGCCGCTGAGCACGGCAACACCCAGCGTAAAAGCCAGGATTCTTGAATCAAGATGCACGTCGAGCGGGACCGGATTGGGCCCGCCGGCGACCAAACGAAGCAGAGCCGCATCCGCCCAGTGCGCGAGGAGAAGGCCAAAGGCTGCGCCGATCGTGGCGAGGAGAACGCTCTCCGTAAGCACTTGACGGAAGAGCCGCGATGCCCCCGCGCCCATTGCAACGCGGACGGCAAGTTCTCTTTGTCTCGCGGCAGAGCGAGCCAGGAGAATATTTGCCACATTGGCGCAGGCGATTAGCAGAATCAGTCCAACCAAAGCCATCAGAATCTGCAGCGCCTTGCTGAAATCCCCGCGCAGCGTCGAAGCACCTCGGCCGCCTTCGACGACCGCGAGATGCTGATTCAAGAACATGCGGCGTTCCTCCCCGGACATCGGGGCGGTTTGGGACTGCAGGATCTGCTGGAAAGCCACATTGATGCTGACCTTTGCCTGAGCGACGCTCACGCCGGGCTTTAGGCGGCCGATTGCCTGTAGCCATTCGATTTTGTGGAACGGCTTTGGTTCCAGCGAAAGATAATCGCGCCCCGGATAGACTTCAGATTGCATGCTCAAGGGGACCCAGATGTCGGGCGAGAGTCCAACTGTCTCGCCGTTAAATTGCGATGGCGTCACGCCGATCACGTCGTAAGAAGTGTCACGAATTCGTATTTTGCGGCCGAGCACGGCGGAATCGCCTCCGAAGCGTCCGTGCCAGAAACTGTAACTGATCACCGCAATCGGACTTGCGTCGCGCATCGTGTCGACGTCGCTTGTAAATGCCCTGCCGAGAATCGGATCCACACCCAATACGGAAAAGTAAGAGCCGCTCACCAGGCTAATTCGCGCGGGCGTGCCTTCACCGCTTTGCCCGTCAATTTCCACGCTTAGCTGCGGCCCTTCGCTTGCGGAAGCAGCGAGGCCCAATAGAACCTGATTATTGTGCGAGAGCTCCTGAAATTCAGGGTACGTGAGAAAGTCGCGATCTCCATCGCCAAAGCCCTGTTCCATTCCCTGTGCGTCTGGGTTGGTGAGAAAAACGAGCTGCTGAGGATCTCTGACGGGCAGGTTTCTTATCAGCACCGAATTGACGACCGAGAAGATGGCTGTGTTGGCGCCGATGCCAAGGGCTAGGGTGAGCACTGCGACGGCGGTAAAGCCGGGGGACTTGCGGAGCGAGCGCCATCCGAAACGAACGTCCTGAAGCAGGGTTTCGAGGAAGGCCAGGCCACCTTCGGCCCAATATTCTTCTCGAATGGCTTCTACGGCGCCGAACTTCAGCAGCGCCTGGCGTCGGGCCTCAGAAGGGGGAAAGCCGGCGCGAAGATTGTCGGCGGTCTGCAGAGCGAGATGCTCTTCGATCTCTTCCTGCAATCGCTTATCGTCTCGGCGCCGCAGGGCAGAGTTACGCAGACGGGCGAGGAAACGCTCCAGACGTCTCATGAGAAATCCTTCGCCTTAACCCGGAAAAAACGACCGATAATGGCGGCGGTTTGCTCCCAGTCTCGGGTTTCGGCCTGGAGCAGCTTTTGGCCGGCCCGCGTGAGCCGGTAGAAACGAGCCCGGCGATTGTTCTCGGAGGCTCCCCACTCGGATGCGATAGCGCCTTCCTGCTCGAGCCTGAGGAGCACGGGATAGAGCGTGCCCTGATTGACAGCAAGCACGTCTCCGCTGATCTGCTCTATCCGCCGCGCGATTCCGTAGCCGTGCAGCGGGCCCAGAACCTCAAGAGTCTTGAGGATCATGAGCGCCAAAGTACCTTGCTGAACGTCGACCTTGTGTCCCATAGGTATAGATGTTGGTTACCAACAGGGAGGATGCCACATTTTCTGTGGGAAAGCAACAGGAGAGAACAAGCCACGGCTACAATGATGCTGGCAGATAGTCCAATGTCATTCCGGGGGAGCCCACGTAGAGCGATCCCAGTTGCTTTCCACTCCGGCACGGAATCTCTTGACCGGCGAGCTGGATTCGCAGGTCTTCTGCGTGTTCGATCAGCGAGTCAGATACTTCGATCACGACTACCTGTGGCATGGGTAAGCCGAGAGCCAACCCCAACCGTGTCGCCAGCATTTCATTGGCAAGAACCCGGATGTGTTGGGGGGGGTTGAAATTTGGTGACGTACCAATTTCCATCGGACGCTCTCAGCAGGCTTGTGCGCCTCCACGAAGCGGACGCAGGTGTTCGACTGCGGAGATGCATGTGTCCACAAGCACCTCCTGAAATTCGTTTGGTAGGAAATTGGTACGCGAGAATCAAACGGAGGCAATTTCAGGCCAGTTCTTGGAGACCGGCCGCGGGCAGGCATCCCTTAGTAAGGAAATCCGTTATTAAAGGACCAATGACCGCTCAACGCGCTAAACGAGCCTGATCTCGATTCCCGGATTGGAGAGGGCCTGCCGTGGTTGGTATTGACTTACGTCGATATGGACTGGGACTGGCTGGTAGAGAACGCCAAGCTGCAAGGTCGTAAACAACCGTAGTCCCGCTTGTTCATCGATCCACCTCGATCGTAGCTGTCGGTTCAAAATGGCTAAGTCACAACCTATTCAATATCCGACACGGAGAGCGCCCGAAAGCCATTCGAGAGTGGATAACTCTTGGAGGTGCGGCAAACCACCGCGCCGCTGGCGATCCGCGACTTGCCAACCACATTGCGGACGAACTCCAGGTTCACTGTGTCTGCGACCGTCGGTACTTCGTTCCACTTGGCTTCAAAGAGTTCCAGTTTCCCGGCTGCATCCACCACGAAGTCCACTTCACGCGTACGGTCCCGCCAGAAGAACAAGCTGCCCACCCGTCCCATGCGACGTTCCCGTGCTCGCAATTGAGCAAAGACGAACGTTTCCCAGACCGCGCCCGCTGCCGGTGCCTGACGGAGATCGTCTACCGTTCGGATGTTCAGCAACGCACATAGCACACCCGCGTCCGCCAGATAGAGTTTTGGACTCTTCACAATGGACTTCGTGCGGTTCGAGAACCATGGCTCAAGCAGAACGACCTGCCCGGAAGCCTCCAGTACAGACAACCAATGGTTGGCGGTGCTGGGGGAAATGCCCACATCCCGCGCCAAGTCCGCCTTGTTCAACAGATTCGCCGAGCGAAGAGCACATGCACGCAGAAAACGTTCGAAATCACGCAGGCTCCCGACGTTGGCTAACGAACGTACATCACGTTCGAGATACGTAGCGAGATACGAATTGTAAAAAGCGACGTGATCAATATCGGAATCTGCGTGCAACTCCGGAAAGCCGCCTCGCACAATCGCCTCTTCTGGCGTCGTCTTTGGCAAGGCAGCTTGAATCTCTGCCAAGGAAAGCGTCTCTAGCTCCGCGATGTCTGCCCGCCCGGCCAGTGACTCAGACACACTCTTCATCAGAGTAAACTTCTGTGAGCCGGTGAGAAGAAATTGCCCATGACGGTTCCGGCTGGCATCCACTGCTACCTTAAGGTATCGAAACAGCCCTGGCGCGTACTGCACTTCGTCGATGATGACCGGCCCCGGATGCTCGCGAAGGAAGCTTTCTGGTTCCTTTTCCGCTTGCTCGGCTTCGGTCGGAAGGTCCAACGACACGAACTGGTGCTCTGGGAATAGGCGTCGAAATGTGGAGGTCTTGCCGGTTTGGCGGGCGCCGGTGAGCACGACAACCGGGCGGGTCCGGGCGGAACGTTGGAGACGAGGTTCAATATCTCGTGGAATCCACATATGCTAAATATCCAATACGATTGTATATTTTGCACAACCTAGACTGCCATTACTATAACATCAATAGAAAGAGCAACTTGCATGCTTATTCCTGCGCGCTGGATTTTGCTACCCGCTCAACTTCGATCACTTGTGGCTACCGAAAATTCCGTCTGAGCTGAAAACGCGAGGTTTACGATTCCTCGTGAGATCATAGTGGTCTCCACGATGAACTCGCTTCTCGTCGCCCTTTGTGCTCTGATCACCTCCATTTTTCGGACCCGCGCTGCCCTGCAGACGGAGGTTTTCGCTCTGCGTCACCAACTGGCCGTTCTCCAGGCGAATGCACCGCGTCGTCTCCGCCTCAAGCGCTCCGATCGACTGTTGTGGGTTCTACTGTCGCGGTTCTGGCGGGACTGGCGAAGATGTCTTCAGATCGTTCAACCCGCCACGGTGGTGGCTTGGCACCGCAGAGCTTTCGCTTGGTATTGGACCAGGAAATCCCGTCGCCGCCCGGGAAGACCGGACATAGCTCCGGAGATTCGCGACTGGATTCGGTGCATGAGCCAAGCGAACCCGCTGTGGGGAGCACCCCGCATTCACGGCGAACTACTCAAGTTGGGGATCAAGGTGGCGCCATCGACGGTGGCCAAATATCTGCGCCGACACGGGAAGCCGCCTTCGCAGACCTGGCGAGCCTTCCTGGTAAATCATGCGGAACAGATGGCTTCCATCGACTTCTTCACGGTTCCGACCGTGACCTTCCGGGTTCTGTTTGTGTTCGTGGTATTGGCACATGCTCGACGCCGCGTGCTGCACTTCCAGGTGACCCAACACCCGACCCAGGAGTGGACCATGCAGCAAATTCGGGAAGCCTGTCCGTGGGAGCAGGTGCTGAGATATCTACTGCGGGATCGAGATGCGATCTATGGCAGGGACTTCGCCGCCCTCACCCAAGACATGGGGATGGAGGAAGTGGTCACCGCGCCGCGAGCGCCCTGGCAGAATCCCTATGTGGAACGGCTGGTGGGCTCCATTCGGCGTGAACCAGCACCGGATGCTTTTCGCGACATGACTTCTATCTCCGGGAGTATTCCCGATTGGAGGCATCAGATAACCTCCACTCCCTCCCAGGAACCGACCCTCTAAGTGAGCACATGAGTAAGGTCACGCGGATAGAGTTTTCGGTAATCACAGGGGAAGGTTCTTCACGTCAAGGTTGATCTTTCCCCCAAGTTAAGGTGCCATTTCCACCCGGGTTCTGAACTCTGCGGATGGCTAAAGGCGTTAATTATCTTGAGCCCCCGCCTTCGGAACGTGTCCGTTCCTCGAACCTGCCCCAGGCCATGACCGTTGTAGCAGCCGGCGCCATTCCGGAGAACCCCATTCCTTCTTAGCGGAGAGGTGTGCAGAGCGGCCCGCAGCGGTCAAGGGCGCGCCGCTCTTTGGCGTGGCGAAGCGAACCCTTGAGGACGAGGACCGCTCTGCGAGAATTCCGCGAGAAGGAATGGCGACCGACGTCCGCAGATCTTGCAAATCGAGCCTCCAATGGTTTCCTCGTTATCTCCTGGAACATGCCACCCGCCGTCGTGCGAAGTTGCCCTACACGGCGCAGGTGCAGTGCGGAACCGCCAGGTGGAGAGCCTTCGGTCTCCTTCAGGCGGGGCGCCTTTTTATAATGCATCGAACCTACAACCGACTGACCTCACATCAACAACCAAAAACAAAGAGTTCCAACGATTTCCCAATCGTTTCCGTGGTCACAAATAGGCAGCTTTAGGCACGGTTGTTACGAAATTTGTTACGAAGGATCGGACACCAGCAATCACCCCATTCCGGAGAAATTCACATCGCGAGTGGTGAGTGACGTCGAATCGTGTCGAGGAGCACCGGTAACGTGCGGCGGCGGACCCTCCACAACCAATAGAACATCGCGCCAAACACCAACAGGATCGGCAGCGCGCGCATCGGCGCAGTCGTGAAGGGCTCGGGAAGGATTTTCGCCACGCGTGTACGGATTGAGAAGAACGATCCGGTCGCGATGAACAGCGCAAAGCACATTCGCCACAGGTGACGCGCCAGGCGCGGCCGGCCGCCAAGCATGCCGAATCGGATGGTGCGCATATCGCCAGCCGCCGCCAGGATCATGACGGTGGCGATGAAGAACAACATCAGGAACGGGACGCCGTTGAGGACCCCCCGGGGGCTGTTGAAGGCCTTTACGCCGGCCCCGATATCGACGAGCGCGAGACCAACTGCGACCGTCAGCGCCGCAATATTGACACGTCGTGTCCATCGCGACACGGGGCGGATGGTCGTCAGCGCCGTGGCCACAAACTAGACCGTCATGAGGCCGCCAAGCACATTCCCTAGGATCGCGGCGGTGATACCCAAGACGAACATGGCGTAGACGAGCACCAGCCCGCTGCGGCGGTGGATGGTGCCGCCCTTTTTCACCAAGAGAGCTACGGCGCCGAGAACAATGGCCAGCCCGCCGGCGGCAATGTGGATGGGTAAGAGCATGTGCGTTGATCTCTATACGAGCAGTATCGAAGGAATGTTCCCATCTGAGATACGGAATTGTCTACGAAGGCGGCGCCGACCTTCAAAACAGTGGTGCCGATGGAACGAAGCCGGGACCCAAACGTCCACGTGTGTTTCCCGGTCATCCGCTGAAGATATTTTGGCATACGGCCGCCGCTATGGCCGTGGGAGAATTGAGGGGAGGATGGTGGCTGAAAATGCCAATGGAAACAGCCGAAATCCTACATCAATTTGATAGAGCTACCGGAAAATTTGCACGAGCAGCAGTCGAAGCGGCCGCGGCGCGACGGGAAGAGATCACACCAGAGCTTCTGCGCATCCTCGAAGAGACCGTAGACCGGCCACGACAACTCGACGCCGAGGGTGACTACATGGCCCACTTGTACGCCATGTTCCTGCTCGCCCAGTTCCGCGAAACGCGCGCCTACTCACTTGTGGTGCGCCTTGCGTCGCTTCCAGGTGACCTCCTCTATTCTCTCTGCGGCGACTTCATCACGGAAGACCTCGGTCGAGTACTAGCGTCGGTATGTGGCGGTGAGTTGGCAAGCATCCAGTCTTTAATCGAGAATGACGCCACCGATGAGTGGGTCCGGGGCGCAGCCCTGAGCAGTCTTGTAACACTGGTGGCCGCCGGGCAGAAGAGCCGTGATGAGATCGTGAGCTACTTCGCTGGCCTGTTTCGCAGCAAATTGGTACGAAAGTGGTCCCACGTCTGGGACACGCTGGTCTCCTATAGCTCAGATCTTTACCCCGAAGAGCTGCTCGATGATATCAAGCAGGCTTACGAGGACGGACTGGTTGACCCCGGCTACATAGGCTTTGATGATGTCAAACGGGACTTGGCGCTTGGCAAGGATCGCATTTTTGCGAGACTCGTAGACAATCCCCATCGACGGCTGGTTGGGGACACCGTGGCCGAGATGGGATGGTGGGCGTGCTTTCGGGAGGACCGAGCGAAGAACACAGCCCGTGCCGCGTCGGACTCCAAACTGAATTCAGCCGCCTCCTCCCAGATCAGAAGGGCAGCGCCGAAGACAGGCAGGAACGAACCCTGTCCTTGTGGGAGCGGCAAGAAATACAAGAAGTGCTGTGGCGCATGAGCGCCTGCGTCGCCATCCTTACTGTCGCATCCTAGCCTGCCTCTACTCTGAATCCATCGGGCAGTCTCTGTACGAAGCTTGCGGAAAACGCTTGTCTTCCAACCTCAGGGAGACTTAAGTTTTCCCTTCCCCGAGTCCGAGCCTTGGACCCCCTTTCTCGGAGTTGGTGAGATTTGAGAAAGAGGTCACTCATGGCCACCCAAATCACAAGGATCGGAACAAGAGAGCGCCAACGCTTGGATTTCCCTGAGGGGTGGCGATGTGAGGTGTCATTTCGATTGTCCCGGCGACGAAGACGCCATCCAGGACTTGGACATGTACATGCTGGCTCTTTATTCCTATCCCGATCAGTTTGCTGACGACCCTCACCTCAGTTTCCAGCAGCATCTGCAGAATGTGATTGACGCAGAAAACCGCCGGGTAGCTGGCAATTTGCAGTCTTGAGGCCAGACAAGCAGTTGGCGTGCGCTGCTTGGCAATACGGTGGGACAAAAACGTGGCAGTCATACTCCGATCCGCTCTACTGCCAAAACCTTAGCCGACCGGTGCTATGTGTTGATCACTTCCGTGCCATTTACCATTTTCAGGAGGGCATCTACTTTGTCGGCGAGCAGTTCTGGGGAGGGCTGTTCGACGAGCGCCTCACGGCTCAATGAGCCTGAGGCGCTTTCGTTTTGGACGAACGACGACCGTGACCGCCGACAATCAGGACAGCCGCGTTGGGCACTGACTTGCGGGATTCTCACAGGCCCTCTGAAGTTGTGGGCATTGCCTTTGCTGCTCAGGCAGCCTTCTTTTTGGGCTGCCCCTGTCGAACTGAGAACTGAGTGGATAAAGGTCTGTACGTGCGGTTCAAGCCAGCGTTCCGGCAACTGAAATTAGCTTTTCAAAGGGAGGCACCGAAAGCGACTTCCGTGTGGAAATGCTTTGCTGTTCGCCTCCCCTTTCCGTGGCGGTCACATCGGGAGTTCTGGGGGAACCGATGGAGTCAAGGCACGGACAGGCCATAGTCTTGGACGTGCGTCCTGTCAGTTCGGTGATGTAGCTCGCATTTTTCAATAGCTACGCCTTCCCCCGGACTGGGAAAAAGTGAGAATCAGGCCGCGACGTGATGGAGCAAAGCTCGGGCTTTCCCGAGCAGCACAGAAGTGTGGTCAGATTTTGAGACGAGGGCGGAAGCACCTAACGACCGAAATTCGGTCTCAGAGAACACATCGCTGTACCCGCTCAATATGACCAGCGGCACTGTCGGCATCAACCGGTTCAGAACACGTGCCGCATCTATGCCGGTCATCACTGGCATAGCCAGGTCCATCACGATCAAGTCGGGATGCAACTCCTGAGCCTTTTCAATCGCCTCGCGTCCGTTCTCCGCCTCCCCGCATACGACAAAGTCGCCTTCGGAGGTGAATACGTGGCGCATCGCACGGCGAAAAATGGCGTTGTCGTCCACGATTAAGACGGATTTGGCCATGGAAGATGTCCCCGACGGCAGTCAAACTGGCAACGTGGCGGTTGACACCTGGGTGGAGGTTCACCCGTTAACAAAGAGTAAGGCCCCACGCCGGCGGTGGGCGTTTAACGACCTCTGCCGAGGCAACCATCGCGTGAGCAGCTACTCTCTAGCAAGAGCTACTCAGGTTCCATCGGGTAAAGTCTGTAGGGTATCGAACCAGACAGATCCAACCTGCTATTTCTAAACCAGACTCGAAGGAGTGAGCGCGGACGGTCAGGAGTTGGCGAAACACTAGCCATTTATGGTTTTTGCCCTTTGCCCTCCCCGGCCCCCGCGCCACGCAAAACCTACGTGGCGAGCTCCCGCCAAGCCGGAAGCTAGAGGAACCGTCGTACTGCTAATCTTCTTTGTAAAGGCGCAATCAGGGCGTGAATGTCGGCAGGTTTCACGAAATAGTCATCGATCTCATGGCGGATACCCTCAGAAGCACTGTCGAAATCAGGGTACGCCGTTAGTACCTATATAAACGAATCATTGCCAAATTTGGCAGCAAATCTCAATTTACGGCAGTGGGTGAGAGTTGGGGGATGACGTGAAGTTGCTTGAGTTTGAGGCCCAGGGTGATGACCTGTTTGCCGAGGGAGGTGAGATAGTACTTGTAGGTTTTGCCGATCTTCTTGATGAGTCCATGGACGCGAAGGCGCTTCAGTAGCCGTGAGATCTGGCCGCTGGTCTTGCCTTTCAGTCGATAGCGTAGGTTTCTGCTTTGGAAGCCGCTGATATTGAACTCACCCCGGAGAAGCGACTCGAACAACTCCTGGTCGTCATCGTCGAAGAAGTTGAAGCCGCGGTAGGAGCGGCCGTTTTCTTCCACCGCGCGTGAGATCTTGTTCAACTTATCGGTACCCGCGGTATCGTCTTCGATGGCGGAGAGGAACTCCAGATAGCGGCGATTAGCCGCCAGCAGCAGTTCGCGCAGCGCCGGCAGACTGTAGATCGTCTTCCGCATCTCGGCATATTTCATCTCTTGGCTTCCATCCCGGTGTTCTACCTCGCGGTAGTGCTTGAAAAAGGAAACATCATTGACCGTCGTCTCAATCCGTAGAATCAAGCCGAACTTGTCGTACAGCTTGATCGAGATCGGCCCCATGGTGTGTTTGATCCGCGTGCCTTCGATGCGGATGTTATAACGATTGCCCATCTCATCCTGGTAGTTGCCGTGCAACTTCTTCCCCAAAAAAGTGGCGATGTTGTCGGGCTTGACGGCGTGGATGGCGGTTCGGGTTAGCTGGGCATAGAGGGGTTGAAGATCCGCTTGCCGGCGGAAAACGATGTCGGTGGCGTATTCGGCCTGATCGAGGCTCCAGTGGTATTGCACCCCGAAGTGACGAAAAATTGGGCAAAAGCGCTGCGCAAATTCGTCTAGTTTCCTGTGGATCTGTTTGATTTTCCAATCGTCGGCCATCTGTTGCGCTTGGTTCCAATCGCCGATCTCCACAAAGGCATTGTCCAACAGTTGGTAAGCAATTTTGCGCTTCCGCAGTTGAGCCGCCAGCCAGTTATGTCCGTTGAAGTAAACCTGTAAACGGCACGGCAACCAGGTGGGCACACGGACATAGGTCAAACCTAGGTCTTCGTCGATGAAGTAGAAATAGTAATGCAAGCACTTGCCGTCGTCCGGCTTCAAATAGGTTTTGCCCGTCTCCTTGTTGTGCCATGGCTGATAAGTTGGGCAGGCCTCCATGGCCGAGAAGATGGCGACCAGCCCGGGGTGGGACCCCCGCTTGGCCAGTACGGCTTGCACCAGGTCCTCTTTGCGGATGTTCTTCTTGCGGATGTGCTCGATCGTAATCCCACTCTCGGCGGCCAACCGCTCCGCGTTCAGGCGAAGTTCTTCGCGGAAGGGTTGGGCAAAGCGTGGGTAGTCAAAGATCCGCACCTTGTGTGCGTATAGATACGAGGTCATCCCCTCGGCGAAACAGATATTGGGCAAGGTTCCAAATATCAGGATGCGGTCGTAGCAGGAAAGCACACCAGCGATCTGATCAGCATGTCGTTCTGTCAGCAGCGTCAATCCCATCCAGGCATAATAATCCATGACCTGTTTGGTTCCGGCTATGCGTGTGCTGCAGAAGTACACGGATGAGGAGGTCATATGACCTAGCTTAAATCGTGGACGAGCTGTGCAATCGATGAGGGTGGGCCCCTCGAGACCGGCTTTCAGGAGCAGGTCTCAAACCACCTCCAAGCTGCTGCGGTCAAAAGCCGTCGGTGGTGAGCGTTGGAGGGAAAGCGCGAGGAAAACTTGTGCAGGTGTGCATTCGAGAGACGAACGAAAGTGAACCTTGCGATGACGCGTCGTTAGAACTTAGATGTCGTCGAAACCAGGCGGGGCATAGTCGCTTGGGACCAATCCGCTGGGTGCCTGATGACTGGGCGGATGACGATCGGCGTAGAGAGGGCGTGAAACGGATGCAGGCGATTGCACGGAACTGCAGGAACCAGTGCTCCGATGTCAAGGGAGAAGCCCAAGCGGCTAAAACCGCGAGGCGAGAGTACCGAGGCGGAGCAATGGGACGGACCGACTCGTAATAGCGATGAAGGCCCTGTAATGGGGCTGGAGCAAAGGGGTCGGGTCAGGCGGTCGCATAACCGAAACAACTGGAGACAGGATGACCTCGATACATGCGACAGACAAACCATTCAAAATCGATAAACGCTTGGTGTACGAAGCGTATAAAGCGGTCAAATCCAATCGTGGGGCGGCTGGTGTGGATGGGCAGTCGATCGAGCAGTTCGAAACTGACTTGTCGGGGAATCTCTACAAGATCTGGAACCGGATGAGCTCGGGAACCTACTTTCCACCGCCGGTGCGCGCCGTCGCCATTCCCAAAAAGAGTGGCGGAGAGCGGATTTTGGGTGTGCCCACCGTAGCCGATCGCGTGGCACAGATGGTCGTCAAGCAGGTGATTGAGCCGATCCTAGACCCAATCTTTCTGGCAGACTCCTACGGTTACAGGCCGAATAAATCGGCTCTGGATGCCGTCGGGACTACGCGAGAGCGGTGCTGGAAGTATGAGTGGGTTCTAGAGTTCGACATCAAGGGCCTGTTCGACAACATCGACCATGAGCTCTTGCTACGAGCCGTCCGGAAACACATTACGTGTAAGTGGGCCTTGTTGTACATCGAAAGATGGTTGAAGGCGCCCATGGTGCAGGAAGATGGGACCACGATTGAGCGAAGCCGCGGCACCCCACAAGGTGGTGTGGTAAGCCCAATTTTGGCCAATCTTTTCATGCACTACACGTTCGATTTCTGGATGGCACGGACACATCCTGACCTCCCGTGGTGTCGATATGCAGACGACGGGCTGGTGCACTGCCGTACTGAGCAGGAAGCGGAAAACCTTAAGGGCGAGCTTCAAGCTCGATTGGCGGAGTGCCACCTGGAGATGCATCCGACGAAGACCAGAGTCGCTTACTGCAAGAACGGGAACGTTAAAAGCAATTATCCGAACGTGCAATTTGACTTCCTCGGGTATTGCTTTCGTCCCCGTCGAGCCCAACGTCGCGGGACGAAGATACGGTTCTGCGGGTTTACTCCCGCAGTCAGTTCCTCGGCAATGAAAGCCATGCGGCAGACGATTCGGGACTTGAAATTACGATGTCAGACACAACTGTCGCTGCAGGATATCGCTCGCAAGCTCAATCCTCTCCTGCGGGGGTGGATCCAATATTACGGGCGGTATACCCCTTCGGCACTGTATCCCCTGTACAGGTATGTCAATCAGACTCTCCTGGCCTGGGTCATGCGTAAGTTCAAGCGCTTTAAACACCGCACGATCGCCGCGAGCCAGTTCCTGCAACGACTGGCTCAGACCCGCGCGGATCTCCTCGTACACTGGCAGCTCGGAATGATTGGTGCGTTTGCCTGATGGGAGCCGAGTGAGGCGAGAGCTTCACGCTCGGTTCTACGAGAGGCCGGTGGTGCAATTCCATCGGCCTACTCACCCGGCTTAGGATAATTGTACGCAACTCAAAACTGCAGCCAGTATTCCGGAAGCACTCCAGAAAATACGAAGCCACGAGTCTTGCCCGACAAAAAGAGGAGTTATGGCTCGTAAGTGCCATTTACGCGTGCGGCTAAAGTCAGTAGCGTGTCGGCAACCCAACCCCCAGACAACTCCAGTCCCTTCCCCGATCGAATCCCGGTCACCCCTTCTGTTGGTGAGATGTTGAAAATGAGGTTGCCATGGCTACGCATACAACGAGGACCGATCTCATGGGTGGTTTCGATTACCCAGGAGACGAAGGACCCATCCACGAATTAAACATCTACATCCTAGCTATTGATTCCTATCCGGATCAGTTCGCTGACGAGCCGCAGCTCAGTTTTCAGCAGCATCTTCAGAATGTGATCTTTGCAGAAAACCGCCGGCTCGCCGGCAATTTGCAAGCCTGAACTACGCGCGGACTGGATCGCTCATCCGATGCAATTGGCACTGGGAGTGGTGATGGCAAAAGTAATTGAGTTCTACTTGCCGGCCGGGTTCCTAAGAGTCGCGAAATGGATTCCGCCCGAGCAATGCGGCAAGGTCATTCCGTTTCCCGCGCCGGAGACGAAGTCGGCCTGAGTTCGGGGACTGCGCGCTAATTGCCACCGCTCGTCCTCGCCGTCGCTTTTCCCGAAGGCAGAGCACTGAAAGTGGTCACGGATAATCCGCTCGATCGGAGCGGGGACCTGGCATGCGGCTGTCTCGCGCTTCGCAGAGCGCGGATATGCACGCCTGCGCGGCCCACTCGCCACAGCAGTTGGGGAGGTACGCGGCAGCATTCGCTGCGAGTGATCTTCGGGTTCGATGCGATACCAGACTGCGTTTTTGGCGCACGCGTTCGCGCAGCACTTGCCCGGTTTTGGGTTAGAGGAGGCGAACGAACAACTCGCCGAGTTTGCACTCGGAGGACGCGCCCCATACAGTCTGACTGGACACCGTAGTAAGCGGCTTCGCCTTCGATGCAGCCGTCGTTAGCTGATTATTCTAGGAAGCGGATGCAACCTTGGCTCTTGCGAGCGCCGCCGGAGCCGCCCCCGTATCGGTTGTGAAGTAGCGTTTGCAGGAATGGTACACGCCAAACATCACTGGCAGAACAAGTAGGGGGCCTTGCCAACCTATCCGCTCCGATGCAGCCGACACGATTCCGGCAATGGCCGCACTAGCAACAAAGTAAGGATAGGAGAGAAGGAAGATGTTGCCCCAGACCTTCAGGACGTTGGTAGTTTCCGTCAGCGAGATTATGATCGCCACAGCTCCGGCGATAACTTGGGATCCGCGAACGCTTGCGCCGCGGCCAAAACGAAAAGGCATAAAGTGACTAGTGCGGTGGATCTCTCACCCGTACGTCCCTCAGGAGACGCTAGATGGTTGAGCAGGAAACTCTGCTTCGGTTGCTGTATCCAAATGAAGGGATGGTTCCCCGGGGGATTAGCTGACCAGAACTGGTTGATTGATAATCTCTCTCACCACAATGCGGACTCGATCAGTCAAACCCGTGATCTCCATGAACTGGGCCACATACCCCTTCACCGTCCTGAGGGAGATTCCAAGCCTCTTCGCGATCTCCTTGTTCTCCAGCCCCTCCATCAGGAGATCTAATGCCTGTCGCTTTATGGGGGAGAGCTGGTTCCTGTCGATCACGCCGTCAGGTACTCCTATCGATGGTGCGTCTGGAATCAGGCCTTTCTTCCACTCGCGGGCATATCGAATCCCCAGCGTCAGTAACGACCGTGTTCCCGTAAGTCGGTAGATCTCCTTGAGGTAGTTCGCCGCCACCTGCGCACTGCTGACTCCGATCTCCTGGGCCACCCGTTCCCTGCCCTTGCCGCTGGCCACGAGATGAATGATTCTCAGATCACGAGGCTTGACCAAGTTGCATAGCGGACCGTCAGTCGGCAAATCACCCCGTGGACAAACTCGAGAAATGCATTGCCAGACTCTTGGTTCGGAGATTCCCAAAGCACGCGCTACTTGATTTTGACTGTACCCATCATCGGCAAAAGCGAGAACCGCGACTTGCTGATGGCGAGGTGTGTATTGCTGGAGCAGTTTTGCCGCAGTCACGCGGTTGATGATGGTAGCAAAACAAGGGTCTTCTTGAATTGATTCGGCTCTGTCCAGTTCTCGAGTTTGGCCAGCGTCGTCGATGTCGGACGGACGCGTGGTTGAAACGAGTGTGTCCAGTTGACGCTTGCGCTGCCTGCAGGAGCACCAGTAAGCGAACCGTACGGTGTGGGAGATGATAGTAGAAAGCGACCAGCGTTCAAGCGCCGGGGAGAAGTTGCGTATCATTTGGAAGACTTTGACGTACGCCTCGGCGACCACGTCGTCGTTGTCGTTCCAGCGCCGGTTGTTCCTCATCGTCCAATAGAACAGGCCGTTGTAGCGTACGTAGAATTCGTCAGCTGCGCCGTTTTGATATGTGCGTATGGCTCCCAGCAGTTCTTGTTCTGTTAGATGTTCGAGGGGACGCACGCTGCCTCCTTAAGAGCCTCTAGAGCTTCGACCACATCCGGCCAGTTGGACTTCAAAGGACCGCTGGTCGGTTCGTACTGCATCGTGGAGAGATCGAACCCGTGAGACTTTGCGAAATTGACCGCCTCGTTGTATTGATCTTTTCTCAACATTGAGATCACTTTCACGGCGTGCTTGTCTGGCGCGTAGGGACCGCGAAAAAGACCGATCACAGCTTCTACCTCCTGTATGCCGTGACTTGTGGGGGAGGAGTGACTGAAGCCGCAGCAATGCGTTCAACAACTCTTGCAGGGGAGGAATGGATTGAGTGATCCAGGCGATCAACTTGCCTAGATTAGAAAAAACAACTTAACTTGACCTTCGGGATCGGAACCGGGAACCAACGCGATCGAACTCACTTCAGCACGCGGGGGAGCGGGCTCGGCTGGAGTGGCGGAACATTAAACCCGAACGGAATCTGAAGCAATCGGGGGAACACCTTAGGAGCCTGTGCGAATCCCGGGTCGAAGTACTCTTCAAATTGGGGGTTAGCGTGCATCACGGTAGTCACTTCGCCTTTCGATCGCCGCTTTGCCGCTCCCTGTTCGGTGTTTCGCTTGGCGAGGCAAGGCCTAATCCCGCGAACTCGTAAGCCTTGCCGATTGCTTCCGCGTCATAACGGCCGCCGATCACGCAATCAGGGTGATTGCGTGGCCGTCCAGCTTCTTGTCTCCCCTTTGCTTGCAAGGTACGTCGGTATCGGCGACCAGATCACGTTTCCGTTCCAGCCCGCCGTATTGAAGAGGGCACCCGAGCAAATGCAGCGTGATATAGCGTGATATGTTAAGTCATCGTGCGGATTGGGCAAATTCTCCACCGCGAGTGCGTTGACCGAGGTCGGGCCATTCGTCCTCAAGGGCGGAAAAGTCAAAGGGAACAAGATGGGTGTCCGGTTTCCAGGGCGCAACGATGTGGCTTGGGCTCAGTCCCCTAGGTTCGAGAAAAATCAGCGGGGCATTTTCTGTTTGAATAGGGATCGGGTCTCCGGTGTGCCCACGGCGAAGCTAGGAGGTAACCAAGTGAACGCTTACACTTGCCTGGGGCATGGTGCTGCGCTCCCGATGGTAGAGGAAGCGCACGTCCGGTCGCTCCTCAAGAGCCAATAGTCGCGTTCCTCGTTGGGCAGTATTGGGTTGCTTGAAATCTCACAGGGCGCAACTAACCATTCACCGGGTACCAAGAATTGGCTCTTCACCGGAATGTGTGATTAGCGTCAAGGCGGTGTGCTGCGGGGGCATGACGAATGTGAATCAAGTAATAAGCCGCACGGCCCTGCTACGGACCATGCAAGAGTCGTTCGGCGCCCGAATGCGGGCAGCCCGGTGACTAAGAGCACCGGGTTCGCTGGGTTGCGGCCTATACTCCGCCGCTGGTACGGAATTCCGGAACCATTCGCGCACGCCCGCAGATTAGAGTGCCCGTTCTCAACGGCCTAGCGAATGGGAACGGCGACTCATCTAGCGATACCGGTTGTGTACGCTGGCTTTTGCCTGCAACGTACCGATGCAGAAGTTGCTGCTGCTTTGCGGCGTGATGTTGTTGAGAGTGCGACGGTAAATCCTTCGAAGCCGCTCCTACGCTCCTGCTCTTATCGCCTTGAGAATTTCGACTCTCGCTAAGGTTATCGTGCTTCTCAGCGTTTTCCCTTCCCGTACCTTTTTTCCGTCCGCCAAATCGAAATAACCGGTCTCGGTGTGGTGACGACTGCAGCCGGGAACCGGGCACACATGCCCAGAAACCGTACCGCCTGGGTATTCGAGCGAGAAAGGAATCATTTGCAGGTTCTTGTGCCTGTCACAGAGGGTTGTTTCATGGTAAGTCCCTACTCGCACTCTAATGTCGCTTCAATACTCTGGTCAAGCCTCTTTATGATGGCGCTGATGCCGGGATCTAGTGCACGTGGGTATCCCCTTCCCTCAGGTAGCCCTACAGATTGTGCTTTGATCTGACTTTCTCGGAGTTCGAGTGGACGATCCCGTCGACAGGTCATCCCGCGTCTGAGTCGAGAAAGACCTGCCGTTTTTCTGGGGTTTGTGACACGATTATCATAGGCGAGTTTTTTTCTCATGAGCAATCCCGTCTTGCAGCCCCGGGGATCCGTCGACACTTCTTTCGCTGACAGGGGTCACAACGCCAGATTGAGTCGCAGCAAATGCGTCTGACGTGATGGAGAAAGCGCGGCGGATGCCTGAAAAGGAAAACGATGACTGGATTTTACGATTACCGTCTGGTAGCGCTTTCGGTCGTCATTGCAATTTGTGCGGCGTACGCCGCGCTTGAGTTGGCAGGGCGAATCACAGCCGCAAGTGGTCGAGTCCGCTCGGCTTGGCTCGCTGGCGGAGCCACGGCAATGGGCTTGGGGATTTGGTCGATGCACTACATCGGTATGCTGGCTTTCAGCCTGCCCGTCCCGGTCTCGTACGACTGGCCCACGGTGTTGCTGTCGCTGCTAGCCGCTGTTTTTGCCTCTGCAGTCGCCCTATTCGTGGTCAGCCGGCGGAAGATGGGTTTGACGCGGGCATTGGCCGGCGCTGCCATCATGGGCTGTGGCATCTCGACCATGCATTATACGGGCATGGCGGCTATGCGTTTGCCAGCAACATGCTCCTACGACCCGATGCTTTTGAGCTTGTCCGTCGTGTCGGCGATCGTGATTTCACTCATCGCGCTGTGGCTTACGTTTCGCTTTCGAGAAGACGAAAAATCCTCGCCTTTATTGAAGACTGGCAGCGCGGTCGTGATGGGCGCGGCGATACCCGTCATGCACTACACCGGTATGGCGGCGGCCCGGTTCACACCATCAAACATTATTCCTGATACCGCTCATGCCGTGAGTACCTCAACGCTGGGTTTTACAGGAGTCAGCTCTGTCACTCTTTTGGTTTTGGGTGTTGCGGTAGTCACTTCGGCTTTCGATCGCCGCTTTGCCGCTCAACGCTCGCAGCTCACCGCGAGCGAACGGAGGTTTCGGGGTTTACTAGAAGCGGCGCCGGACGCGATATTGGTCGTGGATGACACGGGCACGATCGTCCTCGCCAACGCGCAAGCCGAGAAACTGTTTGGGTACAGCCGAGAAGAACTCTTGGGCCACGCGCTGGAAGCGCTCGTGCCGGAGCGCTTCCGGCAGAAGCATCCCGACCATCGGACTCGCTTCTTCAACGATCCTCGAGTGCGACCCATGGGGATGGGCTTGGAGTTGTATGGACTAAACAAGAGTGGCAGCGAATTTCCGGTAGAGATCAGCCTTAGCCCGTTGCAGACAGACGCAGGAGTGCTCGTTATCAGCGCAATTCGCGATATTACGGAACGCAAGCAGGCAGAATTAAGTCTTCGAGAGTTGTCCGGCCAGTTGCTCCGGTTGCAGGATATAGAGAGAAGGCGCATTGCTCGGGAACTGCATGATAGCGCGGGACAGACGCTCGCCGCTTTAAGCATGATACTGAGCCCCCTCGCCGATGGCACCTACCGGATTCCTGATCCTGAGCGGGTGGTTAAAGAAAGTCTGGAGCTCATAAGCGAACTCACCAAAGAAGTCCGGACGATTTCTCATTTGCTGCACCCGCCGCTGCTCGACGAAGTCGGCCTTTCATCCGCTCTCCGCCTCTACCTTGAGGGGTTCGCGGAACGGAGCAAGATCAAAACGGATTTGGAAATTCCAGATGATTTCGGACGGTTCTCAAGCGATGTGGAGACTACGATTTTCCGGGTGGTGCAGGAGTGTCTCACAAACATCCACCGGCATTCCGGGAGTGCGGTCGCCAGGGTCATGATTTCGCAGGTCAATCACGAGCTCCGCGTAGAAGTGCAGGACGAAGGCAAAGGGATATCGACGCGCAAGCGGTCGGAAATGGAAATGCCTGGGAAGGCGGGGGTCGGAATCCGCGGAATGCGAGAAAGAATCCGTCAGTTGGGTGGTAACTTAGAAATCAGCTCTCGAACAACCGGCAAGGGCACTGTCATCATCGCTCGCTTGCCTGTTGGCCGGAATCCTGGCGAGACGACTGGTTGAACCGAAACCGATTGTGCGAAGGTTCCAGGATCTCCATCCACCTCTACTAGGCGAACTCGGGCCCGCTTGTTTGCACAGAAGCTCGCAGAACCTTTTCGCACGATTGCCTTGTTGAGTGTCTGCCTGGGCCTGCGAATCAGCGAATGCCTGGCCCTGCGCTGGTCGGATGTGGACTGGCTCGACAGCAAG
>DATEPX010000417.1:0-13259 GCA_035272945.1 Terriglobales bacterium
GCCTCGGGTTTGGTATGGCTGGTCGGTGCAACCGGCGTATGGGCTGCTCGCTCGAGCAGCGACTCGACGTTCCAGTGTCCATCATCGCGGCGCACGAGATTGAAGCTGGGTTCCTTCAAGCTGAGGCGCCCGATTTCGAAACGACCACGCAGCAAAGAACGCAGGCGCAGAGCCGCAGTGACTTCCTGGGCGCGCAGCATGGGCTCCGCGCTAAAACTCGGGTCGTCGTGGACTACGAAGTTCACCAGGTCAAAGCCGGGTTGGGGCAGAATCCGAACTTTCACCCAATCCACATCTACTTTGCGACCCAGCGCCATGCCCACCGAGTTCACGATCCGTTTCCGAAGGCCATTCGCCCCAGGACGGTAAATGAACAATGCCAGGAGAATGATTGCGCAGAAGAGCAACGGCCGGCGCTGGGATCGAGAACCTTTCACCGCACTACCCTGAGGGTCCGCCGCCAGCGAGTCAAGTCGAAAAAGTGAAGAACCACGTGGGCAAGAAAGCCAAGGCGCTCGCTGGCTGCCGTGTGCTTGTACTGGTCAGGCGGCGTCTCGAACGACCAATAGATGAACATGGGTCGGCCGATCACATTTTCGCTGGGAATGAAGCCCCAGAACCGGCTGTCAAAGCTGACATCGCGGTTGTCGCCCATAGCAAAGTAACTTTCCGGCGGCACCACGATGTCGTCTCCCTGGATGTATTGGTGCAAGGCTACCTGCCACTCGGGGGTGGGCGAGGCATTGGAATATTCGGGAGGAACCGCCGGGAAATTGTCGCGGTAGGGATTGTAGTCGCCCATCTTATGCCGGACGTAAGGTTCATCCAGCTTTTGACCATCGCGGTAGACAATTCCATCGCGCAAGTGAATGCGATCGCCGGGGATTCCAATGATCCGTTTGACCACATACAACCCAGCTTCCGCCGGCGAAAGAAACACAACAATATCTCCGCGCCGCACATTGCGATATGGAATCACCGGTCTCGTCCATTCGGTTTTCGGCGAAAACTGGATACGATTCACGAAGACATGGTCCCCGATCAGCAGCGTGTCTTCCATCGAAGGAGAGGGAATCTCAAACGCCTGCACGATAAAGGTAATGATGAACAGACCCGTGACCAGCACGGAAGCAAGTGAGGCGAGGAATTCGACAGTCGTTTCCCGTTGTTTTTCCGGCTTCTGCGTTTCTTTCTTGGCCACTTTGTGTTCTTTCCACAGACCTTGAAATTAATTGACCAGCCGGAACGTGCGGTCCCAGCGAGTCATCTGAAACAGGTGGGTGACGATGTAGGCGAAACGAAAGAGTTTAGCACCCGGGGAAGTCATTCCGGGATACATATTGTCCGGATCGCGGATCGACCAGTAAATCAGCAGAGGACTTCCGATGATGTTCTCCCGTGGCACAAAACCCCAATAACGGCTGTCCAGGCTCTCATCGCGATTGTCGCCCATAACGAAATACTTGCCCTGCGGAACCACTAGTTCGCCGTGCTGTACGCTTTGCTTCAGTTGCTTGAACCAGAGCGACTCCTCGCCAGGCGCGATGTAATCGACTTGGGGAAAATCATCGCGGTAGACATCATGGATTGGGGAACTGTAGCGCACGTAAGGCTCCTTCAGCGGAAGCCCATTCACCCATACCTGGCGTTTTATCAGGCGAACGTGATCCCCGGGGACGCCCACTACGCGTTTCACAAAATGTTGGCTTGGATTTACCGGATAGTGGAAAACAACAACATCGCCGCGCCGGATTTGCTGGTAGGGCATAACCCAATTGCCAACGCTTCCCCCGTAGCGCAGCTTGTTCACCAAGAGGTAGTCGCCGATCAACAGCGTGTTTTCCATTGACTCGGAAGGAATTTGGAAGGCCTGGACGGCAAAGGTGATGACGAACACGGCAATCACCACCGTTGACAGCAGCGACTGCACGGACGCAACCCATCCCGCCGCCGGCTCTTCTGTCTTATGTGGAACGACCGGAGCCGAGGGAGCGACTTCGTTATTTTCGACGATGGGCTCAGTTTCCGGCACGAGACTTCTCTTTAGATGCCACTTTGGGTGGCTCAGCTTCGGTCGACAGGTGTTCCAAGACCTGCCGGGCGGCGTCTTGTTCAGCCCTCTTTTTGGTGGAACCGGTTGCACGCCCAACCACTTCCGCCTTGCTTTGGGAACCGGGAGGGCGCAGGCGAACTTCCACCGTAAACAACTTGTTATGTTCCGGGCCTTCCTCTTTCACCAGGAGGTAGGAAGGCTGCGGGCAGCCCTTTGCTTGCAGGGCTTCCTGCAGGGCCGATTTGAAATCGGTAATGGGCAGCGCCGCACTGCCTTCCAGGTCCATGCGTTCTAGTTCCGGGGTGACGATCCAACGCAGAACCAACTGGCGAGTCAGTTCCAGGCCAGCGTCCAGGTACATAGCCGCCAGGATTGCCTCCAAGGCATCCACCAGCAGAGCGGTCTTGCTGCGGCCGCCGCTCTTTTCCTCGCCTCTCCCCAGGCGGATGTAGTGTCCCAGTTCCAGCTGCTGGGCGACGCGGATCAGATGCCGTTCGCTGACCAGATGAGCGCGTAATTTAGAGAGCTCCCCTTCTTGAAATCCCGGAAAGCGCTGAAACAGCTCCTGGCTGGTGACCAGAGCCAGAACTGCGTCGCCGAGAAATTCCAGCTGCTCGTTATCACCCATACGAGCCGCCACCCCCGGATGTGCAGTTTCCATCTCCCGGGCCTGGGAACTGTGGGTTAGCGCCTGCTGGATCAGTTCAGGATGCCGAAAGCGGTAGCCGAGAGTTTCCTCCAGAGCGCTAATATCTCGTGACTTCATGTGTTAAACGCGGCGCTTTTCTCCTTGCATCATCACTCAGTGCGGCGTGGTTGTGCTCTGCGGTGGATTCGCGGCTCCTGTGGGCGGGGGGGGCGCAGGCTTGCCACCCGTCAATTGCACCAGCCGATCCCGCTCGCGAATCGCCAGCGTGTGCGCGCCGCTACCGTCCTGTGTGAGTTCTACCGCCTTATTGGCGTAGTTCAAGGCCTCGGGATACTTGTTCTGCCGATCGAGGGCAAGCGATAGCCGCAGGACCGTGACGGGATCAGGTTGCTGCGGGTAGGCGTCAATGGACTTGCGAAAGTCGGTCTCCGCCGCCATGAAGTTGTTCTTATTGAACTCCAGGGTCCCCAGAATCGAGTAAATGCTGGACCGCAGCAAATTTTTGTAAGCGTCGACTTTGTCGGGCGGAGTTCCCGCCGGGAATACGATGTCAGTGTCGATGGTCTGCAAGGCGCGCTCCGCCGCCTTCCTGGCTTCATCCAGGCGCTGGTCCCTGTCGAGATCGGTGTCCCGGGTACGCTCGGTCAGCACCTCAGCCTGATCGACGAGAGCTTCCGGGTCATCAGGATCAAGGGCCAGAGCCTTGCGCGCCATATCCAGCATCTTGTCGGCATTGTTCGCGTTCTGATAACCGCGCATCGCGGTTTTGTACAGGATGACGCGCAATTCGCTGTCGGGGAACTTGGCTGCGAAATCGTCAGCAGCTTTCTCGACCGCGGCGGGATCGGTATTGGCGCTGGCGGCCTTGAACGCGTCAAATTCGGGTTGGGTCTTGGCTTGTGGCGGGTGCTTGGGCGGAGTTTCCTGGGCGGGCGCGTTGGGTTTTGCCGCCGTGTTTTGCTGTCCCGCGGGCGGATTCTGCGACTGCGTCGCACCTGCCTGCGCGAACGTGAAAGAGGCGACCGCCAGAATCGCGCCCGTGATGGCTACTCGCTTCATGAATTCTCCTTTTCAGTGTGACTTGTCGTCGCAACCAAAATTCCTGCCGCCTCACTTATCGGACGATTCCGGTTGCGGAGCTACAGGCGGCTCGTAGGCGTGCTGCAGACCCTTTTCGGCCGCGGCTTTGGCTTCCGGCAGAGAATTGCTCGCCGCCAGGGCGGCCCGATAGTGACCTACGGCAGCATCGCGTTCTTCCTGTAAATCAAAAATTCTTCCCAGGTAAATGTGGGACCAGGCTACTACCTTGGGTTCTTTGGCGACATCCAGCGCGCGCTGGAAGTACTCGCGAGCTCCGGGCAAATCACGATTCATGGTGGCGGCTTGCGCCAGAATGAATAGGGCCCTGCCCGGGTCTTCGCGTTGCTCGTCGAGGGCTTGCTGCGCCAGTTTCTCTGCAGTCGCCGGGTCGCCGGCCGAGAGCCGTTTTTCAGCGGTCAGCAACAACTGGTCGGGACCGTGCCGCGGTATGTACAAAACCTCAGGAGAGGCTTGCCCCGCAAACTCGATGTTGCCCGCTCGTTTGCCTTCTCCGCGCACATCGATCGCGTTCAGCATCTCGCCGTACGCATCGCGAAACCCTACCGGCCCCTTCTCAAATTTCGCCAGCGCGTCGTAGAAATAGCGAGTCAGAATGTACCCCTGCTCCATCGATTTCTCAACTGCTTCCTCGCGCCGCTCCTCAAAGCTCTTCCCCGATCCCAGGGTTCGCGCTTCGACGGCACGAATCAGAGACTCGGTTACCAGCAGGGAAATGTCATTCTTGAAACTCTCGTCCATGGGCGCCATTCTGACCGCGTTGAGCAACGATCCCAGCCGCTTCATGGCTTCGGGGCGCTTCATCGCCAACGGATCCAGCACATAATGCAGGTAGGTATGGCGGATCTGCTCCATCTTCAGAGAAGAGCCGATGGGGGAAATGACCACGAAATAATCGGTACCATAGACGCGCGCGTTGGTCTGGCTGGGCGCGCCCATTGCTTCCAGGTACACGATGAATTGTCGTCCCAAGTAACCGGAAGTCGGCAGCTTCAAGTAGATGTCGGTGTTGAACATCATCTTGGAAAGCGGCTGGTGGTAGCGCTCGACCAGTGCTTCATACTGATTCCGATGACCCAGCCAGATCTGGTGCAGGTTGGTCTTTTCATAGAACGTCTTCAACAGCGGGCCAATACCGAGCACGCGAACCGCATCGGGCGGAAGTTCGGCTTGCTTAGCCTTGGGATTGAAGTTGGGCGGACCCTCCAGAACCAGCGCAAGGGAAATGTATTGCGACAATTCACGCGAGGCGTCCGGCTGCGAGTGCTCCTGAGAGAAGCGGCACAATTCGCTGCTAGCCGCTGCAGTCTCTGCAGAACTAGAGATAGCTCTGGCCACCTCAGAACGCACCTGGCTGCGAATAGCTTCAGAGACGCCAAGTTCCTGGTCGTAGCCACATGTGTTGATCGCCGTCAGCACCGCGAACAGCGTTTCACTGGTGTCGAGTGTGACTCTGGGTGTATCCTCCGCCAGGCACACTGAGCCCATCAGCGCGAGCAAAGCCGCGTAAACCGCGCCTCGAAGCCAGAAACCCAGGGAAAACCTCCTGAAAGGCCGGGTGGGATGGGGGCTACTGTCTAAGTTTAAGAGGTTCGGGAAAGTGGGTCAACGGTTAGTGGCCAGTGGGGGCCAGTGGTCGGTGGCTAGTGGTCAGCACTTCCGCCTTGCTGTCCACTGAGCACTATCCACTGACCACTGATCTTTTACCCTTTTACCCTTTCACGCTAATCTTCGAGAACGACAGCACGGCCCGCCCCGTGGTGTTCCGCCCCAGCGACATGGCCGGACGGAACTTCATCAGGATCAGCATGTTCTTCACCTGGGGCAGCATTTCTTCCGACTCTTTGGGATCGGAGAGAATGCGGTAATCTTGCACCCGGCCGTCCGAGCCGACCACCGCCTCGATGACCAACGAATCCGAGTGCACCGATCCGGCTGTCATCGCGAAAGCAGAGGACTGGAGTTCGGGAGGCAACATTTCGGGATCGCTATAAAGCATCAGGGGCACGTCTTTGCTGTTGGCGAGCGCCTGGTCCGGCACTGCCAGGAATCCCATCAGCACACCGAAAATCACGACAGCTGCAAGCAGGCCTGCCGTAACCGGAACCATGAAGGCGTTGATCGCATTCTCAATCCGCATACGGAAGCCCTCAAAGCGAGGGCGCCGGGCCTGAGCCGCTTCCTGAGAAATCAGAACCCGCAGCTTGAGAGCCAGGTCCGCGGGTGCGCGCTTGCGTCCGAGGCTGGTCAGCATCCGCTGAGATTGCAACAAAACCTCGTATTCGCGATGGCATGGCGGGCAAACTTCGAGGTGCCGACCGAGAGCGTGCATCTCGCTACCCGTGACCGCGCCGTCCAGATATGGCGAGAACAGCGATTTGGCATCCGCACAGGTCATGACGTCACCTCGATTTCCCGGCTCCCCATCGCAAGATTTCCTGGTCTTGTCTTCGGGGCTTCTTCCGGAGCGCGTAGGCCCAGTTCCGAGCCGCACTCTCGAATGTAGGGGAGCAAGCGCTGTTTAAGTGCCTCGCGCCCCCGTGTTAACCGTGATTTCACAGTACCCAAAGAAACATTTGTGATTTCTGCAATCTCCTCGTACGACATTTCTTCCAGATCGCGCAGGACCAATGTGGTCCGATACGGCTCTGGAACCTTGCGCAGTTCCTGTTCCACCCGGGCCCGCACTTCTTTATGAGCAACGCTGTCGAAAGGCGAGTCTCTGTCATCCACCAAAGTCTCGCTCCTCGTTAACTGACTGCCATCAGTCTCCAGCGGCTCCATCGGCAATTCATGAACCTTATGGCGGAACCACCAGCGGCGGCGATTGGAAGCCTCGTGCAACGCAATGCGGTAAATCCAGGTCTTCAAGCTGGACTCGCCATGAAAGTGCCCAATGCCACGGAAGACTTTCAAAAACACTTCCTGAGTGGTGTCCGCGGCATCCGCCGTATCACCCAGGATGCGGTACACCAGGCTGTAGATCGGCTGGTGAAATTCGCCGATCAGCCAGTTGTAGGCATCCTCCGACCCTGCCTTTAACTCCGCCACAACGGCGGCTTCCTGGGCGCGAACTCCGATTGCGCTTGCGAGATCTCCCAAAGCGGTTGCTCCCGCCATGATCTTCATGGCGTTACCCTATTATAGGATTTTCACCGCGCAAAAACTCTCTCGAATGTTGCGGCGCGCCCATCGGGCCGACAAAATATGTCATGACTACCGGCTACTTACATAGACCCCGCGCGCCCGAGGTATGTTCCCGGAATAAGAAGTGTAGAATCAGCGGCTTAGGAGGGTTGGCCCACCTTTGTGCCGTCTCTGAAGCGCGGTCGCTGTTTACATCAGTTAATCGAGAATGGGCGTAGACTCAGGGCCTCGTCGAAGGAGAGATCATGGCCAAAGGCTACTGGATTGTGTTCTATCGGAGTGTTTCAAATCGCGCCGCAGTCGCTCAATATGCTAAACCAGCCGAAGCTGCCATCCTAGCCGGTGGTGGACGTTTTCTTGCCCGCGGCACAGCCGTTAAGGTGTTCGAAGCCGGGATAAGAGAGCGATCCATCGTGATCGAATTTGACAGTTCTGCGAAAGCAATCGAGGTTTACTGAGAGTTCCCGATATCAGTCCGCTTTGAAGCACCTCGAAGGTACGGTCGAGCGCGAGGTGCGCTTCCTCGAAGGTGTTTCCTGAATTCGTAAGCCGGAACAACACCTGATCACAATGTTAAAACCGCTGTCCGGGCGTTTGCTTCCGAGACCTTCAACGGTCAATGCATTATGAAAGAGCGCCCCGCTTCAGAAGATCGAAGCTGGGTGTGGCGCCGCGTTCGTTCCGTCTGGCTGCGCGGCAATCGAAAAATGGAGTGTTCCGACTGTGTAGTCGAAGGAGAGTGCTGGGCGGTGCCCGACGGCGGGGCTTTGCCCCCGCACCCCCAGGATTTAGCGCTTTGGTGCCTGTTCCCGATGAGGGGACTCCACCCTCCCTTATTAGTTAAAAAGGGATGCCGGAGCATCCCCCCTCAATCGGTCGAGGCCGCTGAGTCGGCGCTCGGGTTGCTTCCCAGCATGTCGACTGAAAGGCGGTCAGGAGTTTACGGTAGACGACGACTGTGACCCCATTCAACTTTTTACTGGAATTCCTCGACGTCAAAACGTCCCGTGGTGGTGAGAGTAGCTTTGGCGATAATCCCGATTAGGCTCATCAACAACGAGTCAAACCAGTTTCCCTGCCCCTCACTCGTGACGCCTGTTAGCAACAGTAATCTTGAGATTCCCTCGATTCTCGACTACACAAGGATCGGGGCCGCTCTGAATCAAACGGAACGCCGTATTTGTATTTCTTTGCTTTCGGGTCTAAGCACAACCTTGGTGCTGACGTTCCTCCCGACGCTCGTAATCCGCGTGTTTCCCTATAGAGACTTGCCGATGATGCCCAAACCGTTTTTCCTATATGCATTGCCACCGGGAATCATAGCGGGGGAATGGTTCGCCCACGGTTGGATACAGGAATCCGTTTTCTTGCTTACAAATTCGGTGGTTTATGCCGTCGCGGCGTTCGGCGTGATTGCTGTCAACCACGCATGTTCTCGTCGCGCCTAAAACCCGGGCATCGTTGGCGATAATTCCTATTACACTCATAACCGGGCCATGAGCGCAATTAAGTGTGAGTACTGAAGACGCAACCAACGTAGCATTTTCCGCTAGGGCGAATGGAATGCCGCAAGTTCGTCCCGAGGCCCGCTTCTCATCGAACCTCTTCTACGGCATCACGATCTTCTCCGGCGCTTTCCTCTTATTCCAGGTGGAGCCCATCATTGCCAAGATCATTCTTCCCTGGATGGGAGGAGCCGCGGCGGTTTGGTCAGTTTGCCTGCTTTTCTTTCAGAGCGCCCTGCTGCTCGGCTATCTATACGCTCACTGGCTTTCCCATAAGTTCCAGCCGCATGTGCAGAGTCGAATCCACGTCACTCTTCTTGCCCTGAGCCTGTTTTCGTTGCCCATCTTGCCGAGAGAATCCTGGAAGCCCACAGGAGCCGAGGACCCGGCGCTGCGTGTTCTCTTGCTCCTGACCATAACCGTCGGCCTGCCCTACTTGCTTTTGTCTTCTACCAGTCCGCTGTTGCAAGCTTGGTACACGCGGACACGCCCCGGTGTCTCTCCTTATCGCTTCTACGCGCTTTCGAACGCCGGATCGCTCTTGGGTCTACTGAGCTATCCCTTGCTGGTCGAGCCGACCGTTTCTCGCGTGCATCAGGCCGTCGGATGGTCCATCGTCTATGGCGGTGTGGCGTTCCTGTGTGCGTTCCTCGCGCTGCGTGCGCGTGGCGAATCGGCTGGCGAGCTATCTCATGAACAGACTCCTCGTCCAGATTGGAAAACACAGTCATTATGGGTGGCGCTGGCAGCCTGCGCGTCGGCATTGTTGCTCGGTGTGACCAATCACATCTCGCAGAACGTCGCTGCAGTCCCATTCCTGTGGGTGATTCCCCTGAGCCTCTATCTGCTCAGTTTCATCCTGTGCTTTGAAGGCACGGCATGGTACCGACGAGGCCTTTGGCTCAGGCTGCTTGGCCTCGCGTTGGGAGGAATGGCCTATGCTCTCGCACCCGGCTACGGCAGCATTCCACTCTACGTTTTGCTTCCTCTTTATTGCTTAGGTCTGTTCATCTGCTGCATGGTGTGCCACGGAGAGCTGGCTCGTCTCAAGCCGCATCCCGCACACCTGACCTCTTTCTACTTCATGGTGTCCGTAGGAGGGGCGATCGGGGCACTATTTGTCGCTCTCCTGGCGCCTAGGCTTTTCTCGGGCTGGTACGAACTGCCGATCTCGATGGCTGCATGCGCGGTGCTCGTCCTGATTGTGCTTCACCGTGATCCCGACAGTGTGTTCTATGGCGCGCGATCGAAACCGGCCTGGCTGGGGCTGGTTACCCTGACAGTGGCCCTGATAGCCAATCTTGCAGTGACGGCGCGAGCCCAGAGGGCACACACTCACCTGATGGTGCGCAATTTCTATGGAGTCTTGCGGGTGGCCGATCTCATTGCGCCAGGTATCGTGAGGATGAAGGACCAGTACGGACCCCCTGCGGAGGAGGACCTTCATTACCGCGAGTTGCTCAATGGCACCATTGACCATGGAATGCAATTTTTGGCGCCGGCGCGGCGACATGAGCCGACCTCTTACTACGGTCCGGGTTCGGGCGTCGGAGTAGCCTTGAAGGCGGCTGGGGGAAAAGGTCCCCTGCGCGTCGGGGTCATTGGTCTGGGCGCGGGCACGATTGCCGCATACGGTCGCAGCGGCGACAGCTATGTCTTTTACGAAATCAATCCGTTGGTACTTCAGATTGCTGACAGCGAGTTCAGCTTTCTGCTAGATTCGGCTGCCCAGGTCAGAGTCATCCTCGGCGACGCGCGTTTGTCCCTGGAACGAGAACTGCCGCAGGCCTTTGATGTGCTTGCCGTGGATGCTTTCTCGGGTGATTCCATTCCTGTGCACCTGCTGACTCGCGAAGCCTTTGCCCTCTACTTCCGGCATCTCAAAGCAGACGGCATACTGGCAGTTCACATTTCCAACAAGTATCTGAACCTGGAGCCGGTCGTCGAGGCCGCAGCCGCAACGCTGAACAAGAAAGCGTATCTATTCGACAACCCGCCAGATGCCCATCGCGGGATTCATCATGCAACCTGGATTCTGCTGGCAAGCCCACAAGGATTTCGGGCCAAGGAGCAGATAACCAGCGCGGGTACTGCCATTTCGGGCGGTCAGCAATTTTGGACGGATGATTACAGCAGCCTGCTCAGAGTGCTGAAATAGCTGGCCGACCGCTACTGGGGGTTTTGCGGATCCTGTGGCGCCTGCGGAGGCGGCTGATTTGGCGGCTTTGTCTTGGGCGGTGCCTTTTTCTTGACGGGCTTCTTTGGAGGAGGTTCCGTGTCATCCACGACAATCTTCTTGGGAGGCACCGCCGCCTCAGCGGCCTTCAGTTGAGCCCGCAAGCGCGACAACTCAGCTTCTTTGGCAACCGTTAGCTTCTCCGTGCGTTCGGCCAAGTCGCGCCGCGCTTTCTCGAAGGTGTCCATGTCGGCGGCCAGGCTCTTGTACTCATCCCGCGATCCAAAGGCTCCGCTCGACTCCACCACGGATCCCAACACGTCATACAGCGCATCAAGATTGCGATATAGCTTGAATGTTGCGGAGAGGTCTTCCGGGGAATTCCGCAGCTGCGTGATAACCTCTGGCAGCGCCGTCTTCAGATTCCGCGACAAGGCCTCCACATTCGACTGCGCCTGCCGCTTGCTGTTGGAGTCAGTCTTCCACTTGTCAATGCGCAAGCGCGCCAGGTCGACCTGCGCCGATTGGGCGGTCTGTTCGACTTGATTGAGAATGTTGTTCACCTGGGTGACTGAAGCGTAGGAGACAGGCTGCTGATCAGAAGCTGGTTGCAGAGGCGTCGTTTGAGCAGCGGTGAGAATCGACGATGTCAGTAGGAGAAAGAGCGATACGCTACTTATCAGGGAAATCTTCATTTTTTGCGTGCTGTGATGCACTTACCAGCGTTTCAGAATACTAATTTTCCACAGATTCGTAAAATTCGCCGACCCTGGTTTGACTATCGGAAGCCCGTGCGGGAAAATCAATCTACGGCATTGTACGCCGCTCTTTCCTAGTGGGCCTGTGGCGCAGTTGGGAGCGCGCTTCCATGGCATGGAAGAGGTCGTCGGTTCGAACCCGACCAGGTCCACCAATCCTTCAACAACTTAGCAGGGCATGCTTTTCGCGCTTGGCCGGAAATTTCAAAAACGTTCTTCGCTTTCTGACTTCAATCGCAGTTCTTTGCTGATCGCTTCCACCGTCGCCTTCACGCTTTCGGGAATCTCCTGCATGTAAACGTCGGTCGTAGTCGCCAGCCGCGAGTGCCGCAAGAGTCCCTGGATGTCCTTGGGCGTCCCTTTCTTCTGCGCCAGCGTGGCAATCGTGCGCCGGATCACCTGAAAGGTCAGCTTCGGCAGCCCGCACTCCTCCGCCAGCTTCCGCATCTTTCTCCGGTAATTCTGCGGATCAATGAATCCGCCTTTTTTCAACCGATTCCGTTTCAATCAAGCAGCTGCGCGCCCTTTCGACTGCATCGCAAAAGTTATCGAATTCCTTTAGACGTGCACCCCGCGTGTTCATTCCCCAGAGCCCGAGCACGCAATAGCACAGCTCGAGATTGCGCCGGTCATTTACGAAATCCATGACATCCCTTGCGTGGTGCCGGGCGTGCAGAAGCTTCCGGTAGAAATAGAGCGTTGGACCGCCTCCGAACTTATCCGTAAAGCCCTTGGCGGTCTTCCCGTCGGATATGACCTCCGCGATTTTCTCGACCTTTTTCTCTCGCTGCACTATAGGCATTAGTCCTCTCTCACGTTGCTTCACTTCGGTCGCTCCACGTCAAAATCAGACAGCGATCCGCCGCCGGTTTCGCCGCCGAAAGCATGCGAGGTGGGATCGGGAGTCGATATCTTTGACGATTTCCGGATTTGTGACGCCTTGTAGTCCAAGTCGTACAAGAAGTTGAGCAAGTCCTCCATCACCTCGATGGCAGAGTCCACTTCATCTCGCGTAAATGCCTGAAATTCGTGAACGGCGTCATTCCCGGCGAGCCGCAGGCCGTGCAGTGCTTCAATCAGGTTTGGGCTCGGTAGAAATCTGATGAGGCCGGATATCCTGTCCTTCAAGTCTCTGCCAGTCACTCCCTTGTCGCGACACACCCCTTCGATCAGTCCGCGAAGAGCGATTGTGCATAAGAGCAAGCAGTCATGGTCGGAGCACGTCAGGAGCTCGCCATACAGCCGGCTCAGTTCCGGCCCTAGCATTCTGAAGTCCTTGGCCTGGGTTCTGGAGAGTGCAGAGAAATGTCGGCTGTGGTGGGATTTCCACCCTCCATCACCTTCGGTGTCACGGAACAGCATTTCGTACTCGAAAGTGACATTCTCACAGCCGGCGCAACTCCAGATCGAATGCTGTACCTCGCAGATATCTTCTGACGTGTCCGTAACGGCTGCGGGTTCTACGGGAATGCCACTGTCCATGCGTCGAAAAACAGAGTGTCTGCCCCTTAAGATGTGATTTGTCTGCCACTGGCAGCAATTGCAGAAGATCCTTTTTTTTGTCCTGCACATCGTCGCTCAAGACTCACCTCCTGGCCATAAAGCACAGTCGCGGACGCTGGAGAGCTGCGTCCAGCGTCTCACGGTCTGCTGCAAGCGGTACCTCTGTCACGCGTACGCCCAGACACCGAACTATATCGCCGCTCGCCACAGTTGCAAAAGCTCGCAAGTCTGCCGCCTGCGGCGGGCTGACGCCCGCCGCAGGCGGATGGGCCGTATGCCATTTGTAGCTTGAACAAATTGCGCTTTCTGGATGGGTTTTGGTGGAGGTCAGCCGAGGGGTTCTGCTGCCGGCGTCGGCTTCCCCTCATCC